>JAFGRB010000463.1 GCA_016935365.1 Deltaproteobacteria bacterium
CCGCCGGCACAGCCGGCAAGACCGGCGCTGCCGCAGCCGCAGCCGGCGAGCCCGCCCCCGACGTTGCAGAGACGGCAGTCGACAGGCCTGCCGCCACCGCGGCCGGCCCTGCAGCGGCCAAGCCACCAGCTGCCGCGCCCGCAGCCACCAGCGCCGCCACAGGCGCACCGCCCAAACCGAAGGCGCCCGCGCCGCGCCCGAACGTGGTGGAGTTCCACTCGGTCACCAAGACCTACAACCCTGGCAAGGAGAACTCCTTCACCGCCATCAAGGACATTTCCTTCACGGTCGAGGACATCCCCGACATCGGCGAGTTCATCACCGTGCTCGGCCCTTCGGGCTGCGGCAAGTCGACCATCCTGCGGCTCATCGCCGGGCTCAAGCCCCAGCACCCCCCCTCCGAGGGCCAGGTGCTGGTGATGGGCAAGCAGGTCACCGGCCCGGGTGCCGACCGGGGCATGGTCTTCCAGTCCTACACATCCTTCGACCACCGCACCGTGCTGCAGAACGTGGCCTTCGGCCTGGAGTGCCGCGGTGTGAGCAAGGGGTATCGGCTGGATCAGGCCCGCTACTGGATCGATCGAGTCGGGCTGAGCGTCTCCAAGGATCAGCACAAGTACCCCCACGAGCTCTCCGGCGGCATGCGCCAGCGGGTGGCCATCGCCCGCACCCTGATCCTCAAGCCGCGCATCATCCTGATGGACGAGCCCTTCGGCGCGCTGGATCCGACCACCCGCATGCACATGCAGGACCTGCTGGTCAAGCTGTGGCGCGAGGTGGAGGCCACGGTCTTCTTCGTCACCCACGACATCACCGAGGCCGTCTATCTGGGCGATCGCTGCTACGTGCTGAGCTCGTCTCCGGGCACCTTGCTCAAGGAGCTCCAGCTGCCCCGCCCCGATCGGCCCGCGGCCGAGATGCAGAAGGAGAGCGAGTTCCAGGAGGTGGTCTACGAGCTGCGCGACATCATCGAGCAGCTCGAGGAGGGCAAGGACTAGCGGGGAGAGCCCCCTGCCGGATCCGGAACGAGAGTAAGAGACATGGCGGCCAGAAGCTTTTTCAAGTACCTGAAGAGAGCCTTTCTCTACCACTGGAACGTCCTGGCGGTCGCAGCCGGCGCCGCGGTGGGATTCATCTCGGGCCACCCCGACGTGGTCTTGCCGCTGGTCGCAGCCGGAGAGGTGGTCTACCTGGCCGGCCTGTGTACCCATCCGCGCTTCCAGCAAGCCATCGACGCCGAGGAGCACAAGGAGCACAAGAAGGAGGCCGCGGCCCGGACCGCAGAGCGGGGGCGGGTCATCCTGGAGTCGCTCGGCGACGAGGACCGACAGCGATTCGAGAAGCTCCGCGGCCTGTGCTTCCACCTGCGGCGCATCTCCCAGGGCGTCAAGGGAGACGCCGTCGCGGGCGATGGGCTGATGGACGACATGCAGGCCAGCGGCGTGAACAAGCTGCTGTGGATCTACCTCAAGCTGCTCTACTCCAAGAGCGCGCTGGAGAAGTTCTTCCAGACCATCGACGAGCAGGAGATCGAGCGCCACGTGGAGCGAGCGCGCAAGCGCCTCGAGGAGCTGGGCCCGGCCGAGCAAGACTCCCCGCCTCAGGCCCAGCGCCGCAAGTCGCTCCAGGACACCCTCGACACCTCCGAGGCCCGGTTGATCAACTACCGGCGGGCCGTGGAGAACCACGAGTTCATCGAGCTCGAGCTCGATCGGCTGTACACGAAGATCGCCAGCCTCGGCGAGATGGGCATCAACCGGCAGGACGCGAACTTCATCACCCGCGAGGTGGACAGCGTCTCGGCGTCGGTGGCCCAGACCGAGAAGGCCATGAACGAGCTCGAGTTCCTCAGCGGCCTGGACACCGACGTCGATCACCCGCCCGAGCTGCTGGGAGTCGAGGGCTCGGACGAGACGGAGCTGTTCGAATCCTGAGCCCCGCCATACCGGGGCGCACGAAGAGGCGGTCATGTCCGATAGACAAGCCGGCATCGAGTCCTGGCATCCGTCCTGGACCCAGCAGCTCGCCGAGGCGCATGCCAGCGGCGCATCCCAGACCTTCATCATCCACGGCAACGTCAGCGATCTGGTCCGCATCGAGCGCCGCGACGGCGTCAGCTATGCGATGCTGCCCGAGTTCCTCTCGTCGCAGGTCTTCGGTCGCTGGGATGCGGTCATCTACTACGACCAGGTCACCGGCCCGAGGGCGCTGGCTTCGAGCGCGGCCCGGCTGAGCAAGATCCAGGCGCACATCGAGCGCTTCATCGGCCCGATCGAGGAGCTGCGCCAGACCCGGCAGCCGGGCCAGGTGATGGCCGTGCTCAACCGCTACCTCGAGCTGGTGCTGCTGCGCGAGGGCGATCCGCCCTCGGTGGCGTTGCTGCTGGACTACGCCCACTTCCTCGCGCCGGCCGCGGCCGTCTCGCACACCGCCCGCGAGCAGGCCTCCAACCTGGCCACCCTGCTCAACTGGTCCAAGAGCCCCTACTTCAAGAAAGTGCCCTTTGCCTTCTGCCTCGTCTCGGAGCGCTTGAGCGACCTGCATGACTCCCTGGTCCAGAACGCCCACACCACCAAGATCGAGGTCCCCTACCCCAGCCGGAGCGAGCGGCTGAAGTACATCCACTGGGCCGCGGGCGGCCGGGACTTCGATCGGCTGTGCGAGGTGGGCCCCGATCTGCTGGCCGACATGACCGCCGGCCTGACCCTGGTGCACCTGCAGGGCCTGATGTCGGGCGCCATCCGCGCCGACAAGCGCATCAGCCTGGACAAGCTCAAGGTCTACAAGAAGCGCATGATCGAGGGGCAATGCCAGGGGCTGGTGGAGTTCGTCGAGCCGGCTCACACCCTGGAGATGGTCGTCGGCCACGAGGCGGCCAAGAAGCGGCTGGCCGAGGACGCCGATCTGATCCGCAAGGGCCGCCTGGACGCCGTGCCCATGGGCTATCTGCTCTGCGGGCCGGTGGGCACGGGCAAGACTTTCCTGGCCGAGTGCTATGCGGGCTCGGTGGGCGTACCGTGCGTCAAGCTGCTCAACTTCCGCTCCAAGTACGTGGGCGAGACCGAGGGCAACCTGGAGAAGATCCTCAAGGTGCTGCGGGTGATGGGCCCGGTGGCGGTCATCATCGACGAGGCCGATGCCATGCTGGGCGACCGCGCCCAGGGCGGCGACAGCGGCACGTCCAGCCGCGTCTTCGGCCAGTTCGCCGCCCAGATGGGCAACACGACTTACCGCGGCAAGATCCTGTGGTTTTTACTGACCTGCCGGCCGGACAATCTGCCGATCGACATCAAGCGCCAGGGGCGCTGCGAGGTCCACATCCCGCTTTTCTATCCCCAGGACAAGGACGAGCTCGGCCAGATGTTCACCGTCCTGGGAAAGAAGAACAAGGTCGACGTGACCCCGGAGGAGGTCCCCGAGCTGCCCGAGAGCCTGCGCCTGTCCGGCGCGGACATCGAGGGCATCGTGACCCGCGCCCAGCGCATCTCGCTGATCGAGGGAGCCCAGGACGTTACCCGGGACCACCTCCAGCGGGCCCTGGACGCCTTCATGCCATCCGCCGAGAGCGACGAGAAGATGCTCCAGATCCTGGCGGCGGTCCTCGAGTGCACCGATCGGAGCTACCTGCCGGAGGAGTACCGCGATAGCCTGGCCTCCAGCAAGGGCCGGATGGCCCTGATGCAGCGGTACCGCGAGATCAAGCTCGCGCTGGGCGAGTGAGGCGAAAGACTTCACCATGAGCGAAAAACGGATCCTGGGAATCAACAGCGCGTACCACGAGTCCGCCGCCTGCCTGGTCGTCGACGGCGAGATCGTGGCCATGGCCGAGGAGGAGCGCTTCAACCGCATTCGCCACGGCAAGCACGCCCTGATCGACAACTCCGACGAGCTGCCCGAGTCCGCCATGGCCTGGTGCCTGTCCCAGGCGGGCATCGACTGGGCCGATCTGGACGCGATCGGCTACTCGCTGGATCCCGAGCTGCGCTACGAGACGCAAAAAGGGCGGGTCGAGACCTCGCTCGAAGGCTGGGGCACCGAGGCGGGGGAGCGGTGCTTCTACGAGCACAACCTCGCCGCGCGCGACAAGCTCGCCGCGCGCGCCCCGCGGGCCGAGTTCCACTTCTTGCCCCACCACCTCTGCCATGCCGCCTCGGCCTACCTGGTATCGCCTTTCGAGAGAGCGGCCGTGCTGGTCGTGGACGGCATCGGCGAGAAGGGCTCTTCCTGGATGGGCCTCGGCTCGGGCAGCGAGCTCGACGAGCTGGAGACGGTCGACTACCCGCACTCGCTCGGCTTCGTGTGGGAGCGCATATCGGAGTTCCTGGGCTTCGACGTTTACAGCGGCCCGGGAAAGGTCATGGGCTACGCTGCCATCACCGATCCCGAAGGCGAGCTGACCGGCCACGATCACCTCTCATCCATGCGCCAGATCCTCTACCCGGTGCCGGACGGCACTTTCTTCGTCGACGATTCTGCCTTCCGTTTCCGGACCGACGACTTCTCCGGCCTGGAGCGTTTCTTCGGGCCCCGGCGTGACGATATCGTCGACCGCTACGAGGACGCCTCGGTGGCCGCCGCGTTGCAGGAGGCCACGAACGACATCCTCGTCCACATGGCCTGCCGGCTGCACGCGCAGTGCAAGGAGCGCTGCGCCGAGCCGGTCGACGATCTCTGCCTGGCTGGCGGGGTGGCGCTCAACTGCGTGGCCAACTACGAGGTTGCCGCCCGCTCTCCCTTCAAGCGCATCTGGGTCCAGCCGGCCGCCAACGACGCCGGCACGGCCCTGGGCGCGGCGGTCCTGCTGCATTTTCGGCTCGGTGGCCGGGAGCGGCCGCGCATGCGCCACGCCTACCTGGGACCCGGCTACTCGGCCGACCAGATGCGAAGCGCGCTGGAGGCGGAGGGGCTCGACTTCGGCGAGGTGGAGAACCTGCCCGCCGAGGTGGCAAGGCGGATCGAGCGCGGCCAGATCGTGGCCTGGTTCCAGGGACGCCAGGAGGTGGGCCCCCGGGCGCTCGGCCATCGCTCCATCGTCTGCGATCCGAGCCGCTTCGACACCCGCACCCGGATCAACATGCGGGTGAAGTACCGCGAGTCCTTCCGCCCCTTCGCCCCGAGCTGCCTGCCCGAGGCGGTCGAGCGCTTCTTCGTCAGGCCGGCCGAGATGCTCTCCACGCGCTACATGCTCTTCGCGCTGCCGCTCGTGGAGCGCAAGCTCATGCAGGTCATCCCGGCGGTCATCCAGGAGAACGGCTCGACCGGCCTGGCCACCTCGCGCATCCACGAGGTCGAGGAGGAGCACTGCCCGCACTACGCCCAGCTGATCCGGGAGTTCAAGCGCCTGACGGACCTGCCGATCGTGCTCAACACCTCCTTCAACATCCGCGAGCCCATCGTGACCTCACCGCAGGAGGCCATCCGGACCTTCCTGAGCTCGTCCATGGACGCGCTGGCCATGGGGCCGTTCCTGGCGCCGCACCCCAAGGTGAAGAGCTCATGACGCACGAACCTCGACGGGTGGAGTGGACGCCGGCCCGGGTCGGCGACGGAGCGGGCAGCCGGCTGATGGTGATCCTGGCCGCGCCGGGCTGTGCCTGGTATGCGCGCAGCGGCGGCTGTTTCAACTGCTCCTTTCCGCAGTCGCTGGGCACCGGCGGGCCGGTCTCGGCAGACGACTTCGCTGCCCAGATCGAGGCCGCCATCGATCGCATCCCCACGGCCACCGGGGCGAGGCGGCCGGTGGCCATCGACTTGTTCGTCTCGGGCTCGTTCTTCAACCCGGACGAAGTGTCGGTCGAGGCGCAGAAGCGGATGTTGCAGCGGGCCGCCCGGGTGCCGCGCTGCGCGCGCATCCTGGTCGAGAGCCGGCCCGAGTACGTCACCGCGGATGCGCTGCACCGCGCGGTGCAGGCCGCGGGCTCCATCCCGCTCGAGATCGCCATCGGCCTGGAGAGCGCCGACGACGCGATCCGCGCCAAGAAGATCCACAAGGGCTTCACCTGGCGGCAGTTCGAGCAGGCGGCCCACCTGGTCGCCGCGGCGAAGCTCTCGCTCTTCGTCTACGTGCTGCTCAAGCCCATGGACTGCACGGAAGCCGAGTCCATCTCCGACGCGCTCGAGACCTGCCAGCGGGTCGCCGGCCTGGGCAAGGACCTGGGCTGCGGCATCCGCATCGGCCTGGAGCCCTGCTTCGTCGCCCCGAACACGAAGCTGGAGCAGGCCTTCTTCGAAGGCCGCTACCGGCCGCCGTGGCTGTGGTCGGTCGTCGAGGTCGCGCAGCGCGCCTGCGCCCTGGCCCCGATCCACGTCGGTCTGAGCGACGAGGGCCTTCAGCCCGCCCGCGCCGCCCACAACTGCGACCGCTGCTCCGCGAGCGTGATCGAGGCCCTGGCCGCCTTCAACCTCAGCCAGGACGCGCGGCCGCTCGCCGAGCTCGACTGCGAGTGCAAGGCCGAGTGGCGCCAGGCGCTCGAGTAGCCCCCGCGGGTCGATCTCGGCAGCTGTGACTCGAGGAGGCTCAAGTGAACGGATCCGAAGGCCAGCCACCTCCCCCGGCCCTGATGTCCCCGCCTACGATGGCCCCGCCGGGAGCGCCGGACGCGCGACCGCCGGCCGGCGCGACGAGCAGAAGCGCCATCGCCTCGCTGGTGCTGGGGATCGTGGCCACGGTGCTGTGCTGCGTGCCCCTGGTGGGTCCGATCTGCGGCGTGATCGCCATCGCGTTCTACGTCAAGTTCATCTTCGACTTCAGAGCTTCCGGCAACCGCCTGCGCGGCAGGGGAATGTCCATCGGCGGCCTGGTCACGGGCATCGTCGGCGGCACCATTGGCCTGTTTGCATCGATAGCCATGTGCAGTCCGGAGAAGGTGCCCACGCCCACGACCACGCGCCAGGGCGACGAGATTTTGCTCGGCGGTCAGAGGAATGAACCCATCGCCTTCGCCCGCAGCGGAAAGTACTGGGGCGCGGCCTGGCTTTCGAAGATCAGTCAAACCAATCGGCTCCACTGGTTTGAAACGTGCGAACAGGCCATCTTCTTCACGGTCTTCGACGACGATCTGAACCTGCTGCTGGAGAAGCCGATCCGGGTGAAGAAGCAGCAGGAATGCGCCCTGGTGGAAATATCGATACGCGGTACGCCCAGAGGCTTCGCCGTCTCTCCCAGCGACGTGGGCGCCGAGTTCGACCTGCAGTCCAGGCGCTTCTTGCGCAAGAGCCGCTTCCCGGCTCCGAGCTCCCGCGGACACGCGCTGAAGGTGCCCGAGGCGCGCAAGCTCGCATACAAGACGGAGATCCTGGAGCAGGCGATCGGCGAAAACGCGCTGATCCGGGTATGGTGCGAGATCCGGCCCCGCGAGCCCGATCCCGACAAGCCTGGAATCAACCGAACGGCCTACGTCATCCGCTATCTGTTCTCCCCGGACGGAAAGACGCCCGCGAAGACGGGCGACATCATGACCTTGGAGGAAACGTACTACAGTTCGTTCACCATGTACCTCTTGCGCGAGGGAGATCTCAGCTCGCTCTTCGTGAGGGAAAACAACAAGATCTTCAGGCAGCGAATCACGGACGACGGCGAGAAGCTGGGCGAGCTGGAGCCGCTCGTGGTCGAGACCAGCCCGGAAGATGAAAAGAAACCGGCGAATATCTATAACTTCCATGCAGGTGTGATCGGCTCGCACTGCGTCCTTCTGTATACCGTCGGGAACTGGAATCTCACGCTTTATT
Organism: Deltaproteobacteria bacterium; assembly: GCA_016935365.1. Classification (GTDB taxonomy): domain Bacteria; phylum Myxococcota; class B64-G9; order B64-G9; family B64-G9; genus JAFGRB01. Next base: position 7,729 of record JAFGRB010000463.1, read on the forward strand.
CGTGCGAGACCGGAGAGAAGCGGCGCCTGGAGGAGACCCTATACCCCACCATGCTCTGCGACGGGACGCGCTGCATCGCATCCATGAGCGGGCGGGTGATCAAGTTCGTCAAGCCCTGAATCCACCCCGGATCCGCCACGTCGCCGCGCAACTCGGAGTCGAAGCACCGAAGTCGATACTCGATGTGGAACCACGCCTACGCTCGACTTCGGCGCAGACCATCACGTTCCAGCATCCGACCCTCCGCGCCCGGCTGTCGGCTCGCTCCTGAAGTAGTCCCCGAAGCTCATCTCGGTCAGCAGGTGCTTGGTCTGGAAGAAGAAGCTGGCCTCGGCCTCGGTCCGCCGCCCGCTCTCCCGCCAGCAGCCCGCAGAGCTTAGCTCGAAGCGAATCGAGGTGCGCATGCGATCCGTGTGGGGCGGGAGCGGGCGCTGGCTGAACTCGATCTCCAGCGGCGCGCCGGTCTGGCTGTCGAGCCAGGCCGTGCCGGAAGTGGACGTCTGCGCGTCGATCCGCAGGCTGTACTCGTAGCCGATGCACTGCCTTCCTTGGATCTCCTTCGTCTTCGCCGTCCGCGCAAGCGCCACCTTCGGCTGGTCCTCGGGCAGGAAGGGGTGATCGCTGTGCAGCCTGACGACCAGGTCTCCCTTCTCACTTGCCTCGCTGGCCCGCTTCTCGGAGGTGACGTCCTTGCCGTCCCGGGTGGCCTTCTGCAGCTCGGTCCGGATCCGGCCGCCTTCGGCCTTCAGGTTCCGGTAGCTGCACGCCTCGCGCTGCTCGATCTTGCCGTCGCCGTCCTGGACCTGGCTGCGGATCTCCATCCGTCCGGCCACCCAGCTGCGGTTCCTGTCGGCCAGCTCGACGGCCTTGGCCCACAGGCTGTCCGGCTCGGATCTCTGGCCTGCCCGGCTGCGAACCAACGAAGGCTCCGCCGAGGTGCAGGCGCCGACGAGCAAAGCGATCGAAACGATGGCTCTCATCTGCTCACAGCCTACCGCACTACCGCGTGCCGCCGAAGTGGAAATGATAGCCCAGCCCCAGGATGTGGCGCACAGGCTCCTCGGGGTCGTCGATCACGTCCTCGAGCCGGTAGAACAAGCCGAGCAGGTGCGCGCCGAGCTCGTAGTCGAGCCCGGCGGTCAGGCGCCACTTGTGCAGCGCGCCGTCTGGATCGGCCAGGCGCACGAAGAGCTCGCCCGAGAGCAGCGGCACGAGCCCGCAGCCGGTCTTCCACTCGGCCCCTAGCTTCTGGCGCAGCGTGTGCCGGACATTCAGCTCCTCGCCGTTCTTCCAGGGCCAGCCGAACTGCTCCTGGCCGCGCAGCCGCAGGCGCAGCGTGACCGGCTTGATCCGGTAGCGAAAGCGCAGGTCGACGAAGAAGCGGTGCCAGGTGTCCGCGTAGGTGCGCTCCCGGCTCTCGATCGGCTCGATCACGCTCCGGTAGCCGGCCTCGAGGCGCATGTACTTCCAGACCCGGTAGGAGATCGCGCACTCGGGCGCCAGCGATCGGGTGGCCGATAGGTTCTCGTCGAATCGCAGGTGGGCGTCGACCTTCAGCTGCCAGCGCTTCGCGAAGCGGTAACGCACGCCCAGCTCGCTCCAGAGCTGGAAGTCGCTCGAGGCGCGGGCCCGCGGCGCGAGCAGCGCCATCGCTGCCAGCAAGAGGACCCAGGCTGCCCGCGAGCTCACCATGCGTCGAGCGCCTCCCGGACCGCGCGAAGACGCGCCTGCACGTGCGGGATGAGCGGGGTGCCGGACGGTCCGTCGAGCGACGACTCGAACTCCGCGTCGCTGCCCAGAAAGGTGTAGGGCGCGCGCTCACCGTCCGGGCCCACTACGTAGGGCGCGATCCGCTCGTGCTCGAGCCGCATACGCTCGATGAGCCAGTCCGCATCGAAGGCGCCATCGATGGCCGCGCGAAGCTCGTCGCGGTAGACCTGGGCATAGTGCGCATCGTCGAGCAGCAGCCTCACCAGCGGCCGCCGCGCATCGGCCTCGTCGAGCTGCAGCGACCAGGCCAGGGAGTCCGGATCGCAGTGGCCGGTACGGTGCAGCATGGCCTCGTTCAGGTCCCAGGGGATCCAGTGCATCCGCCCCTCGTCGCCCGGATCGGCGTAGACGTAGTAGTTGTGGGGGATGCACAGGTAGCTATCCCAGTTCTCCATGACCTGGTTGACGGCCAGCCAGCGCAGGAAGCCCTGGGCGTCGAAGACCGCCTCCAGGCCCGCGCGCCAGGCCTGCGCATCCGCGCGATCGGCGTGCAGGGCGTCCAGCACGGCGTGCACGGCCGCAAAGCCCGGATCCTCGCCGGCCTTCAGGTCGAAGTCCTGCTCGACGAAGCTCGACCAGGTGGCGCCGCCGCTGTCCGCCCCGTGCATCGGCTCGGGCTTGTAGAGCGCACCGCCGCCGGCTCCGAGCTGGGCCTCCATCATCCGGTCGGAGGGGTCCTCGATCATGGTGTACAGGCCGAAGTAGACCGGCCCCTGGCCGAAGTCGACAGAGACCCTGGCAAAGGCGCCCATGGCAGCCGGCACCCCACCGCGGCGGAAGACCTCGGCCGCCAGCCTGTCGCGCATGAGCGAGGGGTCCTTGAAGGCGTTCGAGAACGTCATCTTCCGGAAGCCGTAGAAGCGCTGGTCCTCGATCGAGGGGAAGTCGTCCTCGAACCTGTCGAAGTGGAGCCGGAAGGCGAGCTTGGCGATGCCCTCGTGGACGGCGGTCTTGAGCGAGGAGTTGCCCTTGTAGCGCATGCCCACGTGGTACCAGCTCGTGCCGTCGAGCTCTACCGTCACCGGCACCCAGATCGGATCGCCCGCCGCCAGCGGGCCCTGCTCCTCGGTGCCGGGCGGGGCGCCGGGCGGCGGCCGGAGGTACTTGCCGAGGTCGGCCTGCATGGCTGCATAGGCGTCCGGTTCGATCAGAATGTCGATCAGGTGCACGACGCCGTCCGCGAAGAGGGTCTCATAGGCCGGCTCGGCGTCGCGGCCGTGGCTGGCCTCGGTCCAGCCCGGCGGGCGGGGCGGGTGGCAGCCGGCCCCGACACCCAGCAGGGCCCAGGCGGCCAGGACTACAGGCGCTGTCCTCATGGGCACCATTCCAGGTCTCTCGTACCACCTTCGAGCCCCGAGAGGCGAACGCGGTATACCCTGCTCGGCTTTTTTTCCTCACAGGGTATACTGGCCATGTCACTCGGGAGGCGAATAATGAGGAAAGCCACTGTCCTGCTCTCGGCCCTGCTGGACCTCGTGTTCCACCCGGCCTGCGCCGAAGAGCCAATGCCCACGCCCACGACGAAGAGCCAGGGCGACGAGATCCAGCTCGGCGGTCGGAACGGCCCCATCTCCTTCGCCCGCAGCGGAAAGTACTGGGGCGCCGCCTGGCTCTCGAAGACGGGCGCACAGGAGCGGATCCACTGGTTCGACAAGTGCAGGCAGGCCATCTTCTTCACGGTCTTCGACGACGATCTGAAGCTACTGCTCGAAAAGCCGATCCGGGTCAAGAAGCAAGAGAAATGCGCTCCCGTGAAGATCTCGATACGCGGTACGCCGAAGGGCTTCGCCGTCTCTCCCAGCGACGTGGGCGCCGAGTTCGACCTGCAGTCCGGGCGCTTCGTGCCCGGCAGCCGCTTCCCGGAAACGGGCTCCCAAGAGGACTCTCGCCCGAAAGAACATGGTGAGGGCTTCATCCTGCGCGAGGGAGAGCAGACCTCGCTCTTCGCAGCGCATGAGAACACGATCACCCGGCAGCGATGTTCGGACGACGGCGAGCCGCTGGGCGAGCCGGAGCCGCTCGTGGTCGAGACGATCCCGGAGGGGGACAAGACACCGGGCAGCGAGTACAGCCACCACATCTACAACCTCAACGCCGGCGTGATCGGCTCGCAGGCTGTGCTTCTGTTCACCGTGGGCAACGGCAAGCTGACGCTCTACTCGTGCAAGACGGGCGAGAAGCGGAGCCTCGGCGAGGCCTACTTCCCCACCATGCTCTGCGACGGGACGCGCTGCATCGCCTCCATGAGCGGTCAGAAGATCCGGTTCGTCCAGCCCTGAGCGCTCCAGTCAGGGGAGCATCTTGGAGAGTGCCTCGAGGTGCTTCTCGAACGCCTCGCAGCGCTTCGGATCCGAGATGGCCTGCTTCCGGTGTGGCATGTCGGCAGCCAGCGCCTCGAGATCATCCCCGCTCAGAGGCATCGCCTCCAGGACGAGGCGCGCGATCTCTCGGTCCTGCGATTCGAAATGCTCGAGCGCGCTCATCACGATGTCGTGCGGGTGGGGGATGATGAAGTTCACCTCGGGGGCGTAGAGCCCCTCGATCTTCTTGGAGCGCGCGCGCCATGATTGCGGCGCCAGAAATGCCTCGGCCGGCTGCACCCGCACGCTCAGGCCGTGCTTTTCGTTGTACGCGGACTGCGCCCCCATCGACGCCTCGATGCGCTGGCCGCACTCGGCCGGCTCGACGAGCAGATCGATGCGCTCGCTCTCGTCTACGACCACGCCGGTGAACTGCAGCGCCGTGCTGCCGAACACGACGATCTCACCCGAAACCGCGACCCGGGAGATCTCCTGGAGCACCTCGTGAATTGGCACCATCCGAATCCCTCCATGAAAAGAACCCATGGTCCTGTATCGCGTCCTCGGCCCGAATGACAAGCCCTCTTTTCTTTGCATCCCACTCGATGCATCATGTCGACGGGAGGAGACATGAACGCGACGTGGCTCTTGGGTCTGTGTCTCTTGGCCGCGCCCGCCCAGGATGCGCCCGCAGGCCAGGAGCACGTCCTGGTCTGGAAGAACGCCTGGCTGCATGCGGCCCCGAAGGACAGCGCTCCGAGCTTCCGGGAGCTGGGCTTCGCAGACCGCGCCCGCGCCGACCACCCGGAAGAGCTGCGGGTCTTTCTGCTGCTCGGCGTGAAGGGCGCCTGGGCCGAGATCGAGACCGTCCGCGACCGAGAGCTGGCCCACTGCCAGGAGACGCTCTTCGATCTGGCCGACTACCGGCTCCGGCTCTTCGTGCGAACGCGCGACCTGGCCCCGGTGCTCGCAGCCCCGGTGGAGCTCCGCTACGAGGACGGCACCGCGCTGCGCCTCAAGCCGGGCATCCCTGCGTTGCTGCAGTATCCCGAGGCCGACTCGCCCCACCGCCTGGCCCACGACGGCCTGCGCTTTGCGGTCCGGCTCCCGCCCGGCTCGGTCGGCCAGAGCTACCGGCCAGCCGGGCGCTTCGCGTACCGCTGCGAGGACCGCTTGCGCACCGTGGAGAGCCGGCTGCGCTTCGACGGGTCGAACCAAGTCGAGAGCGGCAGGATCAGGCTGTGCGTCGAGGACGTGAAGCCCGAGCGGACCGGGGTCGCGTTGACCCTGCACACGCCCTGCGCCGAGATGCGGCTGCGAGCCGACCCGCCGCCGCCGAAGACCTCCTTGTTCACCTTGCGCGGCGCGGGCGGGATATCGCGCGAGGGGTCCGGCCCCTGGCTCGAGCTGGCCCGGGGGTCTCGCGTGCTGTGGCCAGACGGCAGCCAGGCCGGCACGGTCCGCGAGACGATCTGGCTCAGGCCCGATCGGATCGAGGCCGGCGAGCGGCCCTGCGTCACCAAGACCCTGCTCGCGAGCCGCCGGGACGCGGAGCACCCCGACCGCGGAAGCCTGAAGCTTTGCTTCCGGCCGCAGGACCTGAAGCGGCGAGAGCCTTTCGACGGCTCGAAGTGCGGGCTCGTAAACAAGGCGGCCACGGTGAGCACGGGCAAGCCCCTGGTCAAGGGCTCGCTGTCCCGGCAGCGGGTCCATCGGATCGTCCGCGCCCAGCTCGGCCGCGTTCGCGCCTGCTACCAGTGCGCGCTCGAAGAACAGCCTGGGCTCCGAGGTGAGCTCCGGGTGCGCTTCGTGGTGCGCCCCGAAGGAGACGTGTCACACGCCGACGTCCGCTCGTCCGGCCTCGGCAACCCGGCGCTCGAGCTGTGCGTGCTCGACGTCGTGCGTTCCCTGCGCTTCCCTCCCTGCGGCGGCGGCATCATGGAGGTCGAGTCCACGTTCCGCTTCCGGACCGACTGAGCCCGATCCGGGCGCGCTTCGATCCGCCTGCGTGCAGACTATGAAACCTCTCGATTTCCGCAACCGATATCCGATGGGTCAGAGCCCCGACGGAGCGAGGGCTTCGACCCGAGCCGAATACACATCTTCTCCGTTGTTGCTTTACGCTTCGAAGCAGCTGATTGATCGAGCAAAGCCCCAAAGGGGCGCAATAACATAGCCCAGGGCGAAGCCGGCAGAGCCGGCGAAGCCCTGGGTTACAGGACGAACCATCGCAAAAGCCCTGCCGGGGCGAAATAAATCTGCGCATCGCATCTGTATTGCGCCCGTTCAGGGCTCTCGCGCTTTCTGCGCCTCTATCCCAGGGCTTCGCCCTGGGCTATGTTGTGCCGCCCCTTCGGGGCTTTCGGAAACAGGCCAAACCTTGCGCTTTGAGATGTGTATAAGGCTCAGGGCTTTCATTAAGCCCCTGCGGGGATTCGCTAGATTTTCCGAGGTGGCTTTCCATCAAAGCATTCTGCATTTTCCGGAAAATCGAGAGGGATTTCAATCATGCGCCTCCGGGGAACCGAAGCTGCGCTCGAAGAGCTCCCGGATGGCCTGCTCGCCGGGCTCGCTCAGCCTGGCGGTGCCTGTGCCGCAGAAGGCCGGGCGCTGGATGCGCGGGGGCTCGGTGGGCTGCCAGCTGGATTCCCAGAAAAACCAGCGCTGCTGCTCCTGGTCGAAGACGCAGACCGGCTTTCCCAGGCGCTTGGCGAGCTCGACCGCCCAGCCGGTCCCGCCCTTGACCGTGCCGTCTTTTTTGATCTTGCCCACGGCGAAGACCTCACCGGCCGGGTTGACCTGGTGCCAGATCGACTGCAGCACCTTGCGAAATGCGTCTGTCCGCGGGTAGTCGCGGTGCATGCGGTCGTCCAGGTAGGCCCAGCTCACGTCGCCCTGCTCGAGCTCGCGCTCGTCGAGCAGCACCAGACCCCGGCTGCGGGCCACCGGCCGGCCGGCGAAGGTAAAGTTGCGCTCGGCGATCCCCCAGCGCTCGGCGCAGGCGCCGAAGGCGGCCTCGGCGCCCCGGTGGGCCCCGGACAGCAGGGTGCAGTCGCTGCTTGCGAGGCGGAGATCCTCCTCGCGCTCTGCGAGGCGCAGCGAGCCGGGCAGCAGCCAGAGCTCGGCCCCGGTCGTCGCATCGGCGGCGCGGGCGCAGACCCGGGCGCCGCAGGGCTCGAGCGTCACGAGCAGGTCGATCTCGGCCTCGCAGGCCTGGAGGCTCTCGGGCAGGCCGGTCTGGCCGTCTCGTTTGTCCCGGTGCGTGGTCGCGGTGGTCCACAGGCTCGCGCCCAGCTCGCCGGCCTGGCGCTTCAGCGCGCGCAGCGCAGCCCCGAGCTCCGGCCCGGGCGCAGACCAATCGAAGCCGTCGACCAGCAGCAGCGAGACATCGATGCCCAGCTCGCCCGCGAGCGTCTCGACGGCCAGGCCGAGGTGTTCGAGCGGCACCTGCTCGGCGAAGGCCTGGAGGCTGCGATACCGGCACAGCGCGGGAAGGTCCCCGGCGAACAGGGCCCTGTAGACCGCCTCGATCTGCGAAAGGCCCTGGCCCAGGGCCGCGTGCACGACGTGCCGGCCGGCGCGCATCTCGCCCAGGGCGAGCTGGACGCAGAGCGCGGTCTTGCCCACCCCGGCCCGGGCCAGCACCAGGCCCAGCTCGCCCGGGCCGACGCGGCGGCCCAGGCCCGCCTGCAGGCGCTCCGAGATGCTCATCCTCTCCGGCTCGGGCTCTGCCATGGCATCCTCCGCTAGCAGGCTGTCGAAGAAGTCGTCTTTGGGGCTTCTTCGACTGCCTGCGGCCTCCGATCATCCGCGCACTCGTGCGCGGGAGAAAACCTAGCGCGGCTTCGCAGCCCGCGCCGCGAGCTCGTCAGCGATGCTCGCGGGCACCGGCTGGTAGCGATCGAACTCCATCGAGAACTCGGCCTTGCCCTCGGTGGCCGAGCGCAGGACCGTCGAGTAGCCGAACATCTCGGCCAGCGGCACCTCGGCCTGGATGCGGGCCTGGCCGTGCTGCTCCGACGAGCCCAGCACCACGGCCCGTCGCTGGACCAGCGAGGAGAGCATGGCGCCGAAGTGCTCCGCCGGCCCCTCGACCGCCACCCGCATGACGGGCTCCAGCAGCTGCAGGTCCGCGCGCCGGATCGCCTTCCGCCAGGCGCCCCGGGCCGCCTCCTGGAAGGCCAGGTCGCTCGAGTCCACCTCATGAAAGGCCCCGTCCTGGAGCCGGATCCGGATGCGGGTCATCGGCGCGCCCAGGATCGGCCCCTCGGCGAGCATGCTCTCGAATCCCTTCCGGACCGCCGGGATGTACGTCTTCGGGATCCGCCCGCCCGTGACCTGGTCGACGAAGTCGAAGTCCCCTTCCTCCATGGGCTCGATCCGTCCGCGCACCCGCCCGTACTGGCCGCTGCCGCCGGTCTGCTTCTTGTGGGTGTAGTCGAAGTCCAGCGCCCGGATCAGCGTCTCGCGGTAGGCCACCCGGGGCGCCGAGGCGCTCAGGCCGGCTCCGTACTCGCGCCGCATCCGCTCGAGGTAGACCTCCAGGTGCAGCTCGCCCATGCCCGCGATGACCGTCTGGCCCGACTCGGCGTCCACGCGGACCCGGAAGGTGGGGTCCTCCCGGGAGAAGCGCCGCAGGGCCTTGCTCATGCTGTCGGCGCTGCGCTGATCGGCCGGCTGGACGGACAAGGAGATCACCGGCTCGGGCACGTGCATCGAGGCCATGGCCAGCGAGAGCCGCCCGTCGGTGAAGGTGTCGCCCGAGTTGCAGTCGATCCCGAAGATGGCCACGATGTCGCCGACCGCGGCCTCGGTGATCTGCTCCATGTCGTCGGCGTGCATCCGGACCAGGCGCCCGATCCGGGAGCGCCTGCCGGTGCGCACGTTGACGATCGCATCTTCTCGCCTGAGCGTTCCCTGGTAGATGCGCAGGTAGCTGAGCTGCCCGAAGCGGCTGTCCTCGATCTTGAACACCAGCGCCAGCGCGGGCGCGTCCGGGCGCGGATCGATCGGCACGCTCTGCTCGCTTCGCGTGTCCGTGGCGCTGTGGGCGATCTCGTCCGGGGCCGGCAGGTAGTCGACCACCGCGTCCAGCAGCGGCTGGACGCCCTTGTTCTTGTAGGCCGAGCCCAGCAGCACCGGCATGACTTTCTGCTCCCGGGTGGCCTGCCGCAGGGCGCGCCGGATGATCTCCGGACCCGCCTCGCCGGAGAGCACGGCCTCGGTCAGCTCGTCCGAGAACATCGAGGCCAGGTCGAGCATCTCCTCCCGGGCCCTGCGGGCCTGCGCCTCGAGCTCCGCCGGGATGGGACCGGCCTGCACGGCCTCGCCGGCCCGGCCCTCGAAGCGCAGCGCGCGCATCTCGACCAGGTCGATCACGCCCGCGTGCTGCTCCTCGAGCCCCAGCGGGAGCTGGAGCAGGACCGGGTTGAGCCCCAGTTGCTCGCGGAGCTGCCGGCAGACCCGATGCGGATCGGCGCCCACCCGATCGCACTTGTTGACGAAGGCGATTCGCGGCACGGCGTAGCGGCGCATCTGGCGATCCACGGTCAGGGACTGGCTCTGGACACCGGCCACGGCGCACAGCACCAGCACCGCGCCGTCCAGCACCCGCAGCGCCCGCTCCACCTCGATCGTGAAGTCCACGTGCCCCGGGGTGTCGATGATGTTGATGGCGCAGCCCTTCCAGCCGCAGTGGGTCGCGGCCGAGGCGATGGTGATGCCGCGCTCGCGCTCGAGCTCCATCGAGTCCATGGTGGCCCCGACCCCGTCGGCGCCCTTGACCTCGTGCATCCGGTGGATCCGCTTGGCGTAATACAGGATGCGCTCGGTCAGCGTGGTCTTGCCGCTGTCGATGTGGGCCGAGATGCCGATGTTGCGGAGCCTTGCGACCTCGATGGCCAAAGCGGCCTCCCGTCGGAAACAGAACGCAGGGAATAGACCGACAATCCCGGCCGGTCAAGGCAAAAAGCCGGTCAGCAGAGCGGCCGTTTTCGGCGCCGCGGCTCCCCGAGCCTCCTGCAGCACCCGACGCCCAGGGCCAGCAGACACAGCCAGAGATCCGCACGCCGCGGGCCCGAGGCGCCTGCCGAGCAGCCGCAGCCTCCCTCCAGATCCTCTTGAGCGGAGTCACCGCCATCGGCGGTCCCGCTGCCGTCCGCGGCCCCGGCGTCCTCGCCCGTCCCCCCATCGTCACCGCCGCCATCGGTCCCGCTGCCGTCCGCGGCCCCGGCGTCCTCGCCCGTCCCCCCATCGTCACCGCCGCCATCGGTCCCGCCGTCCGTCCCGCAGGCCTGGGCCTGCCCGTCGCAGTCCTCGTCCACCTCGTTGCCGCAGACCTCTTCCGCGCCGGGGTGCACGTCCCGGTTCGCATCGTCGCAGTCCGTGCCCCTGGCGCAGTGCATCGGGTCGTAGCCCGGGTAGCCGTCTCCGTCGCTGTCCCGGCACTCGTCCTGACCGGACTCGTAGGCGCCGATGTCCGGCCCCGCCCCGTGGAACGGCCAGGCGGAGCTCGAGTCGTTGAAGCCCGCGATCACCTGGCCGCGGTCCATGCCCGGGCTGCCCGCGGCCAGCCGGAAGTCGGCCCCGTCCGCGTCGACGAAGGCCGGCAGGTCGTGAATCCCGTTCCTCTCCTGCTGCGTGGCGCTGACGAAGCTCTCGAAGTCCTCGTAGAACGCCCCGCCCCACTTGGCGAAGACACCGTCGCTCTGATCGACATCCGCCACCAGGTCGTAATCCGCGTCCGGACGCGAGTCGGACTCGCTCTCGGAGAAGACCCGGCTGTAGGCATGGATGATGTTGTTGCGGTAGAAGACGTTCGAGGCCGCGCCGTCGCCGCCGTAGTCGGCGGTGCCCCAGATCCTGCCGTTGCACGCGGAGCCGTCCGCCAGGTAGAAGGTGTTGTGGTAGAAGTACGCCGCCCCGGTGCCGGTCTCGCCGCTCTTGACGCCCAGGCAGTCGCCGACCCAGTGGTCCTGCATGCCGTAGACCACGTTGCGGAAGATGTAGGCCGGGCCCACGACCACCGCGGCGATCGAGAAGCCCACGTTGCCTCGATAGGTCACGTTGTTCCAGATGCGCACGTTGGCGTTGCCGCCGTCGATCTCGACGCCCTCGTCGGTCGTGCCCTCGCAGTAGTTGTCGTGGACGTCGGTGTTCTCGAAGAAGCCGCCGTGGATCTGCATGTTGGGCAAGCCGCCGATGCAGTCGGTGCCGTGGACGCCGGGGGCGCCGGGATGGTCGAAGAGGATCCGGTTGCGGCGGATCACGTGCCCCCCGGAGGTGCCCATGACGAGGACCGCGCAGTCGTTTGGATCCACCTCGGCTGCGTGGATCTCGTTGTCCTGGAGGGTCACGTTGGCCACCGGGTTCTGCACGGTGTAGGAGTCGCCGATCTGGACGGGCTTCTCCAGCTCGGTCGTGCTCTGGTCGTGGACCAGCATCCTCTCGATGACGACGTCGTGGGCCGGCGAGTCGACCTTGATGCCGTAGTAGCCGTGGACGATCTCGAAGCCCGACACGCGCACGTAGCTGCCCGAGATGAGCAGGGCGCACTTCCGTCCCTGGCCCGAGTAGTTGTCCCCGCAGTTGTCTGGCGCGCTGGCGGCGTCCAGGATCACATGGTCGTCCTCGAAGCGCTGGAAGTGGATGTAGGCCGCGTCCGTGCCCGAGCTCGAGATGAAGGTCCGGCCCGGGTAGGTCCCGGCCTTGACCCGCACCGTGTCACCCGCCTGTGCGATGTCGGCCGCCGCCTGGATGGTCTCGAGCGGCAGGGCCTCGTCCGTGCCGGCGTTCTGATCGCTGGCCTCGGGATGGTCGACATCCACGTAGTAGGTGACGCCGCCTGCGGGGTAGCTGTCGTCCCGAGTGCGGATCGTGTCGGTGATCGAATCCGCCCCGTCGATGCCGTCCGGGTCCTCGAAGCGTACCCGGATCTCGTAGCCGGTGCCGGTCTGCAGGCCCAGGACCGAGGCCCGCCACTGGCTCTTGTACGGGTTCGGGTAGCTCTGGCCGCCGCCGGTGACCTGGTCCCGCCGGTCGGCGGTCATGGCCATGCCATGCTGCCAGTCCTGGCTCCCGAGCGCCCGCCAATCCAGCCGAGCCGTGTTGTCCGCGTCCAAGTCGCCGGAGAAGGAGGCGAAGACGCTGATGCACTCGTAGGTGGACGAGAGCCGGAGCGTGCCCGGCGCGGTGCGCTCCTGGGCGCGCAGCGCACCCGGCCAGGCAGACAGGGCCAGCAGGGTCGAGATCGCGGACGCACGCAGCCTGGTCATACTACGACCTCCTTCATCAGAGCAATGACACGGCTCTCGCCTGGGGCTATCCTACCCTGCATGACCGAGAGGATCGAGTCCGCCTTCGACTACCATGCGGCCGTGTCCTATCGGCGCGGCGCGCTGGGAGGCGGCGGGCTCGACTGGTCCATGCGGCCCGAGACCGATCGGCGCTACGAGGACTGCAGCACGCTCGCCCTGCCCGAGCCGCTCGCAGAGGCGGGCCCTTCCGATCCCGCCCGCCTGTCGGCCCTGCTGGCGGCGAGCTGCGGCGTGAGCGCGGTGGCCCGCACGCCGGCAGGATCCTTCTTCTACCGCTCCGCCCCCTCGGCCGGCGCCCTGTACCCGATCGAGCTCTTCCTGGCGGGCCGGCCCTGGGGCTTCGAGCCCGGCGTCTACCACTACGCGCCCGAGCGGCACGCCCTGCAGAGACTCGCGCCGCTCGCGTCCGGTCGGGGCCTCTCGCTGCTGCTGGCGGCGGAGTTCTTCCGCTCGGGCTGGAAGTACCGCCAGCGCGCCTACCGCTACTGCCTGCTGGACGCCGGCCACGTACTGGAAAACATCCTGTGCGCGCTGGATGCCCTGGGCGCAGCCCGGCGCTCGCGGCTCGACTTCGACGACGCGGCGGCAGCGCGCCTGTGCGGCCTCGCGCCCGGCCGGGAGAGCGCGCTCGCGTGGGTGGCTGCGGGCGAGGACCTGCCGGACGAGCTGCCCGAGGCGGCCGGTACGGTCCCGGCCGGGCTGCCCTGCGCGCCCCGGGTGGGCGACCTGCCGCTCGTCCAGGCCGCGGACGCCCTGTGTGCCGAGGCAGCGCCCGGCCAGGGCGAGGCCTCGGGGCCCGACGTGCTCAGCGCGCGGGCCGAGGACTGGATCCCGCTCGAGCCAGCCGCGATGCCTGTCGGGCGAGACTTCTTCGCGGCCGTGATCGCGCGCCGCTCGCGGCGGGACTATCGCAAGGCCCTGCTCGCACCGGCCGACCTGGGCGCGCTGGCGGCCAGCCTGAGGCTCGAGGATCCCCTGCCCGAGCTCGGCGCGGGCGTGCTGCTCCCGGGAGGCGGAGAGATCGCCGCCGGACTCTACGCGCTCGACGCAGCCGGCTGCCGCCTGGGGCGCCTTCTCGAGGGCGTGCTCCACAGATGCGCGGCCGCGGCCTGTCTGGATCAGGGCTGGCTCGCAGACGCCGGCGCGCTGTTCGTCTTCGCGGCCGACCTCGAGGCCCTCGAGGCCCGGCTCGGCCCGCGCGGCTATCGCCACGCCCTGATCCGCGCCGGCAGGCTGGGCCAGCGCCTCTACCTGGCCGCCACCGCGCGCGGCCTGGGCGCGTGCGGCATCGGCGCCTTCTACGACGACGAGGCCGCCGCGCTGCTCGGACTGCGAGGTGGGCAGCGCTTGCTCTACCTGGTGGCCGTCGGGGAGATCACGGGAAGCGCCGGATAGAGGCTATTTCTCCACGCCGAGATCTTCTACGGTGAGCAGCTTCACGACCTCATCGGGGCACCTGCCCTCTCGGGCGACTCCGGCGGGTGTTTGTCCCTGGGCGTTCTTCGACCTCTTGTCGGCGCCCTTGGCGATCAGCAGCTCGATCATCTCGGGAGTGCACATGCCCGCGGCGTGGTGCAAGGCTGTCCATCCGGATCCGTCCTCGATATCGACCTCGGCGCCCTTGGAGATGAGGATCTCGGCCGTTCCGACGCTCCAGGTGGACGCGACCCGGTGCAGAGGCGTGAGGCCTTCGTTGTCGGTCGAGTTCACCTCCGCCCCCTTCGAGATGAGAAACAGCACGATGTCTTTCTCGGTGATGAAGGACTCCCGCCTTCGAGCAGCAGAGTGCAGCGGGGTCGTTCCCTTCGCGTTCTTGGCGTTGACATCGGCCCGCCTGGACACCAGCAGCGCCGCGGATTCGTAGCTGAGGTTGTTGGCCGCTAGGTGAAGGGGCGTGTTGCCGTGCTCGTCTCTGACGTCGACTTCGGCACCCCGGTCCAGGAGCAGGCTGACGATGTCCGCGTGGCCGAACGCCGCAGCGTGATGAAGGGGAGTCAAGCCGCCCTTGCCCGCTTCGTTCACATCGCATCCATGATGGAGATGAGCCCTCACCTGCTCCAGGTCTCCGTGCAATGCCGCGTCCAGGAGAGGCCTGCTCGGCCGCGGAGGGTCGCTGCACGCGAGAGCGAGAAAGGCAGCGGCAACGGTAAAAAAGATAGACTCACGCATGTCACCATCCATCACAGAAACTGCTCGATGAAGGCGCGCACCTCGTCCTTGCCGTGGAAGACCCCGTGGTGTCCCTCGCACAGCAGGTCGGCCTCCAGGGCCAGCAGGCGCTCGAGGCTGCGCCGGTGGGCCTCTCTGTCCGATCCGAAGTCCGGGTGAAAGGGGCCGTGGATGTCCTGGCCGAAGAGCACCCGCGTTCTTCGATCTCCGTCCTCGACGTCCAGATAGGCGCAGATCGAGCCGGGCGTGTGCCCGGGGCTGTGCAGCAGAAGGAGCGAAGCGTCCGGGAAGTCCAGCCTCTCCTCTGCGCCCTGCATGCGCAGGTGGACCGGCACCGGCTGCAGCTCGGTCCGGTACCAGTCCGCGGCCGAGCGGCGGCGCTCGCCGCGCTCCAGCGTGTCCGCGTCCAGCTCGTGGGCCACCACCCGGCAGCCGGTCTCGGCCACGGCCGCGGCCGCCCCGCCGGCGTGATCGATGTGCGCGTGGGTCAGCACGAGCGTGTGCAGCTCCTCGGGCCGCAGGCCCGCCCGGCACATGTTCTCCCGGATGAGGGGCCAGCTCGAGGGAAAGGCGCCGCAGTCGATGAGCACCGGCACGCCGAGATCGAGGCCGTAGCACAGACAGTCGGCCCCGTCGCTCAGGCCCGCCCCGCCCACCAGGTGCACGCCGCGTGCGATGCGCTGCTCCATGCGCCTACATGGTAGCAGCACTCGGGGCTGTCCGTCGAGAACGCGGTCAGTAGTTCAGGTTGGGCGTCCCGCCTCGGATCACGCAGCGCACGCCGGTCTCGTCGCTGCCCGTCGCCGGATCCCGATACGCGCGGCTCGCGGCACGAAGCGCCTCGGCCGGGCTGCGGAAGCTCCCCCCGCGCACGACCTTGCGCCCCGTGTCCGTCTCGGGCCCGGTCGGAAAGGCGCAGTCTCCCGGGCAGCTCGCGTAGAAGTCGGCCTGGTACCAGTCCCTCACCCACTCGGACAGGTTGCCGGCCAGGTCGCAAACCCCCTCCCGGCTGTGGCCCGAGCTCCGGCTGCAGACCGGCGCTGGCCCATCCGCGCCGCAAGCTGCGCACATCGCCCGCTCGCAGTCCGCGGGCTCGTCTCCCCATGGATAGACGCGGCTGCCGGCGGCCGAGGCCAGCATCTCCCACTCGGCCTCGGTGGGCAGGAAGTAGCCCCGCCAGCGGCAGTAGGCTTGCGCCCCGAACCAGGTCAGGCCGCTCGCCGGCCGGTCCTCGAATCCCGACTCGGCCGACCATACGCCGTCCGTCTCCCGCAGATGCGTCTGGACAGAGACGTCCACGCAGGCCGCCTCTCCGCAGTCGTTGCCGTGATCCGAAAGGAAGAGGGCGACGTCGGCCAAGCTCGCCTCGCGCTCGTCGACGAAGAGGCCGTGGACGCTCACCGGGTGTACCGGCTGCTCGTCCGCCTCGCCCTGCTCGGATCCCATGGAGAAGACCACCGTCTCCCCCCCGGCCGGCACGCGCTGCTGGAAGACCAGCGGCCGGGGAATGCCCTTGCTGCCGAGCAGCACGCACACGGCTGGCTGTCGGCGGGCCACGAGGGCGTGATCCTGCATGTCGTAGACGTTGAAGATGTCGAACCACTTGCAGGAGTCCGCCCCGCCACCGCAGAGCTCGCCGTGACCGTAGCGGAAGTGATAGCCGGCATAGCCCACCCCGGCCTCGAAGATGCTGTGGTGCCAGTAGTCGAAGTAGAAATCCCCTTCGGCCAGCTCCTCCGCGCCCGACGCATCGCAGACCCAGGCGCGCCTGGCCTCCCAGGTGTTTCCGTTCGTGTACAGCGACACCCGGGTCGGCTCCACGATCATGTAGACCCGCTTGTGGATCTCGGCGTAGTCGAGCGTGCACAGCATCTGCAGGTCGCAGACGCGGTGCTCCCCGCCCTCCTCGTCCACCAGCACCCGCTCCTCGGGCGGTGCGAACAGGGCGCTGCAGCCGGAAGCCGGCTCCGGATCGCCCGCGTCCCCTCCCCCGTCGGGCGCTGTCGAGGCGTCCGGGACGTCGGCCTGGCCTCCATCGCCCGAGCTAGCGCCCGAGCTGCAGGCGGCCGCAACAAGCGGCAACAAGAGCAGAAAGACACGCACCATCGGACGAGATCGCATGGGCAAGCGCCTCCTGTTCCTTTCTCGACACACGCTCAGTTCCACCGCGGGCAGCCCAGCTTGTCCGCGAAGGACGACTCCAGGCAGTGATCGCAGAACTCGGCGTAGGTCCTGCCCGAAGGCGGATAGGGAAAGGAGCCGTCGTGGCGGTAGACGATGCTTCCGTCCGGCTCGAAGATGATCAGGGCGTAGTAGCGGTCGATGCCCACGGCCCGGGCGAAGTGTTTGCCGGCATCGAGCAGCACCGGCATCTCGATCTTCTCGGCGAACTTCGCCGCCTCGGCCTCGGTGAGATCTCCGTAGACGAAGATCGGGTGGTAGCTGTGGCTGGCCGCGAGCTGGGGAAAACACAGCTTGTCGATCTTGCCTGCCACACGCGGGTGACTGCCGCAGGGCGCCCGGGAAAGATACATGATCACCCCGTAGGCCCTGCCCCGCTTATCGCGCAGGCTGACCGCATTACCCTCGGCGTCGGGCAGCGCCATGTCCGGCAGGCTGCCTTCGCTGCACACGAAGAAGCCGCCGAGCAGCAGCAAGGACAAGACCGCGGCGAGCTTCAGCAGCGTCTTCATCGGGGCTTCCTTTCAGGCGACAGCTCAGTCTGCCCCAAGCATGCGCTTCGAGCAAGACCGGTATAAGGTCCGTGGAGTTGTCAAGTTAACTTGACAGATACGACGAATCCTGGCAGTCTGAAGAAGGAGTATTTGACCTTGTTTGTTAGCAACTTAGATGTCCTGTGCCAGCTGCGCGGGCTCGCTCGATCGGATCTCGCCCGGGCGGCCGGGGTCTCCCGGCAGGCGGTCTCGATCTGGTTCGCCAGGGGTCGCTGCGGCCGGGTGGCGGTACGCGCAGAGCACCTGATCCGCCTCTGCCGGTCACTCGGGCTGCGGATGGAGGATCTCAGCTCGCCGCTACCGGACACGGAGGAGCTCGAATCATCTCTGATCTGGGACCGGCTCTGGCCGAGTGTCGAGCAACTCGTGGCCGAGGCGCTGGACGGCGAGCTGCGGGCGCTGGCCCGCCTGGTCCAGGTATACGGCTTGATGGTCTCGGCCAGGCTCTTCGGCCGGAAGGTGATCGACCGGTTCCAGCGCTACAAGGGCCACATCCACCCGATTCGACGAGCGGAGTGCGAGCGGGTATGGACGATTCTCTCGAGCCCAGCTTCGAGCTAGCCGAGCGGACGCTCCCCGCGCCGCTGCTCGCGAGCCTGGTGGATCTGTTCGAAGGTGGGCTTACGGACAGCGTGCTGGTCGGTGGGACCGCGCTCTCGGGCTTCTATGCGGCCCATCGGCGTTCCGACGACCTGGACATCTACACCGAGAGCCCCGACAGCTTCCGGGCGGCCGGCCTGGCGGTGCGGGGCCTCGCCGCCCGCGGCGTCAGCTTCGGTGACGGGTTCTCCTCGGCGCATTACCAGCGGACGAGCTGCGAGCGCGCAGGTCACCGCTTCACCATCGACCTGGTCCTGGACGCGCGCTTCTTCGAGGTCGGGAAATGGCACGCGATCGAAAAGGGCATCTGCGTAGCCTCCCTGGAGACCTTGCTGATGATGAAGTCGGCTGCCCTGGTCAGCCGCGCCAGCGAGAAGGACCTCTACGATCTCATCTGGCTCTTCGGGCGTTTTCCGGACCTGACCCTGGATGCCTTCATCGAGCACGGCCAGCGGATCGACGCGGGCCTGAACCGCGAGTCGCTGCTGCTGTCCGTCTCCGGAGCCGAGCTCCACAAAGCCGCCTGCGGCTTCGCCCTGGACCCGTCGCTCGACGCCGCCCGGGTCCTCGCGCAGATCGGGTCCTTTCGGGCCCAGCTCGTCCGCGAGCTCGCGGACATCCGCAAGGTCAAGCCGCCGGTGCAGCTCGAGCAGATCGTCAAGCGCGTCAAGAAGCTGCGCTGATCACGGGACGCCAAGCCGAGATAAGCTCCGTCGTCGTCTTCCGCTGCGAAGCAGCGGGGGGATATAGCCTGGGTCTTCAGACCCAGGTTCAAGACGGCGAGTAAGACCTAAGCGCCCTGAAGGGGCGCCGCCGTGTTCTCACCGATTTCCTCAGCCATCGAGGTCGCGCAACGGATGCAAGGGCGGGCGCGGGAAGATCGGACCCGCGACCGGCGGCATGGAGTTGTAGACCCAGTCGATGTCGACCAGCCCCAGCCTGGCGGGGCCCAGCCCGCGCAGGCCCCGGAAGCGGCCGCGCACGAGCACGCTCTGCATCTCGAGGTTGAGGCAGAACACGGCCAGGCTGCTGCCCGCTGCGACCTTCGCGAGCTCGCGGCTCGCGCCTCCCGGGGCCAGGACGAGCCGGTCCGTGCCCGCGGCCCGGCAGGCGATGGGCGGCAGCAGGACCGGGAAGCCGTCGTCTTGCTCTACGTAGCTTACGAACTTGAGGCTCGACAGGCTGGCGAAGAGTGCGCGGGAGAACGGCGTCAGCGCCGGAGCCGCGACCAGGCGGGCCGCGAGCGGGCTCGCGGCCAGGGAGAGCAAGGAGCCTGCGACCAGGCCGGGCAGGCCCACCCGCTGCATCCGGCTGCACTCCAGCACCTTCAAGTAATGGACCGTGTGCACACCGAAGTAGGCGTTGTAGCGAAACATGGGCTTGGCGTTGAAAAAATCGTAGTCCTCGCCATGGCGTGTCGAGCGGGTCCAGCAGGCCTTTCCGCGCCAGAGCTGGCGGCTTGCGTTGAGTACCAAGAAGGCCAGCTCGGGCCGTTCGCGCACGTTCTCCTTGCTCGCCCCCTCGCAGAACTGGCCGAACATGATCTCTTCCGGGCTGCGGGCCGCGAGCGAGCTCAGCAGGGTCACGTGGGGCAGGCCCCCGGGATCGCGCGTGGCCACGAGGCCGATCTTGGCGTCGGGCGCGAAGCCGTCCCGCACCGCTCGTTCGGAGAGCTTGTCCGTACTCATCGGGTCGCCCCCGTGCAGAAGATCCGCTCCGCCGCCACGCCGCCTCGTGCGGCCGCGCGCCTCAAGCCCTCGATCTCGCCGGATTCGAGAAGCGTCGCGTCGGCAAAGGCCCACTCGCGGCCGAGCCTGCGGTACTGCTCGGCGCAGAGCTTGTTGAAGGCCAGCAGCTCCCAGCGGCCCACGGCCTCGCCCAGCTCGCCTGCGATGAAGGCGCCCAGGCCCTCGAGGTTGTCCGGCCGGGCGGTGGCGCCGGGGATGAGCGGGGTGCGGATCCAGATCGCGCCCGGCCGTGCTCGTTCTGCGAGGCGTCTCGCGTTCTCGAGCACGCCCGCGTTGCCGCGGCCGGTGAAAGCCCGGTGCCGCTCGGGATCGATCTCCTTGAGGTCGTAGAGCACCAGGTCCGCGTGCCGGCAGCTCCGCTCGACCGCCTCGGCCGGCCCGGCGCCGCAGGTGTCCACGGCCACGTGCAGCCCGGCCTCCCGGCACTGCAGGCAGAAGGCCTCCGCGAAGGCCGGCCGCAGCGCGGGCTCGCCGCCGGACAGGGTCACCCCCCCGCCGGAGCACTCGAAGAAGGGCCGGTCGTGGGCGAGCTCGGCCACGAGCGCATCTGCGCGGCGCGGTGTGCCGAGCAGCTCGAGCGCGCCCGCCGGGCAAGCCCGCGCGCACGCACCGCAGGCCTGGCACTTGCTCCGATCGATTAGGATGCCGGAAGGCGCGTGCTCGAGCGCGCCGTGCTCGCAGACGCCCTCGCAGCTTCCGCAACCGACGCAGCGCCACTCCTGCCAGACCAGCTCGGGCTCGTGGGAGATGCTCTCGGGGTTGTGGCACCAGCGGCAGGCCAGCGTGCAGCCCTTGACGAAGACCGTGCTGCGGATGCCGGGGCCGTCCTCAGTGGACATGCGCTGGACGTTGAGCACGAGCGCCTCGGGCTCGGCGGCTCCCGGCTCCTCAGACGCGGCAGTGGCTCTCGCGGGCGATGATCTCATCCTGCAGCTCTCGGCCGATGGAGGTGAAGTAGGCGTTGTACCCGGTCACCCGCACGAGCAGGTCCGGGAAGTCCTCGGGGCGCTGCTGGGCCTCGCGGAGCATGTCCGCGTCCAGGACGTTTATCTGCAAGGCCGTGCCGCCGCAGCGCGCATAAGCGCGCAGGAAGGCCTTGAACTTCTCGCGCGCGGCGCCGTCTCGAAGCAGCGCCGGCGAGAAGGTCATGGTGTGGCTCGCGCCGTTGGGCAGCAGGTTGACGTAGCCCTCGAAGTCGCCCCGGCCGGCCGCGCGCGTGCCGCCCAGGGCCTTGCCCACAGACAGCGCGTTGGCCGTGGGGCCGGCCGTGTCGGCGCCGTTGGACGGGCAGATGGCGTTGGACAGAAAGCGGCCCTGGGGCCGGCCGTCGGCGCTCGCGGCCAGGACGTAGCCGTCGCCCACCCAGTAGTTCCAGCTCAGCATGCCGGGCCGGAAGCGCCGCCTGGTCGAGCGGGTCTCGTGCTTCCAGCAGGCATCGCACCAGGCCTGCATGACCCGCAGGGCCATCGCGTCCGCCCGGTCGTCGTCGCGGCCGTACTTGGGCGCCCGGAAGCGGGCCCGGGCCTGGAGCGCGGCGTGGCCTTCCCAGTTGTCGCGTAGCGCACGGACGAGCTCGTCTGCGCTGCAGGCATGCGTGTCGAAGACAAGGTGCTCGACGGCCAGCAAGGAGTCGACCGCCGTGGCGAAGGTGACGCCCTCGATGGTGACGAAGCCGAGCTCGGCCCCGCCCTGGGTGATGTCCAGGCCCTGCTCGGCGCAGCCGCGCACCAGGCAAGACAGATACGGGGTCGGGCAGAAGGCGGCCCGCACCGACTCGCTCATCTCGTAGAGCGAGACGATCCGGCCCACCATGGCCCGGAGCTGGGCCTCGAAGGCCTGCCAGAAGTCCTCGAAGCGCTCGAAGCGCGAGGCCGGGCCGGTGTCGACGCCGTCGAGCGCGATGCGGTCCTTCTCGCCGGTGATCGGATCGAAGGCCGGCACCAGGTCGTAGCCGCCGGTCAGGGCCAGCTCGACCGCCTTGCACAGGTTGAGGTTGCAGTCGACCGTGCCCGAGCGGTCGTTGCCCGGCATGGTGTTCTCCAGGCAGCCGACCGGCGTGTAGCCGTGCACGTTGCCGGCGTGGATCCGATCCTCGCAGCCCGCCTCGCGGGCCTGTCGGAGCAGGCCGGCCATGGAGCGCTCGTCGAAGTTCAGGATGAACGGCGCGCCCTGGCTCGCGGCCAGCATGTCCACGATTTTGTCCAGCAGCGGCTCGGGCGTGCCGCGGTGCAGGCGGATGTTGGGCTTGGGCTCGAGGATCGGGCTCAGCTCGTCGACCAGCTCGAGCATCAGCCAGGTCAGGTCGTTGCAGACGTCCGCGCCGTCCGCACCCAGGCCGGCCAGGGAAATGAGCTGGCCGTAGCCCGAGGTGATGCCCTGCTTGCCGCCCAGGCGGATCATGGCGTCGTAGGCCGTGTTGGCGTGGATCCAGAAGCAGCCCAGGATCTCCTTGGCGAAGTCGCGCGACATGCCGGCGGCGATCGAGCGTTCGTAGTAGGGCAGGAGCAGCACGTCCAGCCGGCCGAGGCTCACGCCCGGGCCGGGGTAGTTCTCGTCGCTCATGATGAGCATGTGGTTGAGCCACAGCGCGAGCACGGCCTCCCAGAAGTCGGCCGCCGGCTCCCAGGGCACGCGCGAGAGCATGGCGGCCATGCGCTCGAGCTCGGCCTTGCGCGCAGGCTCGGCCGCGGCCGCGGCCAGCTCGCGGCACACGGCCGCGTAGCGCGCGGCCAGGTCGCGCGGCATCGTGGCCGCCGTCATCATGGCCCGGAGCTGCTGCCCGCGCCCCGAGCTGCGCTCTCGCGCGTCGAGCTCGTCGTAGCGGCGCTCCAGGTCCGCATGGATGCCCTTGAAGCCGATCTCGAGCGCCCGGGCGTGATCGGGCACCAGGTGACCCGAGGTCGCGCCCGCGTTGCCGTAGCCGTGCTCGTGGAAGCGCTTGACCGCGGCCCGGCAGCCGCGCCGCCCCCAGACCCGGCGCTCGCGCGCGCGTGCCTCGGCCCGGTTCCAGCAGCGAGAAGCCAGGATGTTGAAGCGCGCCCCGGCCAGCAGGTCGCCGGGCAGGATCTCCTGGGGCAGGCAGTCGACCATGACCTTGCGGATGAACCAGGCCCGCCGCTCGGGCAGGCTCCAGGACCAGAAGCCCTCGGGGAGCTCGACCGATCTCGCGGCCTGGAGGGCCGAGCCGTGGAAGGCGGGCATGAAGGCGTAGGTCTCGGGCACGATGTAGAACGTCATCTCGTCGTAGACCACGTCCCAGCTCGTGCCCGTGGTCCAGCAGGAGAACTCGTTGTTCCAGCGCCGGGCCGTGCCCTGGAAGTAGAAGTCGCGCAGGCGCTGCAGCCGGGGCGAGAGGCCGTGGGGGCGCTTCAGCTCGATCGAGGGACTGGACGCCATGCCCACCTCCAGGGGTGGATCTCAGCACATCTCGCGCCTCGGCGCCACAGGAGTGCTCGATCGAGTCAGATCACGGACATATCCTGCACGGCCTGAGCCTCAGGA
>JAFGRB010000464.1 GCA_016935365.1 Deltaproteobacteria bacterium
CGGCATCCAGGCGGCAACAGAAGCTGTCGTCAGCAGGGTGGTCGCAGACGTTACATTTGTGGAAGTGGTGGAAATCGAGGCTAGCGCGCTCCTGTCCCCCGCAGCCAGTCCGTGAAGGCCTTCTGGCCGACGAAGCGGCCGAGCATGCGCTGCTGTCGCTCGGCGGTCATGGGCTTTCTGGCCAGCTCGCGCACGAAGGCGTCGAGCTTGCCCCTGCGCTCCAGGAAGCCGAGCACACCGATCCCCATTCCGTAGTACAGGCCGTGCTGCGGGCCGTAGACCTCCCGGTAGCCGGAGCGGGCGAGCGCATCGAGCGAGGGCAGCTCTCCGGCCCGCAGGGCCCGGCGCAGCCTGCGCAGCCTCGACGCCTCGGGCCGCAGGACGAAGGCCCGGCCCTTGCGGCCAGCCGTCGCATAGAGCTCGGCCAGACCCTCGTTGAGCCAGTACGGCAGCTCGCCGAACTCGTCGAAGAGCAGCGGATGGACCAGCTCGTGGCGCAGGTTGGCCGTGCCGATCGACAGATCGGCCAGCACGAGCCGGCGCAGGGGGGAGTAGAAGCCATAGTCGGAGATCGTGTTGCCGGTGCCGAAGAGCGTCTGGGTGAAGGCGAGGTAGTCGGCCGGGGAGGCGAAGAGGCAGACCTCGACCGGCGGAAGCTCCGCCTTGGGATGCCGCCCGCGCAGAAAGCGCCGGCTCACGTCGGCGTGCAGGTCCCGGGCCAGGCGCACGAGCTCTGCGGCCCGCTTCCGATCCAGCCGCCCGCGCAGGCAGTAGCGCGTCTGGCCGAGCTCGCCCACGCGCCCGAGCGCCGGCAGGGCGGTCACCGCCGGGTCCCTCTCCGGCTGGGCGCTGCCCTCCAGGCTGACCGCGCCCGCGCCGGAGACGAGACCCAGGCCTGCGAGCCCGACCGCGAGGCCTATCCAGATCGAACGCATCGCTGCCCATCCTAGCACGGGCCGACCCGCGTGCTCATGAAGCCGTCGACTCCAGCGCGCGCCGCATCTCGCGGTGGGGGATGCCGGCGTCGAGGAAGACCTCTCCCCGGGCCTCGAAGCCGAAGCGGGCATAGAAGGCCACGGCCTGGGTCTGGGCGTCGAGGCGCAACTCGGACCATCCGCGCGCGCGGCACAGGCGGAGCGCTTCTTCCATCAGCGCGCGGCCCACGCCGCGCCCGCGCTGCTCGGCCACCACGGCCATGCGGCCGATCTTCGCCTCGCCTCTCCCTGCGGGCAGGATGCGGGCCGTGCCCGCGGCCCGGCCGTCGACCTCGGCCAGCAGGTGCACGCAGCCCGCGTCCCGTCCGTCCCACTCCTCGCGCGCGGGCACGCCCTGCTCGCGCACGAACACGGCCTCGCGCACCCGCATCACGGCGTCCCGGTCGGCCGGATCGGCCCAGTCGGCCCGCCGGACCGCTATCCGATGCGCGGCCTCCGATGCGCTCACGGCGTGAACTCGACCAGGGCGCGGCAAGGCGCGAGCTCGGCGGGCAGGCCGGCCGGGTCCGCGAGCGCCTTCTTGAGCGCCTCGTCGGTCAGCTCGTCCACCCGCTCGAGGACGGCCAGGCAGGCGCGCAGGTCTTTTCGAAAGGACTTCGACCCGGTCTTCCACTCCACGGCCCCGCAGTGCAGCGAGGTCAGCTCGGTCTCCAGGACGAGCAGGCGGTTTTTGCCCAGGGTGCCGGCCACGGCCGAGTGGCTGGCCATGGACGCGTTCATGGGGTCATCCGGGTCCGGGCGCTCGAGCCGGGCGTCGAAGAGCAGAGGGCCCTCGCGGCGCAGCGCGCCGTCCACGAGGAAGTGCCGCCCGTCGAGCCAGAAGACGATCTCGCCGACCCCGTTGGCGATGACCTGGGGCGGCGTGGCCTCCCGCCATCGCTTGCCCCGGCGCACGAAGAAGGGGACCCCGCGCGAGGCGTGGGCGAACTCGCCCCAGCCCGGACACAGGGCCACGGCGCGCCCATCCGGGGACGGCACCAGGAGCAGATCCTCTCCTTTGCCCTCGGTCTCCTCCCAGGCGCATTCATCGGGCTCGAGCTGGATCACCGGCGTGGACCCGTCCAGGCTGTCGCCCAGCGAGATGGCGCAGCCGCCGCCCGGCATCGGCCGCAGCCAGGCCTTCAGGCTTCCGCGCTCGGCCACGCCGATCAGCATGGCCTTCGGCGGCGGCTCTCCGGCGCGACCGAGCGGACCCGCAGCCAGGGCGATCGCTGTGCAGACAAAGAGCATACGTTCCCCGGTCATCGAGCGTCTCCAGCTGTCACTACTGTGAGATCAGGCTGGAAGCACGGCTTGCAGGTCATTGTCAAATCTGGCGCCTGCGAACAGACAGACACGATCCTGCGCCATGAATCCACGATCTTCTTCCGTTGTTCCTTGTAGCCTCTTACTTGATTCTTCATTCTGCCGTTCTGACGAACAACAAGCTTCGGGCGTAGTTTCTTCCCCAGACTCCGCAGCAGCTCCTTCACATCATCGCGACACTCGACGCAGATCCCATCAGCCGGGGGCGGTTCGCACGGCTTTGTCGATGGGTCGCTTGGAAACAGCCCGACGAGCACCCATGTCTCCAGGCACTTGGAGGGCACGCACAGAACGATGCTTCCGGGCACCTCATCGATACCCATCCATTCCAAGATGAGCGTTCGGATCTCATCCGCATTGCCGCCAGGAGGAGGGCACGGCTTGGAGCGACGTATCTCCTGTTCTGCGGCCACGTCAGCTTCTACTTGGATCACGAGGATATCCGAGTTGGCTAGCACAGTGCCGATTCCTCCCCCAGCCGCAAGCTCCTGCCTGCACCATGTTCGAACGCCCTTCCACCCACAGCCAAATGGTCCAGCATCCCCGCCCATAGCGCACACGGGAGGCTGGATGGGACTTGTCTCGTAGTCTTCGAGGTAGGAATCGAGAATCGCCTCGATGATGGCGCGATCTGCGGGTCCTTCACAAGCGATGGCTACCCTAAACATCGGGTACACCACCCAGAGCCTCGATACCGTCCAGATCTCCCCCTCCTTCTTGAGATCACCAACGTTGATACGAACCGGGCTCACAGTCGTATGGCCTCTTCTTGACCTGCCAACCGCGAAGAGTCGCACGTCGTCGTTTTCCAGAGGCAATCCGTCCAGGACCAGGGGGCTATGGGTTGTCAAGAGCACCTGCCTCTTGTGGGAACCCTCCAGCAGCCACTTGCAAAGAAGAGACATCAAAGCACGCGCGAGGCGCGGATTGAGCCCGTGAGCGATATTGTCGATCGCCAGAATCGCAGGTGCAGATGAAGAAGCTGCGAGGACGGCTGCGAACAGGACATACAGCGCTCCCTCGCTCGCATCGTAGCCGGTCAATCCATTGCGCCTGTCTTTCATGAACCGATCTTTGAAGTAGATGACATGCTGAGAAGAAGCGACCGACGGAGACAGCGGGATGTCTTTGCCCACGCGGCGAGATCGAAATGATCGCGCCCAATCGATCAACTCCAGGGCATCCGAGCACACCTCACTCGTCCACTTGTCCCTCCCCCGCGAGCGCAGCAAGAAGTCGACGGACTCCGGAAGGCGCCCTCCCGCAAGCCCGACCGGATCAGCCGCTTTCGAGTCCGGCCTCAACCCGCGTAGAGTGTCTGTGTCGGGCGAGTAGATCCGAAACGAACTCAATTCCTCGAGAAACTCCGACGCGGGATCATCCTGCTCCATTTTGACGGCTTCCAAGGCAGCCAGCCCTCTTTGCGGGTCGAGTCGTTTGTATTCCCAACTGGCGGGCGACCTGCCAATGATCCTCTCTTGCCCCCTTTTCCACAGCTCGTTCTTGTATGTCCAGGCCGGGTTGGGATCCTTCACTGGATTCTGCAACTCCACTGCGTAGCTCGAGGCGGCGCTCGCCGCCTCGAGACGGATAGATTTCCTCCTTTCGACGCCAGCGAAGGATGACTTGTTCAGCGCCGGGACTCCCGGACGCACGCCGCGTCTCAGAAGCGCCTCATCATCCACACGTCCAGAAGCCGCGGAGCTCAAGACCCACCGCCTCCAGGATGTTGCTTTTTCCGCTGCCGTTGGATCCGATGAAGACGTTGATGAGCCCCGTAACATGCAGCCACAATCGGTTCAAGGCGACTCATTCGACAAGCCTCCCAGCCTCACTGAGCTGGCCCATCAGCTCCTCCATCACGTCCTCTTCATACACAGCCTTCCCGGTCTTGATCATCTCCCCCGAGAGCTCTGCATCCCAGCTCGCCTCGACCGGGCTTCCTGCCAGGTTGCGGAGCTCCGGAGCCCGGGCCACGGCAGCGAGGTAGTCGTCCGAGGAGAATGCCCAGGAGGCCGTCTGCAGCCTCGCGGCCAGCAGGTTGCCGATCCGGATTCCGCCCCAATCGAAATCGCAGTGAAACAGCACTTGCGCACCGCCCCTGGCGAGCCCCTCTAGCAGCGTCCAGACCGCCACCGAAGGAACCCCCTGCGTGCAGACCAATGGAGCACATGAAGCGCCCAGCCTGTCCGCGGCTGCAGCGACTACTGACGGGTTCTCGCACACGAAAACGCGTTCGGCCAGCAGCTTCTCGATCGGACTTTGCGAGATCTCCCGGAGCGTGATCTTCCGGGGCTCACCCGCCGAGGCCGCCTCTCGAAGGTGCTTTGCCAGTAGCGAGGATCCCTCGGGCCGAAGGCCGAGTACCAGCACATCGGAGGAGAGCGGATCGCAGTGCACGCCGAGCTCCGCCCACAGCCGCCGCCTGGCCGAGGAGTCAGCCGGGACGGCTTCGCTGCCCACGATACGCGAGCAGGCCCTGAGCACCAGGCCTGAGAGCGGCTTTCCGTCATCCAGCGCATGCGGGTCGCCGGTGCACTCGACCGACAGCACTGCCAGGGGTATGCCTCGGGCAGGAAGCTCGCCGATCACCCTGAAGGCCAGATCCAGCACCTGGGACGGAGGCATCTCCAGCGAGGCCGCGGCACGCGCCAGCAGCCCTCCGCGGCGGAGGTCGTCCAGCCAAGCTGCGAGCTCCGGCCTGGACTGGATTCGGGGCTTCGCCCTCGCCCGGGCCCACATGGCTTCCAGCTCCTCTTGCTCGGCCCTACGCGCGGCCGCGAGGTCTCTCAGCTCGCCGCCCAGCGCCTCGAGGACCTCCCGGAGACCAGCCCCCACCTTGCTCGTCCTCAGGACCTCGTCCAACTCGTCGACAGGCACTCTGACCCGTCCCGAAGGCAGACTGGACCAGCCGAACAGGCCCGCCATTGCGGCGGCCTCTTCCCGGGAGAGATCCCTCAGCGTCACCGTCCTGACCGGGGCATCACCGGCGCCTTCGATGCGCCGCCGGACAGCCGCAAAGAGCTTCCGATAGGCCGGACCTGAAAGCGTCCGTCGGATGAGGGCGACTCGGGCCTGCTTGTCGTTCTCCCCAGAGCTCACGCCGAGCCCAATCCCATGGAAGTCGAGCCGTCCCACAAGAATCGGTCGGTGTAGACGCCGCGCATACCGGGCTCGCGTGCCAGGTGATAAGTGGAAAGGCCGTCCAGCTCGCTATAGAATCCCCACTCGTCGTGCGAGGTCATCACGAAGTCGAGATCGAAGTGGACCAGAAGACCCATCAGCTGCGAGCGCATCTCCCGATCGATGCCCGCGAAGGCCTCGTCGAGAGCGACGAGCCTCGCAGCGTCCTCCCTGGCAGACTCGTAGAACGCCGCCGTGGCCGCGAACAGAGGCATGTGCAGCATCACCGCTTTCTGCCCGCCGGAACCGGCCCCGTGGGCCTTGCGGGTCAGCAGCCGCCAGGAACCGCTCTCTTTCCTGAACTCGATCGTGAACCTGAACCACCCGCGGTAGTCGAGCACATCGGACATGCGGTCTGCGAGTGAGCCGTGCTCTACGACATACCTGGCCTCGTCGAGGCGGGCCCTCAAGAACTCGGCCAGTGACCGGCGGTTTGCGGTGGTGAGCAGGCTTCCCGCTCGGAGCATCAATCCGATCGCCTCGCCGGTGCCCGCCGGTGCATCCGGGATGGGTTTCCAGCTGAGCCGCAGCACCATTCCCGACGCGGTCGGGCGGCGGACGAGCTGCGCGTTCATCCGCTCGACCAGCTCGTGGGCCATGCGGAGCCGAGCCTGCAGGTGCTCGTGGGTCTCGCCGGAGAGAAAGGACTCGAACAGATCCATCTCCTCCTCGTCCAGAAGCCTGCTCCTCTCCGCCAGCTCGTGGTCGATCTCCTTCACGAGCCCGGACAGCCCCAGCGGTCTCGCATTCCAGCTCGATCCGATCTCGAGCACTCCAGCCAGGCGCTGAGCCGAAAGCCGGATCTCCGGCGGAAGCTCGCGCTGGCACTGCTGGAGGGCCTGCGAGACCTTGTTCTCACGCCTTTCGCGGGCATCCGGGCTGGCGTCCAGATCACTGGTGGCCTCCACCACCCGGCGGCTCTCCAGCAAGGTGTCGGTCAGGCTCCAGGACTCCGGAGGCGTGTCCAGACCGCTCAAATCCGCGATGGCGAGCAAGGAACGAGCGGCAAAACTCCTGACGGAGTCCGACGCGCGGGCGCGCTCTTCCTCCGCGCCCGCGACCGCGCCCTCGGCGGTGAGCACGGCCTGCCGGGCCGCGCCCTGCTTCTGGTTCAGCTCGTCCTTGCGCTCTCGCTCGCGGGATAGCTCGTCTTGGGCTTCACCTCGCCGCGTCCGGACCTCGGCCAGGTCCGTGAGGAGCTGATCTCGGGTGGCTCCGATCTTCTCGCGCAGGGTCCGGGCAAGGGTGCGGGCTCTGACCAGCTCGCTCCTGGCCTGCTCGGCCTCCAGGGAAGAGGATTCGAGACGGGCCCGGATGTCGTCGCGGTCACGTTCCAGATCATCGAGGCGGGCGCGCCGCTCGAAGACCCGGGCAGCGCGGCTGATGAAGCTCGCCGCCAGGTCCCGGAAGCTGTCGCTGCGCATCCCGAGCTCTCCGGGCTGCTCCTTCCAGGCGGAAAGCCCCATCTCCACCGCTGCGGCATCCCGCTCTGCCAGCCGGCCGGAAAGCCGCTGATCGGCCTCGGTGAGAGCCTGTCTTGCGAGATCGCGCTCGGCTCGCGATCGATCGAGAAGAGCGCTCGCGTCCCGGATCCGGTCCGCGATCCGCTCTGCGGCCTGGGTGGACGGCATCTCGTCGATCGCGGCCTCGAGCCTCTTGCAGGAATCCTCGGCCGCGACGGAGGTCGACTCGGCGCTCGACAGCGCCCGGCCGGCTTGCTCGATCCGCCTGGCCAGCTCGTCGAGCCGGCAGGTGCGCGCCTCCGATCGCGCCCCGGCCCCGATGAACTCGGCCCGCTGCTTCTGGTTCCACCCCGAGAGCGGGCCCAGGCGAAAAGCGCCGCAGGCAGAGACGGCGGCCTCGCCGCTGTTCTCTCTCCCTTCCAGGCCCGGCTCGAGCCGGATCGAGGCGATCAGCGCAGCGATCGAAGCCGCGCTCACGCCCGCAAGCGGCGTCGGGACCAGCACCCGGTCCAGACCGGCGCCCGCGGCCGGAGGCGATGCCTCTAGCAGGACCTCCCGCGTGCCGGCCTCGAGAGCGAAACCTTCCGGGCTCACCCAGGCGTCCAAGATCCCCGAGGCCTCCAGGGCCGCCTCCACGCCCGCGCGGTCTGCTCTCGAGACGCCCGGCTGGAAGTCGCACAGCATGTAGAAAGGAGCACCGGCTCGCCCAGCGCCGCGCTCCGATCGCCAGGCGGGTAGATCGGGAGGGATGTGGGAGGCTGCCTCCAGCACATCCCTCTCCTCCTCGAGAGCCCGTGCATGCTCGACTGTGCGATCGAGCTCCAGGCGCGCATCGGCCCGCTCCGCGTCCAGCTCGGCTCTCCTCCTCTTGGCAAGCGCGACCAGCTCGCCGCGGATCGACTCCGGCTCCCGCTCCGAGCTGATCCGCTCCTCCTGCGCTCGGTCGGTCTGGATCAGATTCTCGCGGAGCCAGACGAGCGCGTGCTCACGGAAGCCGCTGACGGTCCGTTCGTACTCCAGCTCCAGAAGCTCGACCGCCTCGCGCGCCCGGGTCTCCTCTGCCTGTCGATCTCGAAAGCGCTCGCTCGCAAGCTCATTCGAGGCTCGCGCTGCGTCGACTTGACGCCCCAGCCCGACGAGCCTCTCGACTGCAGCCCGGCGCGACTGCAAGACGACCCCGAGGGACGCTTCCGCGCCCTCCAGATCGCCTTCTTCTGCGAGCGCTAGAACTGGCCCCGCCTCGGCATCCAGCGCGGCCTGCTGCGCCGCCTCCTGCGCGGACCGGTGAGCGGCGCGGAGCTTCTGCTCGCCGGCCTGCAGCTCCCCGGCGAGCCTCTCGGCCTCCTGCTCCTTCCGCTCCAGGGCGATTTCGTCCAGTCGCGCGCGGCTGGCTGCCTCATCCGCCCTGGATGCGGACCGTCCGGCCTCGCGTTCGGCCTCGTCCAGTCGCTGGACCGACCGGTACTCGTCAGAAGCCTCCAGCGCCTCCCGCCTGGCATCGAGCTCGGACAGGCTGTCCTCGAGCGAGGAGAGCTTCGATTGGCACGCCTGCAACTGGCGGCCGATCTCGTCCAGGGCAGCGACGGACTGCCGGAGCTCGGTTCTTCGCCTCTGGTACGCGCTGTCCGCCGCGGTCATGGCGCAAGCCCTGGCCCTGGCGAGCCCCGCGACGTATCGGGAGTATACCTCCAGGAACGCGGCGGCCGCGTCCCTGGTGCGCGCGAGCTCGTCGCGCTCGGCCCTGTCGCGGTCGAGGCGCTGGAATCCCTCGGCCAGCCTTCCGATCACGCCTTGATCGAGAGGTGGGAGGCTGGCGCTCAGGATCGAGGACAGCTCGCTCGGTTGCAGCTGCTTCGATAACTGGGGGCGGCGAAGCTGCAGCAGCGTCTCGACCAGCGCGTCGTACTGCTCGTCCGGCAAGCCGAACAGGGTCCTGTTCACCTCCCGGCGGTAGTCGGATGCGCGCCGAAACAGCCTGCCCCGCTCTCCGAGCGCCTCCTCGAGCCCCTTTCTGGACAGCAGGCGCCTGCCCGCGTCCACGGTCCGGAAATCGCGATCGGGCCTGAGGCTGGAAATAAAATAGTCGACCTCCAGGCCGGTGTCCGAGCGCTTGGCGCGCAGCCGGGCCCCGAGCGTGCAGAATACCGATCCGTCCCGGGACCGCCGGCCGAGCTCCAGCCACACGAATCCCACGCTGACCTGGACGTCCTTGGGCGTGCCGTCGTTGATCAGGTTCCAGCGCATCTGCCTCGAGGTGGAGCCGAAGGGATCCAGCCTGCTCGGCAAGAGGCTTCCGTCCAGCAGGAAGGGCAGGAGCACCTCCAGGACCTTGGACTTGCCGCTCTCGTTGCGGCCCCTGAGCATCAGGTGGCCGCGGTGGAACACGAAGCGCTGGCTGTCGTACTCCCAGATGTTCTCGAGCCCCGCCCGCATCAAGCGCCAGCGAGCGGTGTCCGGCTCAGGCAGATCGCCGGCCAGCATGGCTTCGACTTCGGACATCACACCTCTCCCCCGGCGCTGGCGGACGGCCTGAAGCGCGCCATGGCCGGCAGGGCCTGAACCGAGTCCTCCCGCATCCGGGCGAGCCCGAAGCCGCAGAGCAGATCGAGCGCGCTGCGGGCGAGCTTCTCAGCTCCGTGCTCGTCCGCGGTGAAGACGGAGGACCACCGACCCTGCTGCCCCACGTTCGACATCAGCTCTTGGATCACCTCGATCACCTCGCCGACAGGCACTGCATTCGCGCCGCCGGCGGCCCGGCGGGCTCGATCCGACAGGATCTCGCAGAGCAGGAGAGCCGCGTGCTTGACGGTGGAGCTCCCGTCCGGGAAGCGCTCGTCGCTCAGCTCTGCGGCTGGATCGACCGCGGCCAGCCCCTCGCGCCGGCTCTCGGGCTGCAGGCCCAGGTCTTCTTCGAGAAGCGCATAGACGAAGCCCCGGCTGTGATCGAGCCAGTCTCGCTCCTCATCGGGCAGGTCCCGGAAGTAGAGCACGGGATCGTCGATCAGCCTCCGCAGGACCGCGTGCCGCGCTCGCTTTCGCCTTCCTTCGGGGCTGTCGGCGTAGCTCTCCGGCGCCATCCGCCCGGGGCCCTCTGCCAGCGACGGGGGCACCGGCGCGGCGATCATCTGCCCCAACAAGCGCTCGTCGACATCGTAGAGGGCATCGGCCCCGGCGCTGCGGGAATAACGCTCGGTCTCGCCGTCACGGATCGCGAGCACGCCCATCCGCTCGAGCCACACCAGCGCATCGACCAGTGCGCGTCGCTCGGCCAGTCTGGTCGGATCGTAGACCGGCAGACCCGAATCGCCAGCGCTCAAAGCCTCGACCTGCTCTGCGAGAACCCGCAAGGTGGTCTGCCCGGCGGCCTCCTCGAGCACGGCCATGACCAGGCAGGCCAGGGAGTATCGGCGGCGATCGAACGGGCGGC
The DNA here is from genome assembly GCA_016935365.1 of Deltaproteobacteria bacterium. GTDB lineage: Bacteria > Myxococcota > B64-G9 > B64-G9 > B64-G9 > JAFGRB01. Next base: position 10,374 of record JAFGRB010000464.1, read on the forward strand.
GGTTGGCCGCCGTCAAGGCTCGATGGGGATCGGGGCTGGCCGGGAGCTTGTACAGGCGCGCAAATCGCCCGGCAAGGTTGACGGTCATGTCCCAGCCCGTGTTCTTCTCGAACCACTCCCGGAGCCATACCTGGTGTCGAAGCACCAGCACGAACAGATCCTGGCGGTCCTCTTCGCGCATGATGGGGTGCGCAATCAGGCCGCGAATCGCCTTCCGCCTCTCTTCACGCTGTCCGGCGTGGATCAGCGAATGACCCGCCGCTATCTCGTCCTTCATCACGATGATCCTTCCAGCACCGCATCGGCCCGGCGAGCATCCCGGACCTCGATCAACATGTCGTGGCAAGAGATTACGCCCGCCGGCGTCTCGATCCGCGCCCAGGCCGTCTTCTCTCGGGCCCTGCGATCCAAGCGGACATCCAGCAAGCCGTCCACGCTTTGAGCTCGCTGCGTTCCATCCGCCTTGCGCGGCGCGTCCAGGGCCTGCTCGAGCAGATCGAGCAGCAGCTCGAGCTCCCCTTGTCCGATCTTGCCGAGCTCCGAAAGACGCACCGGGCCCTTGCCCGCAAAGCGCTCCCTGGCTCTTTGCTCCCGCGCGCGGATCCTCCTCAGCCTGGCGGCGATCCAGCGCTTCGCATCCTCGTGATCGGGCGCGGGTGCAGATCGACCCGCCCTGCTCAAGCTGCCGTGGGTGCGAAGCCGGACCGGAACATGCACCGGTCTCGCTTCCCACCACGAGGCGGAAGGGTCCACGTCATCCGGATCCTCCTCCGCGATCTGCAAGTGCCGGCTCGGCCGCAGCCCGAACGCCGACTGCCACAGCTCGTGTGCTCGATCGTCGCTCTCGCAACACACGAACCAGCGCGCCAGCGTGCGGAAGTCCGCAGCCCTATCGGCAGGCCGGGTCCTCCGCTCGTGCAGGCGGGTCAGGGATCGGGTCAGCTCCACGACAGCCTGCTGAGCGACTGCGGCCAGATGTTCCACGGTGGCCTCTGTGCCCTGTGAAGCGGAGAACCAGGAACGCACCCCCGCGAAGCGATCCCTGCAGTCGCGCTTCCAGATCTCGACCGGATCGCGCTCGTCCATCGCCGGTGGGATGTCCTTCGAGCTGGCAGCTGCGGTGACTAGGCCTTCCAGCCTTCCTTCATCGAGCCGTCCGAGCACCTCGATGATCGAGCCGGCCAGGTCCCGGTGGTGCTTGATGAACCTGCTCAGGTAGGCCATCACCGCCCGCTTGCGCATCAGAAAAGCGTCCTCGTCGCCCGCGGTGGACTTCACCTGCACGTTGAGCTCGACCAGGAATCGGTTGGCCTCCTGGGTGAGGGTGTCGAAGGCGGCGAACAGCTGATGGAACAGCTCCAGGGATCTACCCGGCGCGGGTCGCCCGTCGCCCGCGAGCCGGTCGAGCTCCTCGAGCGTGGCCCGGATCCGGCCGAGCATCCCCGTCTGGAGCGATCCGGTCTTGCCGATGGTCGCCTCGACCTCTATCACCGCCCGGTGGGCGGCCTCCCCGACCGCTGTCAAGTGGTAGACGTACCGCTTGCGGTAGTAGTCCTCGATCCGGGTCACCGATGCAGCGTCGTGCGATCGGGTCAGGATTCCCCAGTCGACGAGCTGGCCCAGGTGTCGCTCCAAGCTGGCGGTATCCTCGGCATCGACGAGATAAGGACCGGCCTTCAGCAGATCGGCCACCAGCTGGGGGCGGAGATCGATCTGGAAGCGCCGCTTGGCCTGGTAGAAAACCTCGACCATGGCTCGATAGGTGGGTGCGAGCTGGGCGGTGACGTAGCTGAACGCCGGGACCTGATCCAGCACCCTGCTGGGCGGTGCTTTTCCTTCCTCCGACATGCCGCCGACCCTATCACATGCCCCTGACCGCGAGAACGGGGATACTGCCCCCGAACAAAAAACCCGCCGCCTAGCGTTGCGCGTGCGGGCGGAAGCGATGCTCCTCGATCGTCACCTCGCCCGCCTCGAAGGACACGCGCGGCGACATGTCGTCGCGCCCATCGATGGACCTCACCTGCAGGCCCGGCGCCGCGCCGAGCAGGAGCCACGGCCGGCCCAGGGGAGCCTCGATGCGGCCCATGGGATCCGACTGCATTGTGTAGGGACCGGCGCGGACCGTGTCCGCCGGGTTGAGGGCCAGCTCGCGCATCCAGTGCGGAGCCTCCACCAGGCGGCAGGCCAGGGTGGTGACGGGCAGGCGCTCCGTGGGCCGCAGCGCCTGGCAGGCGAGCTCGATCGGAGCGCTGGCCGCGTCGGGCGCGCCGCTTACGTCGCAGCCGCCCTGGTAGAGCTCGTCGAGCGTCACCGCGGCGCCGCCGTCCGGCAGCGCCCGCCAGCTGCCGCGCACGCCCATCAACCAGCGGTTCTCATGGCTCGCGCTGTGGTGCTCGCCGTCGGGCGAAGCGTACTTGCTCGTCGACGAGTGCTGCCCGACCGAGGCCGCCAGGCAGCCGCTCACCGCCCCGCCCGCGGCCAGGACCAGGCGCGCGCGGCCGACGACGCCATGCGAGACGTAGATCTCCATGGTCGGATACTTGGTCGTCTCGTACTGGAACGCGGCCGCGTACTCGCCCGCCGTGACGGCCGTCGTCGCGACGGCGGCGCCCAGCATGGGCCCGAAGTCACCCGGGCGCACGCGGCGGAAGGTGTTGCGCACGACGCGCGGCGGCGTGCCGTAGACCTCGGGCTGGGGCTCCTCGAGCACCAGGCGATCGGCGCCGAGCTCGGCCACGCGCACCTTGCGCAGCAGGGGAGGTGGAGCGTACTCGGCCATCTCCCCGCTCAGCCCGTGGGGCGGGCGCAAGAGCGTCAGCTCGCGCCCGGCCAGGCTCCAGGCGCCGCCGTCCAGGCACTCGACGTGAGCGCGCAGGTCGAAGCGCCCATCCGCGCGGAAGGTGTACTCCTTGTAGGTGACGTGGAAGCTCAGCGGCTCACCGTCGACCGCGCGCTGCTCGACCAGGCGCCAGGCACCGACCAGGCGCTCCGGATCCCCGGATGCGGCGGTACCCGCGACCACGATCAGCAACCCCGCCGCGACGGCTCGGTGGACAGGACAATCAACCATCCGCTCCTCTCCGGCTTTTCCATTCGCCGAGCTCCCAGAGGCAAAGGTACCACAGCGACCGCGTGGCCGAGAAGAGGGACATGGGCTATGCTGTGTCCATGACTGACCTGTGCGTGCTCGTACGCGAGAAGCCGACCGGACAGCGGTGGAGGGAGCTCGTGCAGTTGCTCTCGAATCTGAGGGGGGCGGCGCTGTCTCAGGCGATCGACGAGGCTCGCGCCATCCTCTCCTGGCCAGCCCGTCTCCGTCACGCCAGCGCGGATTGCCCGTGGCTCGCGGGGGTGTTCGAAGGAGCCCTCGATCCGCGTTTGGCTCTGGTCGGCTGGGCATCGGTGAGGCACGCCTACGAATACGAGTACCTGCAATGCAACCTGAACGAGGTGCAGATGATCCATACCGTCGCCGGCTTCGCGCGGCGTCTCGATCCCTCGTTCGATCCGCCAGCGGTCGTCATCGACCGGGGCAATACCATCCAGACCGCCTACGGATGCGGGGGGGGACAGGAGTGGGAAAAGCGAGGCGACGCGATGAGCGGCGTGCTGTTTCGGGATGAGGTGACCGAGCACGCGGCGGAGACGGAGAATGACGGTGCGTGGGTTCCGTACGGGCTCGCCGAGGGCTGCCAGCTCAGGGTCCATCGTCACGATTATCTCGGAGGACGATACTCCTTCACCGCAACAGGCCCCACCCCTGCAGTTCTCGAGATCGCAGCTCTCTGGGGGGAGATGACCCGCGGGGGTGGATGACCGGCAAGCCGATGAGCTCGATCCGGTCGGTCCAGATGCCGTCGACGCCCAGCGCGCGTGCGCGCGCGTAGGCCGCCTGCGTGTCCACCCGCACGAGCCCGAGCTTGCCGCCGGCGGCGTGGACGTCGTCGACCAGCTTCGCGGCCGCAGCGGGCTCCAGCGCCTCGAGCCTCTCGTAGGGCAGAGCGAGCATCGCGCCCTCGCACTCGGGCGCGAAGCGGCCCGAGAGGAAGTACGCCGCCAGGCACTTGCCGATCGCCTGGCTGCCCAGCTTCGGGACCGTCATCTCGGGCAGCTGCTCGCGGGCGGCGTCCAGGATGCGCTGCCGGCCGCAGTAGAACAGCAGCCTCGACAGATCCTGGTGGTGCTGTGCTCTGATCCGGCGAAGCTCGGACAGGATGATGCGCATGGAGCGCATCGAGCCGCTCTTCATGTTGATGGCGAGCTGCTCGTCCGGAAAGGCGAGCAGGACCTCCTCGAGGGTCGGCATGCGGTTCCTCCGCATGCAGGCCGCGTAGCCCTTCGACTCGGGCCGGCAGCGGAAGGGGTGGGTCCGGTGTCCGTCCGCGGTGTAGCCGTGGCCGATATCGAGCGCGCGCAGGCTCGCGAGGGTCTGCTCCTCGACGACGCCCTGTCCGTTCGTGCGGCACTCGAGCCGCCAGTCGTGGAAGACGACCACCTTTCCGTCGGCGGTGGCATGGACGTCGAGCTCGACCATGTCGGCCCCCAGGCGGAAGGCCTCGGCCATCGACGGCAGGCTGTTCTCGAGGAAGGCGTGGCAAGGCTCGAAGATCCGCTCGGCGGTGCAGGTGTCGGGCCCCAGGTCCCGGCGCGAGTAGCGCTGGTGGACCCCCCGGTGGGCGAGGATCAGCATGTCGGCCCGGGCCGAAGCCGCGAGCTGGAGGACGAGCAGGAATGACAGCGTCTTCATCGGCGCCTCCTTCGGCTTATTCGACGCTCCGGCATGCAAGGGCAGGGCCAGGAAAGAACACTTGATAACCCAACAGAATCTCGAGGAGGCGCGCGTCAGACGGGACACGCGGGCCGTGTTTCAATGGCCCAGCCGGATCCTCCTGGGCCGGGCGGCCGCCCGCTCGCAGGCCTCGAGCGCCTGACGGTACTCCGCGACGGCCTTCTCGCACTGGCCGAGCTTGAGGTAGGTCTCGCCCAGCCGGGCGTGGATCTCGGCGGAGTCCGGGCAGAGCGCGAGCGCTCGCTCCAGCACGCTGCGGCTCTCCTCGAGCTCACCCTTCAGATAGAGCACCCGGCCGAGCGAGCAGAGGACCGGACCGTCCTTCGGATCCCGCTTCGAGGCCTTGCGGATCCAGGCCTCGGCCTCGTCGAGCTTCTCGCCCCGGGCGGCCAGCGCGCAGCCCATGAGGTGCATCGCCGCGGCGCTCTCGGGCTGGAGCGCCAGGACACGGCGGGCCGTTCTGGTGGCCTTGCCGAGCTGGCCGGTCTTCTCGTACACGCTGCCCAGCGCCAGCAGGAGCTCGGGATCCGAAGGATTCTTGGCGATGGCCTCGACGAGCAGCCGCTCGGCCTCGCCGGGCTTGCCCATCTCCAGCAGCATGAAAGCCCGCACCGCCTCCTCGCTGATGGCACTCTCCTTCGGCTCCTCGGCTGGCAGCTCGGCCCCGCGGGCGAGCTCGATGATCTTCGACTTCTTGGCGATGTAATCCTCCACTGAAGAGTTCATCTCGAAGCCGAAGAAGCGGTGGGCCCGATCCCTGCTGTCGAGGATCACGAGCATCGGAAGCTGCATGGACATCGCCTCGTCCTGGGACCCGGGCGTCTTCACGCCGGGCTGGAAGTACCTGATCAGCCTCATCTCGTGGTCGATCAGGACCGGCATCCGGTAGCGCGAGACCTGCTTCCGCGTCGCGCCGAGGCTCGACTCGGCGTCGCCGAACTCGACCTTGACCGACAGGACCGCGACGTTCTTGTCGCCCTGGTATCGCTTCCAGAGCGCCTCGACGAACGGCATCTCGGCCATGCAGGCTATGCACCAGGTGGCCCAGAACTGGACGACCGTGACCTCGGCGCGCTGCGAGCCGAAGCTCACCTCCTTGCCGTCGAGCGCTGTGAGGCGAATCGCATCCAGATCGGGCGCTCCTGCCCAGGCGCTAGAGCAGCAAGCGAATGCGCACAGCAGACAGACCAGCCGTTTCATGCGCCCTCCTGAGAATCGGAACATCCTTCCGGTCCGGGCCCTCGTCGGGATAGTATCCACGCCATGCGCGTCCGTCACGCAGTTCTCGCGGGCCTCCTGGTGTCTGTCTCGATCGCCTGCCAGCGCGATGCGGCGGGCCCTGCTCGAGCCGATGCAGGCGCATCGAACGCGGCGAAGGTGATCGAAGCACCGCCGGGCTGGGCCTCGCTTCACCACGCCGAGGGCCGCTTCAGGATCCAGGCTCCCTGCCGCATGCGCGCCTGGGTGGATCGCAAGGCGTACCCGCCGATCATCGGTTATCGATGTGAGCTGCGCGGGCATCAGATCTTGGCCGCATACAGCGACCTGCCCCTTGTCGTGTCGGCCGACTCCACGCTCGAGGGGAGCCTGGGGGGCATGCTGGGCGAGTTCCGCGCAAAGCTCCTAGCCGTCGATCGCCGGCCGTACGGCGGCCTGCCCAGCCGCCGATTCGAGCTGCGCGCCGCCGACGGCATGCGGGCCACGGTCCGGCTCGTGCTCTCGGGCCGGCGGCTCTACCAGGCGGCCGTCTATGCGCCCGAAGGCGAGAAGGCCGACTTCGCCGACGCCTTCGTGGACTCGCTCGTCGTGGAGCCGGCCGAGCAGCCTTCGATCCGCTTCTGCGGGCAGAGCCTGCCAGCCGATTCGATCCGGGTTCAGTGTGTGTTCAGGGGTCGGGTCGATCTCGGCCCCCTGGCCAGGCTGAGCCGGCTCGAACACATCGACCTCACCGGGAACGAGGTCGCGGATCTCGGTCCCCTCGCGGGCCTGCAGTTTCTCATGAGCCTCAACCTCAGGCGCACGGGCGTCCGCGATCTGGGGCCGCTGGCGAGCCTGCCCCGGCTCGACTGGCTCGACCTCGGTTACACGGAGGTCCGCGACCTGCGGCCGATCGAGAAGCTGACCGGGCTCAAGGTGCTGCGGATCAACCATACGCGGGTCGACTCCCTCTTGCCCCTGGCGAAGCTCACCCGCCTGAAAGACCTCGACATCTCCGGCACGCCCGTCTCCGACCTGCGGCCCTTGTCGGGGCTGGTGGGGCTCAGCTACCTGTGGATGTCGAGCACGAAGGTCGCGGACCTGTCCCCCCTGGTGAGGATGGAGGACTTGAAGGGCCTGTACATCGCACAGACCGCGGTCGAGGATCTCACCCCACTCGAGGATCTGGTCAAAAAGGGCCTGGTCATCGAGAGGTAGACTCCACTCTCGCACCTCGCTGGATGGCTGCCATCGACCCGATATTCCGAGAGTGGCACTCACAGTCCCTTGACGAGATCCTTCACTTTCTTCACCGCCCGCCGGATTCCTCGCAGCAGCTCGTCGAGGAAGCGTTCCCAGTCAGAACGATCGCGCCTCGGGTTGTACCGTCTCGGCGGACCGGGGGGATTGCCGGGCGACACCCTGGTCTTCCAGCCGCCCTTGATCCGGATCGATCCTCGCTTCCCGCTGTCCTCCACCTCCACCTCGCCTCGCATCACCCGCACCTCGGTCTCGCCGGACCGCTGTCGCTCGACGACGAACGACGTGCCGACGACACGCACCCGGGCCGTGTCGGTCTGGACCGCGAATGTATTCCCCGCGCGCTCGACCAGGCACCAGATCTTGCCCCTGTCGAGCTGGATCCGCTCGCCCGGCCCCGACAGGGTCAGCGACGAGCCCGGAAAGACGCGCACGATGCCGCCGCGTTCGAGCGACAGCTCCGCGATCCCGTTCTTCTTCACCTCGAGCCTGCTGCCTGCGCGGACAACCGTATTCGGAGCGGCCTTGCTCTCCACCGCCACTCCGTCCAGGGACAGGTTCCGCCCCTTCACCAGGCGGGCGGCCAGCACCGGGGCTCTCGGCACTGCCGGCGCGTGGAGGGTCCAGGCCAGACCCGCGACCAGGATCAGGACGACGACAACGGCTGCGACGAGCGCGGAGGCATGAGCCCAGATGATCCGGTCCAGCAAGCCCGGCAGCTCCTTCCGCTCGCCCTGCAGCCCGACGGCCTGGAGCGCCAGCCGTACCATTCGCTCCTCTTCCGCCGGAGTGGGGATCTCGGGTTTCCTTGAGAGGGAGCGCAGGAAAGCGACCTGCAAGTCATAGAGTGAGCGACAGCGGTCGCAAGAGCGCAGGTGGCTTCTGAGCCGGGCCTCGGCCGGGCGAGGCAGTCCCTCGCAGAGGTACTGGTCGATCTCGGACCTAGCGTGCATGGTCGCCTCCCGCGTGCATGTGACGCCCCAGGGCCGCCATGAGACGGGCGTCTCGCTGCGCCCGCCGTACCAGCACTCTCTTCATATACTTGCAGCGGGCCCGGCCGATGGAGAGCCTGGCCGCGATCTCCGGATAGCCGAGCCCCTCCACGAAGTGGAGCCCGAAGAAAGCGCGCCACTGAGGTCGCAACCTCGCCTCGAATGCCTCGACCGCCCCCAGCAGCTCGGCGGTCTCGGCGGCCCGATCATGGGCAGCCGGCGCCTCGACCCTGGCCAGGGCTCTGTCCGGATCCTCCCAGCCAGATCCGATTTCCCGGCCCTCCTTGCGCAGGAGATCGACACAGCGGTTGCGTGCCAGGACCGAAAGCCAGGCTCCAAACCGGTCGAACCTCGACGGATCGAGGGCCTCTCGCTGGCGGAACGCACGGGTCCAGATCTCCTGCATGGCTTCCTCCTGCTGGAAGGCACCTGACCAGAATCGGCTCACGATGGCCCGGACCATGGGGGTGTATGCCCTCACCAGCTCGGCGAAGGCTTCGGCCTCGCCTCTCCGGAAGCCCTCCAGCACCGATCTTGCAATGATGGGTCCAGTCGACATCGATACCTTGAGATACGTCGGCCGTGATCCAGCGGACTAGTTTTTTTTCCTGCAAAAAAAACTCAACCATTTTCCTCAAACCGACGTACCTGTCTGTGGTGCCATGGCTACGCTTGAAACCGTAGAGGCTGTGGCCCTGGAAGGGAGCCGTAGATGAACAAGTCATTCTGGTTGCTGGCAGCTTTGTTATTCATCACGAATGCGAGCTGTGGCGACGGCGGTAACGAGGGCGAGTGCGACCTGGCAGAGCCCGACTGCGCCGAGGGCCTGGTCTGCGAGGCCGTGCAGGGAGGCAACCCCCACTGCTTCGCCCCGCTGGTTGTGCGGGGCGTGGTACTCGACGCCGTCGACGAGGCGCCCATCCGGGGTGCCCTGGTCCAGGCGGTCGACGCCAGCGGCATCGCCTCGGGCAGCTCCGATGAGACCGGAGAGGACGGGAGGTTCGCATTGACAGTGCCGGCCATCCGCGACGCGGAAGGCACTCCGCTGGAAGGCTCCTACATGCTGCGGGCCCAGGCAGCGGGCTACCAGCCCTTCCCGACCGCCATCCGGCCCGCCTTGCCCCTGGCCGCGCCTTCGGCCCAGGAGATCGACGGTGAGTGGGTCATCGAAACCGCCATCACGACCGTGCTCCTGCTCCCACTGCCGGGTGACACCAGCGATCTGGGATCGATCTCCGGCCGTGTCCTGGCTGCCAGGCCCGGCGGGATCCTGATCGTCGCCCAGGGGCAAGGCAGCGGACACATCGGCTTCAGCGACGCCGGCGGCGACTACACCATCTTCAACGTGCCCGCGGGCAGCTACGGAGTGCACGGCTATGCCGGCGAAGTCCAGCTGGATCCCGCCGACGTGTCGCTCGCGGCCGGAGAGGACAAGACGGGCGTCGACCTGGCCGAGGCGAGCCGTCCCGTGAGCACGGTCGCCGGCAACGTGCAGATCGTGAACGCGCCCGGCGGGTCGAAGACCAGCGTGGTGCTCGCCGTGGAGAGCACCTTCGTCGAGGACGCGGCCCTCGGCCAGGTCCCACCCGGCCTGCGAGCGGGCGAGGTGAACGGCGAGTTCATCATCGAGGGCGTTCCCGACGGCCGCTATGTCGTCCTGGCCGCGTTCGAGAACGACGGCCTGGTGCGGGATCCGGACCAGACCATCGGCGGCACGAGGATCGTCCACATCGAGGTCCCCGATCCCCAGACGGCGAACACGGTGACCCTGCCTGAAGGGTTCAAGGTGACCGAGGCGCTGGCCGTGATCCGGCCTGGAGCAGACGGCCCGGAGGCGGTCAGCACGCAGACGCCGGTATTCGAGTGGGCGGACGATTCCAGCGAGGACGGCTACGAGATCCACGTCTTCGATGCTTTCGGGGAAGAGATCTGGAGCGACGAGATCGGTGACGTGTCAGGGACGGAAACGGTGGAGCACCGCTACGGCGGCCCGACCCTGGAGGAGGGGATGTACTACCAGTTCCACGCCATCTCCTTCAGAGAGAGGACGGGTGAACGGACAGCCATCAGCGCCACCGAGGACCTGCTCGGCGTTTTCACCTACCAGAACAATCCCTGATCATCGGCGGTCCGCTTTCCGGGCTCAGGAAGTCTACCCGGCAGTCGACATCGGACTCCCCTTCCCAGCCGCGCTCGAACAGTCCGATCACTCCACAGGGCTGACGGGCATTCAGTTCTCAAGGCCTGTCCTCGTAGTTGTTGACCTGGGAGGTGCGGGCCGGATAGGACTCTCGAGTGGAAGGCACAAGGCAGTCTTTGCGGTTGGAGTGAATCCGGGGTATGCGGTGACAAGTGACAGAGGAGGAGGACGTCATGGGCCTGTTCGACAAGCTGAAGGCAGGTGTCGGTATCGGCGGCGCCAAGCTGGAGATCGCGCTCGAGCCGGGCGCGATCCCCTTGGGCGGGCTTGCCCGCGGCCGGGTCATCCTTCGCGGTGGGAAGCTCGAGCAGCAGTGCAACGGCATCGAGGTCGTGCTGGTGCGCAGGTGGTCCGTCACCGAGCTCGTGGAGGGACGCGAGGAGCAGACCGGCCACAAGGAGATCGTAAGCTCCAGCCAGCTGCCCGACTCGGTCTTTGCGATCGCGCCCGGGAGCGAGCACGAGCGGATCTTCGAGATCCCGCTGTCCGGTCAGGCGGAGACCGGTGACCGCTTCGAGATCGGCGCCAGCGCGGACATCCCCGGGGCGATCGATCCCAGGGCCTCGGCCGAGCTCGAGATCGACTGGGACGGGGCGGCGGGCGCGGCGGTCTCGGACTCCGAGTACGAGGAGCTCGATGAGGCGCCCTACGAGGATGACTCGGGACCCGATCAGGTGGTGCTGGACTCGGACCGATCGACATGCATGCTGGTGCGAAGCGATCTCCTGGAGTTCTTCGACACGGCCAGCGGCGACTACCTGCACGACTGGGAAGTGGAGGACCTGATCAGCGCCGGCTTCGCGCCGGAGGGGCAGGTGCTGACCGGGGACCGGGACGGCGTGATCACGCTTCGCGACAGGCAAAGCGGCGAGGCGCTGGCGCAGTCCGAGCCGCTGTCGGACGATTTCGTCCGCTCGATCCGCCCTCTGGGGAGAAGCTCGCGCGTCGCGGCCAGCACCGACGACGGCTTCGTGGCGGTCTTCGGTCTCGCCGACATGCAGCGCGTGACGACGCTGCAGGAGGGCGACGAGGCCCGAGGCCTTGCGGTCAGCCCCGACGGGCAGCGCGTCTTCGTCTCCAAGATGTACTCCGTTCTGTGCTACGACACGAAAGACGGTGATCTCCTGTGGGAGCAATCCGATCTGCCCGCGGCGAACGGAGCCCAGCTCGACGTGTCGCCGGATGGACGCTGGGTGGTGGCGGCGCTCTCGGGCTGGGGCCTGTGCTGGCTCGGCGCGGGCGACGGGCGCGTGGGGCCGACCCACGCTTTCTCGGGCCCTGGTGGGGTCCACTGGCCGGACATGCTGGGAGACTGCACGGTCTGGGAGGCGAGGCCGCGCTTCTCGCCCGACGGCAAGCGCCTGGCGGTCAACACGCCGGTCGGCAATCTGCTCGTGCTCGATGGCGGAAGCGCCGAGGTGGTCTGGGAATTCGAGCGGGGCGACGGCCTGGCCTGGATCAACGACATCGCCTGGCTCGACGACAATCGCTTGCTGCTCGGTCACACCGATCGCCGGTTCACCATTTGGACGCTCGAGCCGCTGAGCTGGGAGGTCGACACCGATCTCTAGCGGGTACTTCTCGAGGATCGGATCTCATCTCACCCGCGGAGCTCCTCGGCGACGAGGGAGTGGTGCTCCCGAATGCCGCGGTCGACGCTGCACAGCGCTACCCGCCTGGCCCGGCTGTGCGCCGCGAGGAGCCGGTCGAATGGGTCGCGGGTCCACTGCACGGGGATCGCATTCTTGATCAGGGCGAGCAGCGGCAGCTCATCCACGACGAAGCGCGGGTCTGTGAGCAGCGCGTCCGTGAGCTCGGGGTTTTGCGCCTCGAGCCGCCCGACCTCCGCCAGGTACTGGATCTCCAGCAGCGAGACCGGAGAGATCCCCCACGGTCGATAGCGCTCCAGCCAGGGGTATTCCACGAGCCTCCGGGAGCCGAGCACGATCCAGATCACGAAGTGCGTGTCGAGGAGCAGGTTCACCTAGGATCTCCCCCCCTGCTGATCCGGGACGCCAGATCGGCGTGCAAATCAAGGAGCTGCGCCGAAGTCGAGCGGAGGCGTGGTTTTCCACTTCGAGAATCGACTTCGGTGCTGCGACGCCGAGTTGCGCGCCGAGGTGGCGGATCCGGGTTCACGGCTCGCGCTCGGTAGGGACTAGCTCGCCGGCGGCCCAGTCCCAGCCCCAGCGGTCGGCCTGGTCAGCGTGGGTTGCCTTCAGCATCCCGCGATAATCCGGCACGCCCGCCGCCGCGTCGGCCTCGCCATCCTCGCAGCGGATCACGAGCCGCCGCCCCCTGCGCTCGACGACCACGACCTCGCCATCGGCCACCTCGTCGAGCAGCTTGAACCAGCTCTTTCGGGCCTCGGTGGCTGTCACCCGCTTCATGTGTACAGTGTACATGTATTACCACCAGGCGTCAAGCCTGATTCCCTGGCACCCTGGCACCTTGGAGAACCTCGCCATATCTAGCCATATTTTTCATGAAATAGTGGCGGGATATGGCGGGATGTGCTAGGCTCAGTGGAATGGCACTCTCGTTTGTCCTGGATGACCGGATGACCCTGCAGCTGAAGGCCATCGATCTGAAAGCGGCCAGGCGGGCCGAGCTGCTGGCCGGCCTGGACCGGGACAGCCGAGAGGCCATCCACCGGCAAGCGCGCATCAGCACGATCGGGGCGAGCACCCGGATCGAGAACGCGGTCCTGACGGATGCGGAGATCGAGTGGATCGACACCACCCTGGCCGACGACGGGAGGCCCACCGCGTTCGCGGCCCGGCGAGCCCGTATCGAGGCGAAGCTGTCTGTGGACCGCGAGCGGAGCATCGAGGAGGTCGCCGGCTGCCGGGAGATGCTCTCGGTGATCTACTCGCAGGCCGAGGAGCTCTTCCCTCTCAGCGAGGCGACCCTCTGCGGCCTGCACCGCGAGCTTCTCAAGCACTATCCGCAGGCGGCCTTCCACCTCGGGCGCTACAAGCTCGTTCCCAACTCGGTCATCGAGCGCGATGTCCGGAGCGGATCAGAGAGAACCGTCCTGCAGACCAGCGACCCGGGCCCGATCACAGTGACGGCCATGGCCGAGCTGCTCGCGTGGTACAACCGCACCCTGCGAGCGCATCCCTGGCCGCTGGCGGTCGGCTGCGAGCTCGTGTTCCGCTTCCTCGCCTGTCACCCCTTCCAGGATGGGAACGGGAGGCTGGGCCGGTCGCTGTTTCTGTTGGCCCTGATCCAGAGCGCCGATCCGAGCCTCGCACCGCTCGCCCGCTACCTGGCGGTCGACAGGTTCATCGAGCAGCACAAGGCCGAGTACTACAGCGTCCTGGCCCGGGTCTCCGGCGGCAGGTTCCATCCCGATCCACACGAGTACGATATCCAGCTCTTTCTGGCCTTCATGATCAAGGCAGTGGACGCGGCCCTGGACTCGATCGTCGTCTACAAGAAACGCATCGACACGATCCGCGCCCTGTCGGAATCGGCCACCGGGGTGCTTCAGTGCTTCAAGGAGATGCCCGAGCAAAGGCTCACGCCGAGGTTCATTCGACAGCAGACCGCTTTGCCCGAGCGAACGGTCTCGCGTATCCTCCGAGGGCTTGTCGACGAGGAAATCCTGCAGCGCTACGGAAGAGGCGCCGCCACGCGCTACCAGCTCGTGTTCTGAGACATCCCGAGGCAGCGCCCCGTATCCAGCGCCGTCCCCGAATCCCCTGGCACCTCGCCCAATCGGGCATCTCGCCCAGTCGGCGCAGGTGGATTACTTGCTTGATATTCTTAGTAGAAATGACGCAATGGACCAAAACGAGGACAGCGCGACGACCAAGAGAGCCAGGCAGGAGACGCCGATCAGCAGACCCGTGATCGCCTTGGCTTTGCTCTCATCCCGGAGCAGACCCACAATCCCCTTTGCGATTCCGATCACGATCAGCAAGAAGAAGACAAGCCCGAGACCCGGCACCAGGTAGACGCCCGAGGGCGCGGCAGATGCTCCGCGGGGTGCGTCCTCCGGCCAGCCGAACCACTGGCCGACCGTCAACGCGAGCACGAGATACAGACAAAGCAGCCCCGAGCCGCCGACGAGCGCGTAGATAATGGATTTCTTGCCTTCAGCGGTCTTCCGAGGCACGGATGCCGAAGGCGCATTATCTGCTTTGCTCGCCGCGTCCATGATCCCCGTCGCCTTCGTCTGTGCGGAGGTAGACCCTTCCTTCCATGCACTGGCCTTGCAAGCAGAAGGGAGGCCCGCCCCTGCAACGGAACACCTTGTAGCATATCACTTCCTCGCTGGGGCCACAGACCGCGCGAAGCCTCTCGTGGTGGGCATCCTGGAAAACCCTGTTGATCGCCACGTTCTGACCACCAGCGTTACAACCACAGCAGTCTGCCGGAACGCTGACGCAGTCTTCGTGTTTCTTGCAAGCCTTCATGGCCGGGTCTGGCGGGCAGGGTATCGGCCCGACCGGCCCTTGGCGCCGACTCGCGTCCGGAGGGGGTATAGCCGCCCTCGCCGTCTCACTGGAATCGACCTCGCTCCTTTTGCAGGCTGGCAGGACCAGCGCCTGCAGCAAGACGAAAGATGCCCACACGAGGATCGGTACTCTTCTCAAGGTCGGAGCTCCTCCACCGACCCGGCAGCCGCTCAGAACTTGTACTCCAGCTCCATGCGGATCCAGTGGGCGGGGTTGGGCTCGCGGGTGTCGGTCGACTCGCGATCGTCGAGCCAGGAGAAGACCTCGTAGCGCAGCTTGGCCCGGATGGTTCGGGGTATTACCCAGTAGGCCGCCTCGGCGTAGATCCACAGCGACTGCTCCATGTAGTCGTTGTGCTCGATGTCCTCGAAGAGGTAGCGGCCGCGCAGCCTCAGCCTCAAGCCCTCGATCGGCTTGTACATGACGACCAGCCAGGCCGAGACGTCCTGGCGCATGCTGTCGCCGAAGCGAGGGCCGCCGTCGTCCAGCCAGGTGTGCTGGTACTTGGCGGTGATCCACAGGTCGCGCATCGGGATGAAGCGCATCTGGCCGCCGATGCGGACCTTCTCCCCGGCGCAGGGCACGGGCTCGCCCTCGATGTTCTCGAAGGGCGCCTCGAAGCAGTTGTCGCGGCCGGTGTCGGCCAGGTCCCGGTCCTGGTACTGGACCCACAGGCCCGGCGTGAACCAGGTCTCCAGGTCGTAGTCGGCCCGCAGCCGGATGTCGACCTTGGGCGCCTCGTCGCTCGGCTGCACCCAGAAATCGGTCGAGGCGCGAAGCTGCAGGTCGCCGGCCGTGCCGTGGTAGCGGATCCGCATGCCCGCCTCGTCCCGGGCCCGCAGACCGTCGTACTCGTCGGCGGCCGAGATGGGCCGGCCGTACGGGTTGGCGAAGTCCTTGTCGTAGTACCGCATCGCCGCCTCGAACTCGTGCTTCTTCCAGGTGGCGGTCGCGCGCAGGATGGCCGCGAAGCCGCCGCCCGCGGGCTGGGAGTCGAAGGAGCGGGCGAACTCGAAGTAGAAGTCGTACCAGTCCTGGCCCCAGGCCGCGTCGAGGCCCACCGCGCCGAAGGGCCCGCCATAGGGCAGCCGGGACCACTCCTGGAAGTCCAGGTCCATGCCGTCGACCAGCCAGTGGATGTCGGCCCCGTAGCCGGTCACCCCCACGTGGGCCCGGCGGTGGAAGAAGTAGCTCAGGTTGGCGCCGCCGAGCAGCTCGTTGAACATGTCGGTCAGCGTCTGGTAGGAGAAGCGGCTCGTCTCGGCCAGCGGATCGTCCTGCCGGCGGTAGACGTTGGGCGCCTTGCAGGCCTCGTTCTCGTCGTCGGTCGGATCGCTGCACCGGCCCCGGTCGTAGATCTCGTACTGGTAGATCGAGCGGGTCTGGTAGGACATCCAGCCGTAGGCCTGCAGCCAGCCCGGCCCGAGATCGAGCTTCTTGATCCCGCCGGCCACGCCCCGCAGGCGATCGGTCCAGCGGTAGTCGGGCGACTCGTAGATCCGTTCGTTCGGATCGCACGGCCCGGTGGCCAGCTCGCCCTGGGACTCGCGGCAGGCGCGGGTCAGCTCCTGGTTGTAGTAGATCTTGTCGTCGACCCGGATGCCGTTGGGCACGTAGCGGCTCGTGTTGTCGAAGGTCAGCCGCTGGCCGAAGCCGATCCGGTAGGTCCCGGCCACCGCCTGCCAGGTGGCGGTCTCCCACTTGACGTGGAACTTGGGCACATCGAACCGCAGCGAGGGCGCGCTGGCCGCCAGCGCGTCGCGGTTGGGGTCGTAGACGACGTCCGAGAGCCGGTTGCGGGTCAGGACCCCGATCAGGCCCACGTCGAGATGATGGAAGGTCGACACCGAGGCGCCCAGCCACATGCTCGGCACCTGGTCGTCGCCACCCACGTAGGTGGTCCGGTAGCGCAGCCGGCCCCGGGTGTCGTACTTGAGCCTGGCCTTCTCCTCGATGAGCAGGAAGGCGGCGATGGCCATCAGCTTCTTCTCGCTGAGCACCCCGGCCGCCACCAGGGCGGCCGGATCGTGGATCTCGCCGGCCTCGTCGCGGTAGAGCAGGATGGCGTCGACTTCCTGGTAGGTCAGGTTGGGCAGAGAGTAGAGATCCTCGCGAGAGGCGGTGTTCAGATCCACGCCGTCGTTGAGCAGCTCCGCCAGGACCTCGAAGCTCTCCTCGTCGATCTCCTGGGCTGCCAGCAGATCGCGCAGGTCCTCCTCGGTCTCCACGTCGATGAAGACGTCGTAGTCCGCTGCCCGCGCAGCGGGCACGGCGGCGAGCAGCAGCCAGCTTGCACACGCCGAGATACGGAGGTAGCGTCTTGCAAGCCGGCCAGGGAGATCACCCGTGTCAAGGAACAAGCTCGTCATCGCCTCGTGGATCCTTTCCGCTGCCAGCTGTGTCTCGAGCCCCGCCCCTTCACCCGGTCGCATCCCGACCGCCGCCGAGCTCGCCCTCCAGAGCCCTCCAGAGCGCTGCACCGTCATCGGCTGGGAGGACGGCGACACCCCTGCGGTCCGCTGCGGAGAGACAGAGGTGGTCATCCGCCTGCTGGGCGTGGACACGGCCGAGTCGGGCTTCGACGCCAACTCCCGCAAGCGCGGCGAGAAGCAGGCCCGGCTCTGGGGCCTGCGACTTCATCAGGTCTTCGCCTGCGGCAAGGCGGCCACCCGCCGCGTTCGCGAGCTCTGCCCGGCGGGCAGCCCGGTGGAGGTGATCGGGAAGCAGACCGGCAAGTACGGCCGCCGCCTGGCCTACGTGATCTGCGCAGGCGTGGACCTCAACGAGCGGTTGCTGGCCGAAGGTCTGGCCGGCCGCTACCCCTACCCCGCGCCGCCGGAGAAGCCCGCCGCCTGCCCCTCCGCGAACGAAAGCTCGGCAGGGGCGAAATGATACAGCCCAGGGCGAAGCCCTGAGCCTAATACACATCTCAGAGAGCAAGGAAAGAATGGGCTTGGCAAGCTCCGAGATCCGGGTTTTCGCTGCGAAGCAGCGATGGGATGTAGCCCTGAAAGGGCGCGGCAAGATGGAACCGCCGAGATGCGGGAGTAGCAGCGCTCCTTCAGAGCGCATAGGTTTTTCTTGCCTTCTTGAACCTGGGTCTGAAGACCCAGGCATTATCCCCCCGCTGCTTCGCAGCGGAAAACCCCGCGACGGTGAAGATGTGTAAACGGCCCAGGGCGAAGCCCTGGAAACGAAGTCGGACATGAATCGGCAAGCCCTGTAAAGGCGATATGGCCGAGGCCGGCGGACGCTATCCCTGGGCTGTCTTGTGGCGCCCCTTCGGGGCTTGCTGGTGAGCTTTGCAACCGGCTCGAGCCTAGTCACAACTGACCTCCTCGCAGGCGCCCCACATCCCGCGGCCCTCGCTCCTGGCCTGGAACTCCAACGTCTCGAAGTCCTGCCTGCGGTCCTCTCCGTTGGGCGGGATGTAGAGCACGCAGGCGTAGCCCCGCTCCACCATGCGCGAGTTGACCTCCTGGCCGGAGACCGAGACGTAGGCCAGCAGCCGGCCGTACGGATCGCTGCACTCGACGTCGTAGGCCAGCTCGACTTCCTTGCCCTCCACCAGCGAGATGTTGTAGTCCTTGGCCTCCTGGCCGTAGCAGTCCTGCTTGCCGCCGGTGATCTCGGGCGTATCGATCATCAGGTAGCGCACCCGGGTGCCGTCCTCGAGGTCCGCCGTGTCGCCGTCGATGACCCGCGATACCACGGCCCGCTGCGGCCCGCAGCGCTCTCCGCCCGGGCTGCAGCCGCAGGCCAGCAGGACGCCCATCGCAGCTGCACACAGGACCCGCATCGAGATGACCCCGCTCTCAAGGGCACTGCGGGTTCTCGGCCCCAGGCGTGCCGAGATCGCCGAGGCCATACGCGTCCTGGGCGTCGCACCAGTTGTCGGCCACATCGTTGCCGGCCGGTGTGAGGAAGTCGGGATCCAGGCTGATGGCCACCCCGCCGCTCACCTGGGCCTGGACATAGCTGGCCGTGTCGAGCGGCGTGCCCTCAAGGCCCGCGTACAGGCTGCCGCCCGAGTTGGTCAGGCCGAAGCTGAAGGTGTAGTCCACGTTGTCCATGCCACCGTTCTCCCCGGCCACGTCGCTCTTCGCGAAGAGCACGTAGGATCCGGCTGCGACGCGGATGCAGTCGCCCTCCGGCAGGACCAGCTCGGCCTGGGTGCGTCCGATCTCCAGGCCGTTCAGGTCCACGTCCCGGCCCACGTAGAGCTCGAACCACTCGCCGACCGCGTCGTTCACGCTCGGGGCGGGCATGATCTCGGAGAAGACCAGGTCGCCCTCGACCGGCGCGACCTTGTCGCGGAACGCAGCCCCGTCGCGGCACTGGCCGGGCGGGATGATGTTGCAGGTGGGGTTGGCCGCGCCGGGCGTGCCCGAGCCGCCGGCGCCGTACTGCTCGCCGCCCTCGCACCACAGGGCCGGATCGTCGTTCTGTCCGGGCGTCGCGTAGTCGGGGTCCAGGCCCAGCGACTGGGCGTTGGGGGCCGAGGTGTAGGTCATGGCGTCGAGCAGCTCGCCGTCGAGCCCGACGAAGAGCCCCATCTCGTCGCCCGAGTTGCGCAGGGTCAGCAAGGGGGCGACGAAGTCCACCTGCGGGATGCCGCCGTTTTCCATGATCTCGCCGTTCTGGGCGATCACGACGTAGCTCCCGGCCGCGACCGGCAGGCACTCGCCGGGAGCCAGGCTGTCGATGACATCCGGCGGGATGCGCCCGATCTCCAGGTCCCCCAGGTCGACCGCGTGATCGGCCAGGACCAGGATCTCGAACCACTCCTGGTCATCGTCGGTCCCAGCGGGGTTGGGCATCAGCTCGTTGATGACGATCTCGCCGGGCAGCGGCGGCACCTTGTCCCTGAGCGTCTCGCCCTCGTAGCACTTGCCGGGCGGCACGATGCCGCAGGACGGGTTGGCCGCGCCTGGGCTGCCGAGATCGCCCGCGCCGTACGCCGCGGTGGCCGCGCACCAGTTGGCCGCGTCGTCGTTCTGCGTGGGATCCATCATGGTCGGATCCAGCCCGGTCGAGGCCGCCTTGGTGCAGCCCGAGTAGGTGATGTGATCGAGCAGGTTGCCGCCGTAGCTCGCGAAGATCTCGCCGCCCGCGTTCGACAGCGAGATGTCCACCTCCCAGGCCACATCGGGCAGGCCGCCGTTGGTGTTGGAATCCGCGTTGACGGCGAAGACCAGGTACGAGCCGGCAGCGACCGGGATGCAGTCGCGGGAGCTGACGGTGTTGACCACCGTGCCCGGGGTCTTGCCCAGCTCGAGGCCGTTGAGATCGCAGTTGGCCGCGAAGTAGATCTCGAACCACTCGCCCACAGCGTCATCCGCGGCCTCCGGGTCGGCCATGAACTCGGAAATGACCACGTCGCCCGGGTTGGGCGGCACCACGGCGCGCTCGTTCTCGCCGTCCATGCAGCGCGTGGGCGGCAAGGTCCCCTCGCAGGCCTCGTTCACGACGCCCGGCGTGCCGAAGGAGTCCTCGGCGTACTCGGTCTCGCTCTCGCACCAGTTGTCCAGGTTGTCGTTGGCCGCCGCGTCCGGCACCTGGCTGCCGTCGAAGACGGCCGAGCGCCCCTCCTGGCTGTCCTCATAGACCACCCGGTCGACCACGTTGCTGCCGCACTCGACCGAGATCCGCCCCCCCGTGTTGCGCAAAGAGCTCAGGTCGGCGCCGTAAGCGTAGTCGATCCAGCCCGGCTTGACGTCCTCGAGCACCCCGCCCAGGACGAAGTACTGGCCCGGCTCGATCTGGGCGGCTTTCATGACGTGCTCGTACTCGCCCGAGCCGTCGGCCCGGCTCGCCACCAGGCGCACACCGCGCAAGCTCAGCGACTTGCTGGTGGCGTTGTAGATCTCGAACCACTCCTTGCCCTCGTCCTTGCCGGCCGGGTCGGCCATGATCTCCGTGATCACCAAGTCGCCCGCCAGCAGGTTCGCGTCGCAGCCATCGCCGTTGCCCGAGCCCGGGCAGCCGCTCAGGCAGACCGCGGCCAGCAGGCAGAACGCCAGTCCGTACCAGTTGCGCTCAGGGTGCATGCCGTACCTCCTCTTCTTCCTGTCCCGGGTCCCGGTGATCCATCTCGAGGCCCTCGGCCTCGGTCTCGGGATCCGGCCCTTCGGTGTCCCAGCCCGAGTAGTCGGGCAGCCTGTCCGAGCCCTTGATCTGGCCGGGCAGGTTGATCATGATCTGCAGCTCGTCGCGCTTCGTGTGCTTGTTGTGCCACTTCTGGACCACGCCCTCGACCCGCACGAACTCGCCCGTATGACGCGCGACGCCCGAGGAGCCGAAGACGTCCTTGTCGAAGAAGACGAGCGGGAAGTCCGATAGCAAGCGGCGGCCGAGCATGACCTTGGTCGGCCCCCTGTCGCCCAGCTTGATGTCGCCCACCAGGCCGAGCAGGACGACCTGCTTGCCCACGTTCTGCTCGAGCTGGCGCAACGAGTCCCAGTGGGTCAGCACGATGTAGTTGTCCTTGCCCTCGGCCTCCTGCTCGAAGGCCTTGATGAAATCCGCCCGGGCGTTCCACCAGTCGAGCCGCTCGGCGTAGTCCGGGTAGTGCTCCTTGCTCGGGTCCCAGATGCCGATCCGCTTCTGCTGGGCCTCCTTCTGGGCCTGGACGAACTCGTCGTGGAAGCGGCGCGAGTAGGCGTACTTGGTGAAGTAGGGGCTCATCCCGGCCCGCACGCACTCGACGTTGTAGTTGATCCACTTGCCTTTCTTGCGGGCAAAGACGTAGGCCAGGTAGCGCCCGTAGCGCCCGCGCAGCTCCTTGGGGTGATCCCGCTCCAGGCGAACCACCTCCGCGTCGGCGAAGAACTTCTTGGCGTAGTCCTTGGCCTCCTCGCCCAGCGGTGTGGCGCACTTGACCGGCTTGAGGCTCTTGCCGCGCTTGGCCTTCAGGTATTCCTGGAAGCCCGCCTCGTAGAGCCTGCGATCGGCGTCGGACTTGAAGGTCTCCTCGGTGTCGATCGAGGAGAGCCGAAGCGAGGTGTCGAGCCCCGAGACCTTGACCGTGTCGCCGTCGACGATGGCGTTGCGCGCCAGGGGGAACTCGCCGATGAGCAGCCCCGGGGTCTCGAACTCCTTGAGCCGCTTCTGGACCTGGGCCTTCTTGTACCTGCGCGCCTTCTTGGAGCCGCCCAGGCAGCCGCCCGCCAGCAAGAGGCTGAGCACGAAGACGATCTGCGGGCTCAGGCGCAAAAAGAGGCTCATTCTGGACATGAGAGGTTCATCTCCTTGGGTGTTCCGGGCAGCCCGAGCGCCGTGGTCCCGCCGTCCCCCGGCTCGGCCGGGTGATCGTCGACGCACCAGTCTGCCTGCTCGTCGTTGGACTCGGCTGTCAGGACCAGGGCCCCGTCGTAGCTCAGCGAGCCCTCGGTGGTCAGGTCCTCGTAGGTGATCCGGTCGACGGGCACCTCGTCGCAGCCGTAGAGATCGATGACGCCGTTCGAGTAGAGGTCGCCCGAGAAGTCGGCCTCGTAGCCGTAGTCCACATGGGCTGGAAGATCGTCGGCCGGAAAGCGCCCGAACACGAAGTAGCCCAGGGGATCGATCGAAGCGCCGCGATCGCGCACCGAGATGTCGGTCGCGCCCGAGCCGTCCAGCCGCTGGACCCGGATGAGAAGGCCGCAGAGGCTCAGCTCGGCGTCCGTGGGGTTATGGATCTCGATCCACTGGCCCCAGGTGTCCGTCCCCCCGCCCTGGGGGCCGCGGATCTCGGAGATGGCCAGATCGCCCGCATGCAGAGCGGGGCAGACCCGATCGATCGGCTCGCGCTCGCAGCCGGCGAGCGCCGAGAGCCCCATCACCAACGGAATCATCCACCGGACTTGATGTCTCATCTCACCTCACCCGTGCGTCAACTTTGCCAGTCTGTCCGATTTGTCGAAACAAGTCAAGGTGATGCCAAAAGAATCGACCGGCCGTCCGGCCGGCTTTTGATCCTTCTGGCCCGGATCGGTTAGAATATAAGGAGAAAGTCCTGACCACAAGGAGTGGGTTATGCGCATTCGACTGATCGGTATCCTGACCGGTGCCCTGATCGTCGCGCTGGCGGGTGGTTGGCTCTGCGCCTGCAGCGACGCCACCTCCACCCACGACGCGGGCCAGACAGACATCGTCAACCTGTGTCAACAGGACGCGCACTGCCCTCCCGGCCATTACTGCGATGACGGGGTCTGCAAGCGGGCGTTGATCCTGTGCGACGAGCAGGGCCTGTGCCCCGAGGGCATGGAGTGCCGGAACGGAGGCTGCGTGCCCGTCGACAGCCCGGATGGCGGCACCGACGGCGGCGAGGACGGCGGCGACGAGGCCGCGCCCGGACCCGACATCGAGGTCGTCTCGCCCGAGCTCTCGGACGGGATCTACGAGCTCAACTTCGGCAACGTGATGGTGGGCGTGACCGTGGAGCAGCAGGTGGTGCTGACCAACACGGGCGACGAGAACCTGCAGATCCTCAACCTCAACTTCGAGTCCGGCACCGACCTGGACGACTTCGCCATCCCCGCACCCGTGCTCGACTCCCTGCCCATCGTGATCGCACCGGGGGCCGAGCAGACCCTCGACGTGGTCTACACCGCCACGGACGGCATCACCGATCACTGCGTGCTGGACATCATCTCCAACGACCCGGACGAGGCCTTGGTCCAGATCCACCTGCTGAGCGAGTTCAAGGGCGATGCGGCAGCCCGGCTCGCGCCCGCGGCGCTCGACTTCGGCGACGTGCCGGTGGGCACGAGCGGCGCGCCGCTGACGCTGACCTTGTCCAATGCCGGCAGCGGCAACGCCGTGCTGACCGTCGAGGAGGTCCGGCTCGGCATCCTGGCCAACGAGGACTTCGATCTCGCCCTGCTCGACGCCGACGGTCAGCCCGTGGATGCGCTGCCGGCCCTGCTCAACAACGCCGACTTCATCGACGTCCAGGTGACCTACCACCCTCAATTGGCCGAGGAGGACAGCGATCAAGTCGTGGCCGTGACCGACGACGCGCTGCAGCCCACCCTGCGGGCGGATCTGACCGGTCGAGGGGTGATCGGCGACGTGACCGCCGATCCCAGCCCGGTGGACATGGGGCGGGTGCGCGTGGGCCACCTGCAGGAGCAGGCGGTCAGCTTGACGAACTCGGGCGGCGCCAGCCTGGAGCTCACCGGCGTGGCGCTTTCCGGCACGAGCGCGGAGTGGACGCTCGCGAGCAGCGACCTGCAGCTCGACGACCTGGCTACGAACCCCCACCCGCTGGAGCCGGGCGAGTCGGTCAGCGTGACGCTCGGATTCGGCCCGGTCGACGTGGGGGTCGAGACCGGCCACCTGCAGATCGACCACAGCGGCCCGGGCCAGACGCTCGAGGTCAGCCTGCGCGCCGAGGGCTACATCCCGGCGGCCATCACCCTGAATCCCGCCCCCCCGCTCGTCTTCGCCGACGCCCAGTACGACCAGCCCACCGGGAGGAGCTCGCCTGTGACGGTCACGCTCACCATCGGCAACACCGGCGGCGAGGACCTGCAGGTCCAGGACCTGCGGCTGGCCACGCCCAACACCGAGTTCAGCTGGACGAACGAGCCGAGCCACGTGCCCCCGGACCAGGACCGCTCGTTCGGGATCACGTTCCGGCCCCAGGCGGCCGGCACGCGCACGAACGTGCTGGTCTTCGACACCAACGATCCGGACGTGGCCTACGACGGCGTGCCCGGCCGGGTGGGCGTCGACCTGCAGGCCAACGCCCTGGATCCGGCCATCCTGGTCAGCCCGAGCACGCCGCAGGACTTCGGCGACGTGTCCATCGGCTCGCAGGGCCTGATCTCGATCACCATCTTCAGCGCGTCCAACGACCCGCTCTTCATCCACGAGGTGCGCCTGGGCTCGGGCGGCTCTTCCGACTTCGGCCTGGCCAACTTGCCCAACCCGGCCGTGCCCCTGGTGGGCCTCGGAGCCAGCCATGTGTTCCAGGTGCTCTACGACCCCTTGGACCAGGGCCCGGACACCGGAGCGGTCGAGATCCTGTCGTCCGACATCGGCAACCCCCTGATCACGATCGCTCTCTCTGGCCGCAGCTCGGGCTGCCCGGACGGCTGGGGCGACTGCTACCCGGGCACGCCCGGCTGCGAGACCCAGCTCAACTCGACCTCGCACTGCGGGGCCTGCGGGAACACCTGCGTCAACCCCCACGGCACGACCTCCTGCCAGAACGGGGTCTGCACCCCGGTCTGCCAGGGATTGTGGGGGGTCTGCGGCGGGGATCCGGACGAGGGCTGCCTGGTGCCGCTGAACACGATGACCGACTGCGGCGACTGCGATGCGCCCTGCTCCCTGCCCCACGCCACGGCCTCCTGCTCCACCGGGACCTGCCAGGTCTCGATCTGCGACGACGGCTGGCACGACTGCAACTCGAACCCCGGCTGCGAGACGCACACTGACGTCGACGAGCAGCACTGCGGCAACTGCACCACGGTCTGCGTGGCCCAGAACGGCACGAACACCTGCATCGATGGCGTGTGCACGCCGAGCTGCAGCGCGAACTGGGGCGACTGCGACGGCAACCCGAACAACGGCTGCGAGCGGGCCACGAACACGCTGACCGACTGCGGCGGTTGCAACGTGGCCTGCGCCCTGGCGCACGCCAGCGAGACCTGCAGCTCGGGTAGCTGCCAGATCGTAGCCTGCGACAACGGCTGGTGCGATCTCAACGGCAGCCCAAGCAACGGCTGCGAGCACGACCTGGACACGGACCCGGCCTGCTCGGGTGCCACGGACATCGGCACGGTCCGGGGCGACGAGGGCGCGGACACCATCGACCAGTACGGCCGCGGCGAGGCCTGGTTCCGGGTGCGGGTCGACGAGAGCAGCGGCGGCTGCGATCTCCTCCAGGTTCGTCTGCGGCTCTATCCGCCCAACGGCCAGAACTACGACCTGCTGGCCCGGATCGACTCCTGCTCGGGTGCCCAGGGCTACTTCCCGGAGCCGGGCGACGCCATGGAGCAGATGTACGCATACAGAGAAGACGAATGCATCCTCGGCATCCCCACCGGGAGCGACCAGAGCTTCTACGTCTACATCAACGTCATCGCCATCGACGTCCACACCTGCGACCAGTGGCACCTGGAGATCCGCGGCAACCCCTGAGTCGCTGCACTCCGCAAGCAGTCTCCGAAAGCCCCGCAGTGGCGTAACAACATAGCCCAGGGCGAAGCCCTGAGCCGTATACACATCTTTTCCGTCGCAAGGTTTTCCGCTGCGAAGCAGCGGGGGGGTCGGGTAGAAACACGGCGCGCGCACTTTAG
>JAFGRB010000465.1 GCA_016935365.1 Deltaproteobacteria bacterium
ATCGGGCAACGCCCCCTTCTACGAGAAGTGCGGCTTCGAGCGGCGCCCTCCCGACGCGCCCGGGATGCAGCTTCGCGAGTGAGATCGGCTCTACCGCTGTGACCAGATGATCTCGTATGTTCTAGGATCCCACCATTCCCCGTCCGCATCGACCAGTCCGTCGCCCCGCTCGGCGAGCCACATCGCCGTCTGCCAGGAGATGGGCCAGCCCATGCCCTCGGCGTCGCTCTGCTTGAGCTCGAATCCGACGGTCTCGACCGCGCGGGATAGAATGTCCCGGATCCTTCGAGCGGCCGGGTCGGAAGACCCTTCGAGTTCCTCGAGCATCTCCAGGATCTCCACGCGCGCAGCCTCTCCGGTCCAGCGCTCGATGCGGATGAAGCGGCTATCTCGATAGAACAACTGCGCGACTCCGAGCTCGCCCGGCGGCCCCTCGAAGCGCAGCGCCTTCTCGGCCTGCGCGCCTTCCGCCTCGTCCAGATCCTGGTTCTCCGCCCAGGTGAGGAAGTCGGCCTGCTCGGTCGCGCGCCGGAGGTCAGAGACAGCCAGATGTCCGATGGACTGCGTGCAGATCGCGCGGATCCAGATCGACATGGGTCTCACCGACGTTACGAGAGAAGCAGGCACGGGGCTCTTGCGGCGATCCGCTTCATCGCGCATACCGGGCGAGCCTGGACAGCACGTCGGCCAGCAGGGAGAGGGCGAGCCCGCGGATCTCGAGCGCGCAGCGCGGATCCGTGCCCTGGCCTGTGAGCTCGAGCGCGATCTCGGGCCTGGGGCTGAGCTTGGCGAGCGAGCGCCGGGCGTTGGCGAGGAAGGCTGCCACCCGGCTCGTGGGCGAGGGCGCGATCGTCGGGAGCTTCTGGGGGCTCACGCGGCGGATCTGCTGGCGCCTGCGGATCCGATCGGCGGCGGTGCGGATCTCGTTGCTGGAGGCCTCGGAGAAAGGCTTGAGCTGCAGCGTGCCGTCCGGCTCTCGCACCTCGACATCGTAGCGGGTCACGTCGACCGGCCGCTCGTCCTCGGGCGTGGCCTTGGCCAGCGCGATCGCACCCAGCAGCTTCTCCTGGCCGTACTGCAGCGCGGTCTGCTCGCTGAAGTTGCGCGCGATCTTCATCAGCTCGTAGGCCGTGGAGCGGCTGAAGGCCACCTCCTCACGCAGGTAGGCCGAGAAGCTCTGATAGCCCGCGGTGCGATAGAGCTTCTGGTCGTCGATCTCGACCAGGCTGCGGCCGATCTCCCAGAACCCGCGCGCGATCTGCTTCTTGAGCTGCAGGATCTTCTGGGTGTGCCTGTCGAGCGCTGCCCGATCGGGCAGCTTTTCGGGCTTGGCAGGCGCCTTGACGGGGGCGGGCTTGGCTATCGTCGTCCTGGGCTTGACCGGTCTGGGCGTGAGGCGCAGGGTCGGCTTCTTGGTCGTTTTCGGGGGTGCCAAGTCATAACTCCTTGTTAAGGTGCCACAAAAATGTCCAGGTACCTGGACGGTTCCACGCCCGCTCAGACGTGGGCGAAGCGCTCGGCCATGGACAGGTGGCAGACGAGATAGGCGATCGACAGGCCGACCAGCGTAACGATCAGGACGATGGTGCACCGGCTCACGAGCCCGGGGCTCCTGCCGAGGCTGATGCCCGACACGAGCCCGCCGAAGAGCAGCCCGAAGACGGCCCCCGCGGCCAGGTAGACGACGCCCGCCAGGCCCAGCGAGGGCAGGATCTCCATGGCCAGCAGGAAGATGGGCAGCATCAGACCAAAGAACAAGGTCGACAGGGCCGTGGCGAAGACGGCCAGCAGGACCTTGATCGTCACCCGCACCGCGCGCCGGCTCAGAATGCCCTGCCCGGAGCCCGCTTCCTCGGCCATCGATGTCCTCCACTCGCGCGCGATGCTAGCAGAGCGCGGGCCCGGCTTCAACGGCCGAGCGGGAGGAAAGGCCCGGCTTGAAATCCCCGCGCTCCCATGGGTAGATCGCTGGAGAGGTCCCTTTCGCGGGGAGGAGAACATGCGGTACTGCTTCGTGTGCATGCTCGGCGCGGCGCTCCTGTGGGCCTGCAGCGGCCAGGTCAGCTCGCAGGCGGACGCGGGCGGCGACGACGGCGGGCAGGTCGAGGACAGAAGCCCCGGCGACGGTGGGGGCGGCGACGACGGCGGGCAGGTCGAGGACAGAAGCCCGGGCGACGACGGGGGCGGCGAGGATGGAGGCGGCGAGGACGGCGGCGGTGCGGGCGAGATCATCCCTCCGGAGCGGCGGATCGAGTGGGCGGGCCACGTCGGCATCCCGGGCGGCATCCCCGAGCGCGGCACGGTCTGCGCGACCATCGACGCCGACACCTACGGCGACGGCGTGACCGACGCCACCGCGGCCATCCAGGAAGCGCTGGACAGCTGCCCGGACGACCAGGTCGTGCTTCTGCCGGCCGGGACCTACCGGGTGACCGGCCGCATCCTGATCTGGAGCCACAAGGTGCTGCGCGGGGCGGGCCAGGACGAGACCGTCATCCGCTTCGAGGGGCCGAGCGGCACCCGCTCGGCCCTGGCCCTGGCCGGCTGGCCGAACTTCAGCACCGGTGAGACCTCGGTGGCCATCTCGGCCGGCGCGAACAAGGGCTCGACCTCGATTGTGGTGGCCGATCCGCAGTACGCGAGCGCAGGCAGCGTGATGCTCATCGATCAGCTCAACGACGGCAGCTTCGTCGATCCCGAGGGCGTCGAGGGCAAGTGCACCTACTGCGGCCGCTCGAACGGCGACCGGACCCTGGGCCAGCTGGTCGAGGTCACGGCCGTGGACGGCAACCAGATCCACTTCAACATCCCGCTCTACTGGACCTACGACCCGGCGCTCTCCCCGCAGGCCACCTTCGCCGCGCCGCGCACCCTGGTCCGCTGGTCGGGCATCGAGGA
The DNA here is from genome assembly GCA_016935365.1 of Deltaproteobacteria bacterium. Lineage (GTDB taxonomy): Bacteria > Myxococcota > B64-G9 > B64-G9 > B64-G9 > JAFGRB01. The sequence goes on from JAFGRB010000465.1 coordinate 2,899, forward strand.
CCTGACCCTGACCCAGCCCGAGGTCTCGGCGACCTACTTGATCGAGATGCAGGGCTGCCAGTACTGCTGGCTGCGCAACGTCGAGGTCGAGCGCGTGGACTGGCGCGCCGTCTGGATGCTGCAGAGCCTGCAGAACGAGATCCGCGAGTGCTACTTCCACGAGAGCATCAACGGCTACGGGCGCTCGCACGGCTACGGGGTGCTGGTGGACATGTTCTCGTCGGCCAACCTGGTCGAGGACAACATCCTGCGCACCCTGGACGGCGGCTTCCTGATGACCTCCGGCGGCGCGGCCGGGAACGTCCTCGGCTACAACTACATGCACGACTCGCGCTTCGACGATCCCTGGTGGCTGACCGGCAGCCCGTCGCTCAACCACGCCCCGCACCCGATGATGAACCTCTGGGAGGGCAACATCGGCTGCCAGATCACCGGCGACTTCATCCACGGCTCGTCGAGCCACAACACCGTCTTCCGCTCGCAGTCGCTGGGCTGGCAGCGCGAGGAGACGACCGCCAACAACAACGCCGTCTCCTTCGCCACCAAGAACACCTACATGAACGTGGTCGGCTGCGTGCTCGGCACGGCCGGCCGCTCGATGCGCTACGAGGTCCTGCCTGGCCAGGCCTACAGCAACACCGAGGTGGTCATCTGGGCGCTGGGCATCATGCACGGCATCGACGACCCCAACGTGGCCGCGACCCTGCTGCGCCACGGCAACTACGACACGGTCAATGACCAGGTGATCTGGGATCCGGCCATCGAGGCGCGCGAGATGCCGGCCTCGCTCTACCTCGAGGCCAGGCCGGCCTGGTTCGGCCAGGTGCCCTTCCCGCCCATCGGCCCCGACGTGGCCGGCCGGACGAACGCCATCCCGGCCCAGCTCCGTTTCGAGCAGATGGGAAATCCTTGAGGTGATCGAGCCCGGGATCATCACGGCGGGCGCGCTGGCAAGCGCTTTTGCCGTCTGCGGCGTCGTCCTGTCCCTGTGGAAGAAGAAGCGCGGGATGAGCCTCGCCTTCGGCTGGGGAGGCCTCGGGATCTGCCTGCTCGTGCTGCTCGCGGCCTGGCTCGCCTGTCGCCAGGTCCTGGCCGACTTCGAGCTCGCGGCGTCCGTCTTGGATGAGATCCAATCGAAGTGCTATGCCATCGTCGAGGCCAGCCGGCCGATCGGCCTGGCCCTGTGGGCCTGCCTGGGCCCGGTCCTGCTGAGCGTTTTCCTGATCGTCCGCGGGCTCGGCCTTCCGGCCGCGGCCGACAGGCCGGCGCCAGCGTTGACGCTCTCCGTCCTGAGCCCCCTGTTCGCCGCCCTGGGCATCGGCCTGTTGTGCGCATCTCTGCTCGCCTACCTGGACTTCTACGGCTTCTACGCGGCCCTGCTGCGCTGGTGGGTCTGAGCGTGCGCTGGCTGATCCTGATCTCGGCTGCGGCCTCGCTGCTCACCCAGGCGGGCCTGTGGTGGGTCGTGCTCCGCGGGCGGCCCCGGGGCGCGCCGACTCCGGGCGCGCGGGCGCTGAGCGCGGCCGTCTTGCTCGGCCCGCTCCTGATCGCAGCCCTGCTGGTCATCGCTGTACACCTCGGTCGCCTCGGGGTCTTCGAGCTCATGATCGCGCCCGCCTCCGTGAAGCAGGCGTACCTGGCAGGGACCTGCGAGGGCCTGTGCGCGGTCGGCTCGCCGCGCGTCTTCGCGGGCGTCGCCCTCCTGGCGATGGGGGGGCTCAGCCTGATCGCAGCCGCGATCGCCTGGCAGAGGAGACGGATCGCCGATCTCGGCGAGCTCTCCTTCGCAGCCTGCCTGGGGATCGGTCTCCTGAGCGGCGTGCTGGGGCTCTCTGCTCTGCTGCTGGACCTCCGGCTCGCGCGCATCCAGGCACTGTACGACCAGGAAGAGAGCGACTTGCTGCTCGCGGCGCTGAAAGACTTCTCCCATCCCTGGTGGATCGAGGCGGCGATCGGCTTGGTCCTCCTCATGGCTTTCACCGTCCTCGTCTCGAGGATATGCAAGCTGGACCCGGGGCGCCGGCCAGGCGGGCACGCGCTCGTGGGCAGCATCGCGGTCCTCGCCCTGGGCGTGGCGGCCTTCTGCGTCACCCGCCTCCACGCCCGTGATCTCGACCGAGGCATCGATGTCATGGCGGGCGCGAAGGGCCCGGACGGGCGGCTGCGGGTGCCTGCGGCGCTGCGCTCGGCCGTCTACGGCGGGCTGCGGGCGCGAGAGCAGCTGGACGTCGAGAACGAGGTCAAGCTGCCGTTGTCCGGATCCGAGGGCTTCGTCGTCCGCGATCCCTGCGTCCGGATCAGCGGAAGCCTGGAGGCGGTGAAGCTGGAGGGCGTGCAGGTGGCCGCCCTGGGCAAGGGGCTGCTCGACGAGCAGGCGCACGGCC
>JAFGRB010000466.1 GCA_016935365.1 Deltaproteobacteria bacterium
CAGGGGGAAGGGGTTTTTGTCCTACGTTCACAAGATGAAACGCCCCTCCCCTGGTGGGAGGGGCCGGGCGAAGCCCGGGGGAGGGGGGCATTTCGCAGTATTACGGAAAATCGAGAGGAGCGCTTTTAATCGGTTGAGCATCTTTCATGTCCGCAAGTCGGGGATTGATCTCGAGGGCGAGATCCGTGAAGGCGCACAGGATCTCCATGCGCTCAACCAAGGTGAGAGATTGAAACCAGCGGGCTTTCGCCTCCATCGACTCTTCTCGGCGATCGTGCGAGATCGACGCGCTCATACGCACCAGTTTACACCGTCGATGCAAAATGCAACAACGAAACGCTGCGGATCCCTACTCGATCTTACGCTCGCGCGAGCAGGCGGGCGAGCCGCTGCTGCTCGCGGCGCATGGCGCTGGCTCGCTTTCTCGACACGCCCTCGTGCTCGCGGCCGGCCAGGTGCAGCACGCCGTGGACGAGCAGTTCGGTCAGCTCGTCGAGAAGCGGCCGGCGGCGGGCACTGGCCTGGCGGGCGGCGGTCTCGAGCGAGATGACCACGTCGCCGAGCAGCTCCGGGTGCAGCGGCGCGCCGCCCTCCTGCTGGGAGAAGCTCAGCACGTCGGTCGGGCCCTCGCGGCTGCGGTAGCGGGCGTTGAGCTCGGCGATCTCGCGATCGTCGGTCAACAGGACGGAGAGCTCGCTTCGCTGCAAGCCCAGCTCGCCGAGCAAGCGCCGGGCCCGGCGCAGCAGGGCGATGCGATCGACGAGCGGTGTGCCTCGGCGCTTGCGGAGCAGGACCGGCACGCGGCGCTCACATCCCGAGACGTCCGAGGTCCTCGGTCTTCTCGTCCGGAGCTTCGCGCCGCTCCTCGCCTTCCTTCTTGGCCGCCGGCATCTTGTCGACCGTGGTCCGCTTGCGCTCGGGGTCCTTGGTGGCCGACTCGGGGTAGTCCGGGCGGTAGTGGTAGATGCCGGCCAGGACGCGGTTGAAGGCGCGGGCGATCTCGTTGAGGTCCTTGAGCGTCAGGTCGCAGTCGTTGAGTTGCCCATCGGCGAAGATCCGGTTGATGATGTTCTGAACCAGCCCGCGGAGACGCGCCGGTGAGGGGTCCGAGATGCTCTTGGCGGCCGCCTCGACGCTGTCGGCCAGCATGACCAGCGCCACCTCGCGGCTCCTGGGCTTGGGGCCAGGATAGCGGAACTCCTCCTCGTTGACGGTCTCGCTCTCCTCTGCCTGGTCCTTGGCGCGCTGGTAGAAGAACTTGATCAGGCTCGTGCCGTGGTGCTGGACGATGGCGTCGATGATGGGCTCGCCGAGCCGGCTCTGTCTCGCTAGCTCCGCCCCGTCCTTCACGTGCGCCTTGAGCACCGCCGCGGAGAGCGACGGCTTGAGCTTGTCGTGCCGGTTGGTGCCGTCGCGTTGGTTTTCCGAAAAGTAGTCCGGTTTCTTGATCTTTCCGATGTCGTGGTAGTAGGCCATCACCCTGGCGAGCAATGGGTTGCAGTGGATGGCCTCGGCGGCGGCCTCCACCATCGATCCGACGATGATGCTGTGGTGGTAGCTGCCCGGCGCCTGGACGATCAAGTCCTTGAGCAGCGGGTGGTTGAGGTTGGCCAGCTCGAGCAGCTTGATGTTGGTCGTGTAGCCGAAGATCACCTCGAGGACCGGCGCCACCCCCATCACGATGATGGCCGCCACGATGCCGCCGGAGAAGGCGAAGAAGGCGTCGAAGACGGTCTGGAGGGTGAAAAAGCGCGAGTGGAAGAGCGCCAGCGCGATGGCCAGGACCACGTTGGCCAGGCCCGTGACCACACCGGCCCGGAGCAGCGAGATGCGCTGGTTGATGTTGCCGATCGCGCCGGCGGCCACGACCGAGCTGACCATGCAGTACGTGGCGACGCCGAAGTAGTCCTCCATGAGCAGCCCCACCAGCAAGGAGGCTGGCGCCGTGTAGGCCAGCGCCATCTCGCTGTTGAGCACGAAGCGCACCAGCATGGCACCCGCGGCAAAGGGAATGATGTAGTAGTACGATTCGAGCGGGAAGACCTTGAGCTGCTCGAAGACCGCGCCGATGATCCAGAACCAGAGCTTCACCGAGACGAGCAGGATGAACATCATGACGGCGAGCAGCGCCAGGTCCTTGGGCTTGGAGCGGAACTTGCGGATGTTCACGGTGCTGAAGCGGGCGATCAACCCCAGCATGAGGATGACGAGCAGGGTCGTGCCGAGCGCCATCTGCGTAGACGCAGCGCTGCTCGTGTCCCGGCTCATTTCCTTCTTCATGGCGCGGCAGATCTTGACGTGGCTCTTCTCGATGACGTCTCGGGCCCGGATGATGACCGAGTCTTTCTTGATCTCGATCTTACGCTCCTGAACGCCCTTTCGAGCTTCGCGTTTGCGGTGCTTCGTCTCGTCTCGATTGAAGAACAGATTGGCCGTCACCAGGTCCTTGGCCAGCCGGACCTGGGAGTCCCTGAGCTTTCGCGGAACCTGGCTGAGCTCGTAGAGCGCCGCCTGATCGACCTTCTCCTGCGCCTCGTCCCGATCCAGGATCCGGGAGAAGCGCATCATCACCATCTCTTCCTTGACGACGCCCTGCTCTCGGTAGAGAACGATGATCCCCTTGGCGCGATCCGCATCGAGCAGCTCGCGGCTCTGTACGATCATGTGGCGCATGCACCGGTCGACGAGCTTGGTCACGCTGGCCAGGGTGGCTGCCGAGAAGCGATCCTCCTTGAACCGGGCGAAGTCCTCCTCGCCCACGACGACCTGGAGTATCTTCTGGAACTCGCCCCGCTTCTGGTCCAGCTTCTCCTCGAGCCCCTTCTTGAGACCTTCGATCTCCTCTTCGATGCGCTTGTGGGCCTCGGCGGCCTCATCGCTCTCCCCGCGGTCCGTCTTGCCCCGCTTGTGCTTGCGAGCCCCCGTCTCTTCCTCTTCGACCGGCTTGGCGAGCTGGCTTTCGAGCAGCTCGACGGCCTCCCGGTTTGCGGAGATGAGGCTCTCCATTTCCCCGAATGCTTCTCGCAGCCGCCGGATGCGCTCCTGGCCGAGCTCCTTCTCGAAGTCGTAGACCGAGCGCACGGCGTCCTCGGCCTCCTGCCTGAGCCGCTCGGTCGACTCCTCGTCGAGCACGCTGAAGTCCTTCGGCGCGTAGATGTCCTCGGGGGCCACCTTGCCGATGTCCTCGTCCTTGACCGGGATCCAGTGGCTCGAGGTCTGTGGATTGATCATGAAGGCGACCGTCGTGCCCAGGATGATCAGCGCCAGGACAAAAGTCAGCTGCAGCCACCAGCGGCGCCAGTTGCGCAGCCCGCGCGCGCCGTCCTGAACCACCTTCTTCAGAGGCGTGCTCTTCTTACCGCTCGCCATGGCCGCCCTCCCGGTCGCCTCGCTCCTGCTGGCGTTCGTACCGATCGTAGGCCCGGATCACTTCCTGTACGAGCGGGTGCCGCACGACGTCCTGCTCGTCGAAGGTGCAAAAAGCGATATTCTCGATATCCGCCAGGATGCGGGTCGCCTCGAGCAGTCCGCAGCGCTGCCCCGGCGGCAGATCCACCTGGGTCACGTCGCCGGTGATGACCGCCCTCGAGTCATAGCCCAGCCGGGTGAGAAACATCTTCATCTGATCCGAAGTCGTGTTCTGCGCCTCGTCCAGCACGACGAAGCTGTCGTTGAGCGTCCTGCCCCGCATGAAAGCCAGCGGAGCGACCTCGACCGTACCGCGCTCCATGAGCCGCGTGACTTGATCGTACTCCATCATATCGTGCAGCGCATCGTACAACGGCCGCAGATACGGATTGACCTTTTCGGCCAGATCGCCCGGCAGGAAACCGAGCTTTTCGCCCGCCTCCACGGCGGGACGCGTGATGACGATCCGCTTGACCTCCTGGTTCTTCAGCGCGGCCACGCCCATCGCCATGGCCAGGTAGGTCTTCCCTGTGCCCGCCGGTCCGATGCCGAAGACCACGTCGTACTTCCTCATGGCCTCGATGTAGCGCTTCTGCCCGATCCCCTGAGGCGTGATGATGCGCTTGCGGTTGGCCACGAAGACCGTGTCCATGAAGATCTCGCGAAGCTTCAAGCCCTTGTCCTGGGACTTGACGCGGTAGGCGCGCTCGACGTCACTGGCGTACAAGGGCCGGCCCTCGCGCACCAGCTCGTAGAGCTCCTGCAAGACCTGGCGCACCAGCTCCACGCTGTCCTCTTCGCCGGAGAAGACCAGCTCGGTGCCGCGCGCGGAGATGCTCGCCCCGGAGGCCTCCTCCAAGACGCGCAGGTTGCCGTTGTTCGGACCCACGAGGATGCGTGCCACACCGCCGTCATCCAGCAACAGGCGGCCGTTTGCGCGATCCGGCTCCATGTCTTCACTCGAAGGGACGCAGCACGAGAAAGCCGTCTGCGCGCCTTTGGTATGCGCGTTCGGTCCGCCAGGGAAAACGGAGGTCGGTCTCACTGAGCAGATCTTCCTCCACGAGCTGGGCGAGCCCGTCCGGATAGCTGCCCGTCTCGAGCCGATAGACCTCGAGCGCGTTTTCGACGCGCAGCGACTGGTTCCGATCGATCAACTCCAACGCCACCGGGCTCTGGAAGCCGTGCGCGCTCGACTCCCGAAACAACGAGAGCACATCGCCCTCGAGAAGGCGGTAGAGCACCAGACACAGGCCGACGATCAGGACATACATCCCGGCCTGGATGAATATCCGTCCGATCGGAAGACGCCTGACTCGACCGCCGGGCTTCTCCTTGCTGACCTCGGCATCCGCCTTTTCGATCTTGCCCGCAATCTTGATGTAGCTCTCGTTGATGAGGTTCAGCAAGGCCTTGCAGGTCTCGAACTCGCCGAGCCTGGACAGGTCGATGAGCTTCTGGACATCGCGATCGTCTTCGATCAGGTTGTAGACCTTCTCCTCGTTGGCTCCGATGCACTTCGGGCGATCGGACTTGGCCGGCTTGCCCTCGGAGAACATGTCGTCGAACGCGCTGTCGATCTCGTCCTCGGCCTTGGGGGTCACCGCGGCCCCGCTCAACTCCTTGACGCGCCGGAAGGTCAGCTCGTACGAGGTGATCCGCTTGCGGATCATCGGCCACTCGTCGACCATCCGGAAGCCTTCCATCAGGACGTTCTCGCTGCGCAGCGGATCGACCATCCGCTTGTCGTACTGGACTTCCTCGGGCTCGAAGGCGTACGTGCCCGTCTCCCAGTTGAACAGCTTGTAGACCGTCTCGGTGGTCTGGAGGTGGGTGAACTCCTTGAGCTCGTCCCGGGTCAGGAAGCCCTTCTCGACCAGGATGTCTCCAAGCCGCTTGAGGGTCCGCTTCTGGATGCCGAGGGCCTGCTCCAGCTGCGCCTGGGAGACCACCTCCGCCCGCACGAGCATGGACCCGAGCAGGTCCCGCTTGCGTCGAGTCGTGGACTCGGCCCTGACCACGTCCCCATTGGAAAACGAGACCCTGACCTCCTGGCCCTTGGTCTCCAGGTGGAGCACGCCGGTCTTGGACTGGTGGCTGATGAGCTGGAAGATATCGGCGATTCCGAAGTCCTTGAGCGTTCCCTTGAGCGCCATGACTCACTCCTCGTCGGATCGGAACACGTCGATCAGGGCCCAGGCATAGAAGGCGCCGAAGAGGACGAGCAGGGGCACCAGCTTCCACCAGGGCCAGCTGCTGCCCATGGCCATCGGGTCGCGCATCACGCCCTCTCCCAGCAGGAGCTGGACCATCGTGACCGAGAAGACGAGCAAGATCAGCGCCCCCCGCAAGGTGCGCTCCTTGAGAATCTGGCCGGTACCCGGCAGCAGGAAGGACAGGCCCACCGAGATGCTCTGGTGCCGGCGCCGGTGCTGGCGGATCTGGATCTCCTTGGCGATCCGCGACTTGGCATCCACCTGGGACCTGCGAACGAAGGCGTGGTAGCACTGTCCGCAGACCGTGTCGTCGCGCAGCTCGGTGTTGCAGCGCCGGCAGGCGGGCCGGCCGCACCGGATGCAGGCCTTGGACAGGTAGAGCTTGCGACCCACGAACGCGACCAGGATGAACAGGACCAGCATGACCGCGCCGACGATCCAGAACCACTGCACCCGCCCACTCCCGCCCCAGGAGCGCCACAGCGCCTGGGCCGCCGCTTCTCTTCGCTCCCGAGCCGGGCCGGTGCCATCCGCGTGCGCGAGCCACTCGCTCGGCAACGGCAGGTCGGCCACCACGTAGTTGGCCTTGTCGCCCATGGCCAGCTCGTTGAGCTTGCGCACCTCCTCGCGATCGAGGCGCGAGGCCTCCTGGCGGGCCTGCTTGCCCCGGTCCGGATCCAGCGCCCGGTAGTGGCAACGGCTGAGGTTGAAGTGCGGGACGGCCAGATCGGGCCTGGCCATCGAGGCGCGGCCATAGCTCTCGATCGCCTTGCCGAGGTGGCCCTGCAGGAAGTACACGTTGCCCAGGTTGTTCAGCAGCACCGCTGCCCGAGGCTTCGACTCGACGGCTTTCTCCAGCAAGACCCGCGCCCGCTCGAAGTCGCCCAGGCGCTTGTGGTAGCCGGCCAGGACGGCCAGCAGGGTCGGATCATTCGGTTGCCTCTCGAGCTGCGATCGCAAGCGCACGATCAATGCCTCGTCCGGCTTGCCGCGCTCGATCGCGTACAGATCCTCGGCCAGGGTCCTGGAAGCCGCGATCCGGTCCACGAGGTAGGACACGGAAAAGGACATCGAGCCCAGGAACGCGAGGATGCAGATCGTGACCAGGCGTTCCCGCCAGTTCTGGTAGAGCCAGGCGACCAGGAGCCAGGTGAGCAGCACGGCCACCAGGCCAGCCCGGAAGAACACGGGCAGCAGGAGCAAGATGACGCCCAGAAAGGCGGTCTGGGCACGCCCGGCCCCGCGGGGAAAGAGGTGGTGCAGGTCGTGCAGGAAGAAGCGCACATGTCGCAGAAACTGGACCAGCGTGAACAAGATGGCCATCAGACCGATCCCCAGCAGCAGACCGACCAGGCCGTCGAGCAGCAGGCGGTTGCGCGCCAGGGGATCGGCCAGAGCTGCCTCTGCGGCCGCGATCCAGTCGTCGATGATCGCCGACAGGCCGAAGGGCTCCTTGGAGAAATGGAAGGAGGCCCGGGCCGTGTAGACCGCCGGGAGGTCCGGGGCGAGCCGGACAGCGGTCTCGAGCAGCTTGCCCGCGCGCTCGGCGTCGTCCGCTTGCTGCGCGTGCCGGGCATCTCGGACCAGGACCTCGGCCTCCAGGAAGGTGTTGCGCAGCGCGAGCTCCTCCTTGAGCTTGACGAAGCGCAGCAGATCCACCTTGGCCAGGGAGAAGTCCCGCTGCCGGAGATGGATGCGGCGCTGCTGCCAGATGGCGGTCAGATCGGCGAGGCTGCCGGAGGGCAGCTCGATCTTCCCGCCAGCTGTCGCGCCGATCCCCTCCAGCCCGCCCGGCTTCTCACCCGGCTTC
>JAFGRB010000467.1 GCA_016935365.1 Deltaproteobacteria bacterium
GAGGCGCTCGTCGATGGCGAGCCGCTCGTCGGTGTCTGGTACGACCGGACGAAGGAGTACGAGGCCCGCCGTGCCAGGCAGGACTACGGACCTGGCGATTTCGCCACCCCCTATGAGGTCTCGCTGAGCCCCCTTCCGATCCTGGCAGACAGGAGCCCGGAGGAGCAGAGAGCCTGGTACCGACAGATGGCCGAGGACATCGAGATTCAGACCCGCGCCAGGCTGAACAAGGAGAGACGCAACGCGATGGGCAGCAAAAAAGTGCTGCGCCAGCGCCCGCATCGGCGCCCAGCGAAGATCAAGCGCAGCCCCGCGCCGCTCTGTCACTGTGCGTCGATGGAGACGTGGATCGAGTTCCGAGACAGCTACCGCTGGTTTGCCTCGCTGTACCGGGAGGCGTCCAGACGACTGCGGCGCGGTGAGAAGGACGTGGAGTTCCCAGAGAACTGCTTCATTCCAGCCCTGGGCTTCAACAGTCTAAGCCCGGCCCCGAGCTAACCAAATCCCGCTCCAGACTCGCTCCAATTCCAGCCCACCTCTGCTTCCGACTTGGATCGCAAACAAGCTATCTTGGTTGCGTCCGAGGCCCTGTCCACGGTATGCAATCTCGAGGAGAACAGGATGCAATCTATTCGTGTCGTAGCGATATGTAGCCTCCTTGCCCTCAGTTGCTCGCGGGATGTTTCAAGCCCAGTAGACCAGTCAGGCGCTGATGCCCTGACGAAGCGCCCGGAGGGATCCGCATCCGAACCCACTTCGGAGGATTCGGTGCCATCCGATTCGAAGTCCGATTCGGAACCTTGCGGGACGGCAGCGACAGCGCGCCTTGCAGAAGAGCTGGAACGGGCAGCTCGAATGCCGCTCCGCACGGCGGAGCAGGCCCGCGCCAGTGCGATGCTGGTGCAGCGTTTTGCGCGCAACCGGCAGTGCTTCCCTGCCTCGGAGCGACCGCTGGATCGAGCTGCGGGCATCTTTCGGCGCGCCGAGAACCGACAGGTCTTCGAGATCCTCACACACACAGGTCTGCCCGCGCTACGGGCAGCGCTGGATGCGGAGTTCAAAGAATGGAAGAACGGCAAGGTGACACCCGATTCGCGTCTTGATCCGCGAATGCCGGTTCGGCTGGCGGATGGCATCCTGGGCTCGCTCGAGGTGCTGGCGGTCTATGGCCAGGCAGACGATTTGCCGCGCATCGTGGACGCGGCCCGAGCACGGGTGCTCGCGGGAGACGATCGCTGGACTGCGGTGCTGGGTGGGCTCGGGCGGCACGCCGAAACGGCTCGGGTGGCACTCGATGCGCTGGCCGAGCCCTTGCCTGAGGGTGCCCTGGGCGTGGCCGTGCTCGGGCTCGCCAACCGCCTGTGCCGCGAGAATCGCGTGGCGCGGCATCCATTCGACAGCCAGGCGGGGCGAGAGCGCCTGGGTGCATACCTGCGAGCTGCCGAGCCGACGAACAGCTCCGTGCCCATAGCCGCGGCAGCGGCCCTGCCATTCATCTCGAAACGCGACGCGCTCCTCAAACTGGCCGACTCGCACCCCGCACCGCGCGTCCAGCTCGAAGCGGCTTGGGCCCGCGCCTTCCTGGGCCAGGCCGATGGCTTCGCACGCCTGGCGCGCCAGGCGCGCGATCCGCTCCAGGCCCAGGTGGCGATCAGCTACCTGCGGGAGTTGGGCCGCGAAGACCTGCTACCCAAGTCCGCCTCCGATCCATCCTTCGCAGCCCAGGCCGAGTTGGCCGCCTGGCTCGCGCGGCCTAGCGAGTTCGGCCGCGCACCCGACAAGCTCATCGAAGTGGAGCAACGCGAGCTCGCATGGCCCACCGGCGGCTGGAAGCAGCTGCGTCTCTATCGCTACCTCTACCACCCCGAGGGCGACAACCCCCTGGTGGACGGCTTCGCCGTGCTGGGCCTGAATCGCATCTTCTCCATGAAGGCCACCCGCGGCGTGCTCGACGTCCAGCCCTCGGAGATCTATGCATCGGCCTGCTGCTGGGACCTGCAACAAAGCGGCGATCCGCGAGCCGAGGGATGCGACGTGCAGCGAGGTCTCGAGCTGCTGGGGCTGAAGGCCAAACCGCGAGCGACGCCATAATCGGCCGGGTCAAGGCATCACGAAGAAGTCGTAGTCGATGTTCAGGTCTTCCATCTTCTTCCACAGCGCGCCCACGTCGTTGAAAAAGATCACCACGTCGTGCTTGCGGCCGTTGATGTCCATGGCGTGCTTCCTGAAGATCGCCTCCTTGCGGAAGCCCAGACGCCTGAGCAGCTTGATGGCACCCTCGTTGTCCGCCCGCACCATGGCCTGGACCTTGGCCACCCCGCGCATCATGGCCCGGTCGTATATCTCGCGGAGCATGATCTTACCGAGGCCCTTGCGGCGGAACATCTTGTGGATGGTCAGCCGGACCTCGGCCACGTGGGTCGACCAGCCGTGGCGCTCGGTGTGCAGGGTGGCATCTGCGACCACGCGCTCCCGGCCGTCCTCCTCCTTGAGAATGGCCAGGATGGGCAGCACCCGGTCGTAGTCCAGGTTCTCGCACCAGTTGGTGATCACCTCCCGCTGGGATACGTCGTGCTTGAAGAAGCGGCGGTCCTTGTGAGGCAGGTGCCGAAAGAAGGCAAACAGCCGGTCTCGATCATCGGGGCGCATGGGCCGCACGAAGACCTCGATGCCGTCGTCGAGCTCGAACCTCTTGGGGTAGACGCTGAAATCCATCATGTCGCTGTTTATTAGCATGGCTCCTCCACACATGCCAGCAGCAAGCCATTCGAGCATACCAAGTTGCCAACCTGCTCGGGGAGTGTCAACCGAGAAAAAATATGTCCGCCAAGACGGCCCCGCCGCGGTCCACAGGGGTGTGTGTTGAGGCCGAGAGGACCTCGCAAGCCATGGCCTCGATAATTGCCAAGTGCTCGTCATTTCAGCGCATACTGCCTCCGGCCCAAGTCCTACCTGAAGCCTACTCGAACGAGGCCCTGGTGGGCGATCTGTGGCTGACCGCGGGAAAATCCAAATCTATGGACCGTGCCGGTACTGGATATCGATCGTTCCGCGAGCTTCGGACTGCAGACGCCCACCAGCAAGGCCTCTCCGATTGTATACAGAGCGAGGCGCCCACCGGACGGCTCGCCATTGCCTTTGACAAGTGACCGATCGCCATCTACACTCTCCCCCCGAAAGACGAGTGTGATAACCTCCGACCTCGAGGGGGTCCCCCATGATCGCCAGGAAGAAGGTCAAGAAGACCGCCAAGAAAAAGACCGCCAGGAAGAAGGTCAAGAAGGCCGCCAAGAAAAAGACCGCCAAGAAGAAGACTGCCAAGAAGAAGGCCGCAAAGAAAGCCTCCAAGAAGAAGGCCGCCAAGAAAAAGGCCGGCAAGAAGACCGCCAAGAAGAAGACTGCCAAGAAGAAGGCCGCAAAGAAAGCCGCAAAGAAAGCCGCAAAGAAGAAGGCCGCAAAGAAAAAGGCCGGCAAGAAGACCGCCAAGAAGAAGACCGCCAAGAAGAAGGCCTCCAAGAAAGCCGCAAAGAAGAAAGCCGCAAAGAAAAAGGCCGGCAAGAAGACCGCCAAGAAGAAGACTGCCAAGAAAAAGGCCTCCAAGAAAGCCGCAAAGAAGAAGGCCGCAAAGAAGAAGGCCGCAAAGAAAAAGGCCGGCAAGAAGACCGCCAAGAAGAAGACTGCCAAGAAAAAGGCCTCCAAGAAAGCCGCAAAGAAAAAGGCCGCAAAGAAGAAGACCGCCAAGAAGGCCGCTGAGACACCCGCGGGCGCAAAGATCTCCAGCTTGCCCCCCTTGCCCAGCACTTCTGTGGATCTGGACTCCGAGCTCCGCGAGCAGTGCGCCCGCGACGAGATCTACTTCGACCGGGGCCCGTCGCGGCTGGACACGGTGCGCCATCTCGTCTCCCGGGGCGCCGACGTGAACTCGGCCGACATCGACGGCCGCCGCTCGATCCACATCGCCGCGGCCTGCGGCAACCCCGAGCTGCTCAGCCTGCTCAAGGACCTCGGCGCGACCATCTTCGCGGTCGACCGCCAGGGCCTGAGCGCCCTGCACTACGCCACCGAGGACTTCTCCCGCCAGGGCAAGGCCGAGGTCGTCGATCGCCTGCTGCGCTGGGGCCTCAACCCCAACCTGCGCGATCGACGCGGCCGCACACCGCTGTTCTCCGCTGCCTGCCTCCACGGCAAGGACGTGTGCGAGCGGCTGGTCAACGCCGGAGCGGACGTCTCCTCCCGGGATGGCGAGCGCCTCACACCCCTGCACCTGGCCGCCAGGCTCGGCAACAGCGAGGCGATCGAGTGTCTGCTCGATCACGGCGCGGACCCGGCTGCCGAGGGTCCGCGATCGGCGACCCCCATGGACGAGGCCCGCAAGTACGACCGCATCGAGGCGCTGAAGCTCCTGGAGAAGAGCGCCGAGCAGGGCGACTCCTGGACCGAGCGCAAGCGCGATCCGATGACGCAGCTGCTGGAGCAGGCGCGCAGGCTCGGCGCCGAGGCCGCCACCTCGGCTGCGGACAGCGGAGACTACGACCGCTACCAGGAGCGGGACGACCTCGATTCCGACAACCTGGACGCGGACTACTGGTACGGCAACTACGAGGCCGTGATGAAGGACTCCATCCGCGCCCTGTCCGAGGAGGAACGCCGGCAGCTCGGCCCCGAGTCGGACATCATGACGCGGCTCTACGAGGCCTACATCGAGGGCTACCGCCACGAGATGGGCTCGAGCGATGCCGCGCTGGAGACGCTCGACGAGGACGAGGACGAGAGCTGATCCGAGACCGGCTTGACGCGGATCACAGATCGCTCCTTCCCGGGTGTGCCCGATCCCACAGCGGAGTATTCCAGATCGGTGCCCGCCCGGCCCGCAGGTCTCACTTGTCTTGAGCAAGGGCTTGTAGTTCAATCGATTCTGACGGCTCGCACGCCTGGCACGGGCCTTGCCTTTTCTTTCGGGCCAGGCGCTCGAAACGCGGCGCCGACTGGAGGTAGAGATGAGAGACAAGCTCCTTCGATGCGGCCTGCTCGCAGCAGCCGCGGGTTTCCTGGTGATCGAGATCACGGGTTGCGCAGTGGCCGTCCGCGGCCCCGGCGTCCGCATCCGGCCGGCGGCGGCGGTCGTCGTGTACGGCCCCCCCGTGGAGTACGGCTACCAGCCCCTGCTCTACCAGGGCCACGTGGTCTACTACACCTCTGCCGGGCTGCCGTTCTACTGGAACGCCGGCGTGAGGGTCTACGTGCCCGTCGCTCACCGAGCGCACTACACCGACCACTGGCGCAAGCACAGGAAGGCCTACCACACCTGGCATGACAGACGCGGCCAGCACTACCGGCACAGGGTCTACGAGCGCAAGCACAAGCACAAGGACCGGCGCGAGAAGAAGCACCGCCACCGCGACCGCCACTAGACGATCCCTCATGCTCGCCCGCCCCGCGCACATGCTCGTCTGCCTGCTCGGCGCCTGCGGCCTCCTGGCCGCCTGTGCGACGAGCCTGCGCGAGCTGCGCGCGTGCGGCGATCAGGCCGAGCTCGCCGAGCTGCTCCGAGACGAGCGCAGCTGGGTGCGCGAGGAGGCCGCGCTGCGGCTCGGCGAGCTGGGCGGCGAAGCACCGGCCCGCCTGCTCGAGAGCATACTGCAGGACGAGCGGGAGCGCTGGTACGTGCGCGCGGCCGCCGCCCGGGCGCTGTCGCGGATCGGAGATGCGCGCTCCTTCGGGCTGCTGTCCGGCCTGGCGGCCCGTCCCGAGCTGGAGCCCGAGATCAAGATCGCGCTGATCGAAGCCCTGTGCGCCTGCGGGCCGGAGCAGGAAGCGCTCCAGTCGATCGCGGCGCTGGCAGGAGACCAAGATCTGCTGGTGGCAGCCCTGGCCAGCTCGCGGATGCGTGTCCGATGCGCCGAGTGATACCGAGCCTGCTTGCGGTCCTTCTCGGCGTGGCCGGCTGCGCCACGCCGAGCAGCGTGCTCTGCTTGATGGACGCGCGCACGGACGACGAGCGGGCAGACGCCGAGCAGGAGGCTTGCGAGCTGCTCGAAGACGAAGGCGCGCGGCTGGAGACGCGGCTCGCGGCGGCCAAGGTCCTCGGACGCCTGCGCCTGCCGTCCGCCCGGGCGGTGGAGAGCCTGGGAGGCGCGCTGCGATCCGAGCACGCGCCGGAGGCGCTCCGGGACGCCTGCGCCTGGGCGCTCGGCGAGATGCGCCACGAGCGCTCGCTGGCCGCCCTGCGCCGTGCGCTCCGCAGCCCGCTCTCGCCTTCGACCGGCCAGCGCGTGCTCGATGCCCTGGCCTGCCACATGGCCGTGATCACCGCATCCGAGGACAGCCAGCTCGAGACGGTCGAGGCCCTGGTCTACTTCGCAGGCAACCAGCGCACGAGCCCGAGCCCGATCTACGACGAGCTGAGCGAGCGGCTGCGCACCCTGCCCGTCAACGCCCGCGTGCTGCAGCGCGCTGTGGATCAGCTCAGAGGCAATCCGGATTTCACCCAGCAGGCCGCGGTCTACCTGGCCGCCTTCGAGCTGCTGGTGCGGCTGGAGGACGCGGCCGACGAGATCGCCTCTGCGCCCGGCGCCTGGGAAGCGCGCCTGGAGCAGGCGATGCAGGCCGCCCTGAGTGCCTACGCCCTCGACTTCCCGCCCGCGCGCATGCTGGTCCTGTGGTACCTCGGCAAGCTCGCCCCGCGCGCCCCCCTGGCCAAGTCGGCGGCCCGCGGCCTGCTCGGCGAGCGCGGCGACGCCCCTGCCAGGCCCGGCCTGTCCCGGCGCGCGAGCCTGCGGCACGTCGGCGCCTGGGCGCTCGCGCGCATGCAGCTCCACGCCCTCGGGCCCCGGCGGGCCCTGCTCGTCGATCTGCTGAGCCGCGAGCGCGAGCCGGAGGTGCTGCGACTGCTCGGCGATCTCGCCCGCGAGGAAGGCGAGTCCGACCTGCTCCAGCGCATCCTGGGCATCGACACCCGACAGCGCGGCGACGAGAAGGCGTCCGGGCCCGAGGCAGGGCGAGCCCGGCCTCGCCGGGAGGGGAAGCGGTGAGCGCTCGGACCGGCCTGGCCGCCCTGCTGGTCCTGGCCGCGGCCTCGAGCTGCGGCCACGATCCCGCTCCCCACTTGCCGGGCGCTGTCCGGCTTGCTCCCCTGCCCTCCACCCAGCGCAAGCCCGACGACCTCGGCGGCATGCCGCTCAAGGCCCTCTACGTCCTTCCCCGGACAGACGCCGATGGCCGGCCGGCGGGCATCGCCAGCGAGGACCAACAGCTCGCGCTGATCGACTTCGTGGCCGTGCTGGACGGTCAGGGCGGCCTGCACATCCAGGACCAGCTCCACGCCACCGTGGGCGCGGCAAGCCGCTACCAGAAGATCCCGCTCGAGGCGATCGCGCTGGGCTCGCCCCAGGGTCGTTTCTCGGCCGATCGCAAGCTCTTCACGCCGAGCCTGGACACGCTGGTCGCCCTGGACAGCGGCTACGCGATCGAGGTCGAGCTGGGCCCGCTCCGCCGCAAGCTCGTCTACCGCCCGAACTACGACGCGTCTTTCTACTCGCCCTTCGACCGCAGCGGCGAAGCCGGCGCGCTCGGCCCGGCCGGCGCCTTCGGCGACGGCGGCGAGGGGGGCAAGAGGGGCTCCGACGGCGACGACGGGCAGCGGGGCAGCTCCGGCATGCGCGGCGGCGACGGCGCGGACGGCGGCGACGGCGGCCATGGCAAGCGCGGCAGCGACGGCACGCGAGCCGCGGATGGACAGCCGGGCGACCCGGGCCCGGATCTCGACGTGCTCGTCCGGCCGATCTACTCCAAGTTCTACCCCGACGAGGAGTTGGTCTTCGTGCGCGTGCGGGCCGCTTATCGGCACCGCTTCTCGGGCGGCGCCTACCGGAGCGAGGAGCGCAACTACACCTTCCACCGCGATCAGCCCTTTCGGATCTGCTCGCTGGGCGGGGCGGGCGGCGCGGGC
>JAFGRB010000468.1 GCA_016935365.1 Deltaproteobacteria bacterium
GTGAAGCTGCTGGAATTGACTTCCAGCAGCGAGGGGGCTTTGCGAAAGCCCCCTGAGATGGTATTAGGCCTGAAGCAAGCGCAACGCACTTGTTTCAGGTCTAGCACATCTTGTGGCCCGGCCCGGCAGATCGTAGGCTCTTTCCGAACGTCCTTCGGGCCGGGGTTCCCAGGATCGAGCGCCGGCTCGGTATACAGGGGTAGTGGATGCCAGCCGGGCTCGATGTCGAGGAGCTGTACCGGCGCTATGGACAGGTGGTCTTTCGCCGTTGCCGGGTCCTGCTGGGCAAGGAAGATCAGGCCATGGACGCGATGCAGGACGTCTTCATCCGGGCGATCAGGTACGGACGCAGCTTCCAGGCCGAGCGGCGGCCGCTGCCCTGGCTGTTCCAGATCGCCAACCGGGTCTGCTTCGACCGCCGGCGGCGGATGCAGCGCGAGCCCGTCTGCGAGACCGAGAGCCTGGCCGCCCTGCCGGGCGTCGACCCCGAGCGCCTGGCCGAGGTGCTGCGGCTGCTGGACGGCTGCGATCGGCTCACCCGCGAGATCGCGCTGGCCTACCACGTGGAGGAGATGAGCATGGAGGAGGTCGCCGAGCACGTGGGCCGCTCGCGAAAGACGGTCGGCAAGCGCCTGGCGCGCTTCGGGGCATACGCCCGCGAGCGCCTCGGCGGACGGGGCGCGAAGGAAGGAGGCGCGAGATGAGCGAGCCCGAGCGCCTGCTCGGCACGCGGCGCCATCCGGGCTGCCCGACCGAGATCGCGCTGGCGCTGAGCCTGACAGACGGCGGGCTCGCGGCATCCGAGCGCCGGGCCGTCCGCGAGCACGCCGAGGGCTGCGCGCATTGCAGCCAGAGGCTCTTCGATCTGGAGCGGGAACGGCAGCAGCTGCATCACGAGCTCCCGGTGCTCGAGCTCGAGACCGGCAGGCAGCCGAGCATGCTCCGCTGGTGGCCCGCGCTGGCCGCGGCCTGCGCCTGCATGCTGCTGCTCGCCGGCGTCTGGATGCTCTGGCCGGCCGGGCCCGCGGAGCCCGCGACGGGAAGCGTGCGCTTCAAGGGCTGCACGCCGCGGGCGAGCTTCCGGGTCGAGCGCCAGGGCAGGGTCTTTGCAGGCCGGAGCGGCATGCGGCTGCTGGCCGGCGATCGGATCTGCTTCGCCTACTCGATCTCCGAGGACGCCTACCTGCTCGTGGTCAACGTGGACGGCCAGGGCCGGCCGAGCATCTACTACCCGGCAGGCGCGGCCTGCAGCGCGGCCATCCGGGCCGGAGAGGAGGTCTTCCTGCCCATCAGCACCCGGCTGGACGACTACCTGGGGCCGGAGCGGATCTTCGCGCTGTTCTCGCGCCGGCTTCTGACCTGCGCGGCGGTCGAGGCGGCCGTGAGACGCGCCTGGGCGGGCAGCGTGGAGGACCTGGAGACCTTGCCGCTGGACGCCTTCCAGCAGAGCTTTTTGATCATCAAGGTCGCGGCGGAGTGAGCCCGTGGGCTATCGAGCGACACTCGCGTGCCTCGGTGTGGTGCTCGTGCTCGGCGCGGCGCGGCCGTGTGCTGCGGCCCGGGTGCGGATCGCACTGGTGGTGGGCCAGGACATCGGCTCGAGCAGCGATCCGGTGCTCGCCTTCGCCGAGGCGGACGCCCGGCGGGTGGCCGATCTGCTGGCCGAGCTGGGCGGCTTCGCGCCCGAGCGGATCGACCTGCTCCTGGGCAAGGGCGCGGGCGCGCTGCGCGACGCCCTGCAGCGCGTCCGCGGCCGGGTGGCCGAGATCGAGGCGCGCGGCGATGAGGCCCTGGTGCTCTTCTACTACTCGGGCCACGGCGGTGCGGACGGGCTGCACCTGGGCCGCGAAACCCTGGAGCTTGCCGCACTGCGGAGCGCGCTCGAGGCCACCGGCGCGGCGGCGGTGATCGGCATCGTGGACGCCTGCCACAGCGGCCGGCTCGGCCGGGCCAAGGGAGGGAAGGCCGACCGGCCCTTCGACGTGACCCTGGTCGAGGACCCCGCGCCGCGCGGCATCGTGCTCATCAGCGCCTCGCTGGGCGACGAGCTGGCCCAGGAGTCGGCCGAGCTCGAGGGCTCGCTCTTCACCCACTACCTGCTCTCGGCCCTGCGCGGCGCGGCCGACTACGACGGCGACGGGCGGGTGACGGTGCGCGAGGCCTACCGCGCGGCCTACCACCAGACCCTGGCCCGCTCGCTGACCACCTCGGCCAGGCGCCAGCACCCCAGCGCGGACATGGACCTGCGCGGCCACGGCGAGCTGGTGCTGACCTACCTGCGAAAGAGCTCCGCGACGCTCACCTTGCCCGCCCAGGCCGCCGGGCGCTACACCGTGATCGACGGCCGCGGCTACCGGGTGGTGGCCGAGCTGGACAAGCGGCCGGGCCGCGAGATGCGCCTGGCCCTGCCGGCCGGCGAGTACCGGATCGTCAAGCAGGAGGGCGACGCCTACCTGGCGGCCGAGCTCGACCTGGCCTGGGGCGGCAAGCGCGAGCTTCGCGAGCGGGACATGCGGCGCTATGCCTACGAGGAGGTGGCCCGCAAGGGCTCCGTGCCCGCCGCAGCCGCAAACCGCATCTTCCTGCAGGCCGAGGCGACAGATGGCCTGCTGCCCGGCATGCGGGTCTGGGCCGCGGGCGGGCTGGGCTACGAGCGCCTGCTCACGCCGAGCCTCGGCCTCGGGCTGAGCTTCGGCTTCACCCGCCAGGCCTTCACCTTCGCGCCGGGCAACGACTACATGGCGCTCGACATCGATCACTGGGAGCTGCGCGCCCGGCTGGGCCTGAGCTGGCGCATCGATGCCCACCCCTGCCTGCTTCCCACCCTGGGCGTGGCGCTCGAGTACCTCTGCGGCCTCCAGACCCACACCCCGGCCGCGGCCTCCCCCGGCGATCCGGAGCGGAGATGGGAGGAGCAGCTCCACGTCTTCGGCCTGGGACCCCAGATCGGCCTCGAGATCCGCCTGCCCGGACCCTGGATGCTCGCGCTCTGGGGCCGGGCCATGCTGGCCTGGACCGCGCTGTCGCTTACGACCTACGAGCAGACCCGCTACATCGAGCTGGTGTCCTCGCCGTCCAAGGGCAACCAGAGCATCATCTTCTGGGGTGCGGGGCTGGCCGTGGGCATGGAGTTCTGATCCCGACTTCAGGTATGCTGAACCCATGAGCACGGCCGAGGACATCCGCATCCTCTTCGTCGAGCGCGTGGTCGCGAACCTGATAAAGCAGCTCGGGGGCACCCTGTTCGGCTCGCCGCGAAAGCTCGCGCCGCTCTGGGAGAGGGCCCGCGAGATGGGCAAGCTCGTCACGGCGATGAGGTACTCGTACCTCGACGACGCGCTGATCCGCGAGATGCCCGAGCAGGAGCGGCTGCGGGCGATGGGTGCGGAGATCGTCGCAGCGCTCGAGGCCGAGCACCGAGCGCAGCGCGACAAGCTGGCCCTGCTGCGCTTCTACCGGCTCACCTTCGGGCAGTTCCGGGAGGCCTTCGGCCTGGAGCCAGAGCTCCCGAGCGCCGTGGCGGTCGAGGTCGGCGAGGTGGGCACGGTCTCCCGTCACCCCAAGGCCAAGATGCTCGTGCTCTGCCGGGTGCAGGTCTTCGGCGAGCGGCTGGAGATCGTGACCAACCTGAAAAAGACGCGCCCGGGCCAGCGCATGCGGGTGGCCATGGTGCTGCCGGCCGAGGTGATGGGCGTGCTGTCCGAGGCCCAGTTCGTGGGCTGGGCGCAGGAAGGCGAGCAGCTGGGCGCCCGGCCAGCGCTGGGCGAGCACGAGAGGGCCGAGATCCGAAAGACCATGGGGGCTTACCTGGACGCGGCCGGCTAGGCGATTTTTTTCGCCCAAGGGTTCCCAGGATGCGGCGCCCGGGCGGTATAGGGGGTGTGGTTGTAAAAAAGGATGGATTCACCCCCTGACAAGGAGCAAGACGATGAGGACTTTGATGAAGATGAGATGGACGGTCGCTTTGACCTCTTGCCTGTGCCTGATCGCGCTGGCCTGTGGCCAGGGCGATGACGGCGATGCCGGCGATATCCAGGCCGGCTGGAACGTGGGCGGCTGCGCCGGGGAGCAGAGCGCGCTCACGGCCGAGGGCCACTCGGACGCCTGCGAGCCGGAGGCGCTGCTGCCGGACGTGATCGACTACTGCCAGGAGACGCTCTTCTGGCGCTACGAGGCCGAGACCGGGGCGCTGCAGCTCGTCGATGCGCCCGTGTCGCTGAACTGCTGCGGGCTGCGCTCGGTGCGCACTTCGTTCGAAAACGGCGTCTACGTCATCACCGAGGTCGATGAGCCCGGCGAGTACCGCTGCCGCTGCATGTGCGACGCGATCTACTCGGTCTGCATCGCGGGCGTGGCCGGCGGGCGCATTCCGGTCCGGCTGGTGCTCGACGTGACCGACGACAGCTCGGGGCCCCGCGTGGTCTGGGAAGGCGAGATCGACCTCGACGAGGGCCAGGGCGAGATCGACCTGGGAAGCTCCAGTAGCTGGAACTGCATGGACTGATCTCCTGAGTTCCTGAGTTCCTGAGTTCCTGAGCTGCTGAGCTGCTCGACCCCTCCTTCCGTCACTCCACTGTGAAGCTGAGCATCACCGCGGCCTTGCCGTCCGCGCCCGAGATCGCGAGGCGCTCGAGGACGCCGATCGCGCAGGCGTCGAGCGCGGGCTCGGCGAGCTCGCCGCCTCGGGGCCGAACCCGGGTGTCTTTGGCGATCTGGATCTCGAAGATCCGGGCACCGGAGGCATCGCCGTTCCGCTCGAGGGACTGGGTGTAGCAGTGCAGAAAGTCGGCCTTGTGCTCGCGCAGGAAGGCGCGCACCCGATCGGGGTCGACCCCCTTGCCGGAGGTGCTCACCGAGGCGATCCGCACCGCGGGCTCCTTCTTCCGCTCGGTCTTGACCGCGCGGCCGCGGCTCGCGAGCACGCCCATGCCTCCCCCGCCTCCTCCCCCTCCTCGGACGCCTCCAAGACCCATGTGGTCTCCCCCGGCGCCCTGCATGGAGCCGACCGACAGGCCGGAGAGGCCCTCGAAGGCGTCATCGATGCGCCCTCGACCGAAGACGTTCACGAGCTCGTGCCCCGCGGGCCCCTTCGAACCGAGGATCTTGAGGAGGCCGCTGCGGCTCGCCAGGGCGCTCTCCAGGTCGCGCTTGCGGCGGAGCTTTGCGCGGGCCGCGTCGAGATCGACGGGCAGCTCCGGGGAACGGTTGCCGGCCTGGTCGCGGGCCTCGAGCGCGAGGCGCGTTTCGAGATCGGAGAGCACGAGCTCGAGGCTCGTGCTCTCCGGGGCGAGATCCTCGGGCGGCGCCTCTTTTCGCAGGAGCCGGTAGCCGGCCACGGAGACATTGTCGCTGGCGGGCTTCCAGCTCAGCCGCAGCTCGTGCTGGTCGCGATTCGAGTTGAGCAGCTCGGCCCGGACCGCGGCCTGGGAGCCCCAGGAGGGAGGCGTCTTGTCCGGGATGCGGAGCTCGAGCCGCAATGGCGCAGAGCGGTTGCCGGCCTCGTCGACGGCCCGGAGCTCGAGGGTATACGCGGTGGCGTCTTTCAGGCCGGCGAGCTCGAGGGAGGTGGCGCCCGGATCGATCTCGGGGAGCGCATCGGTGTCGCGCAGCAAGATGTAGCCCACCACGCCCCGGTCGTCGCTCGCGGCCGGCCAGCACAGCCTGGCCCGGTCGGACTGGATATCGCTCGCCTCCAGGCGCGCTGCCTGAGGCCAGGCAGGGGGCTGCTCGTCGGCGCAGCCGGCAGCGAGCAGTGCACAGGTCAAGCAGGCGATCCTTCGCATGGGTGCCTCCCGGCTGGGGCTCTGGAAAGCAGCATATCCGAAACTCGAGACGGCAAGAAACAGCACATTGTATATCGTTCTTCGATCCGTAGACTGTCCCGTATGAACCTGCGGGCCATCTCGTCGATTGTGGGTCTGTGCCTGCTGGTGAGCTGCCTGCAGGGACCCTCACCCCCTGGCCCCCTCTCCCCGCGGGAGAGGGGAGATTCTCGACTCCCGGAGCGTTCGGAAAAAGAGACCGGGCCTGATCGCTCGCGAGCAGTGGCTGAGCAGCTCCCGACCGGGGCGATTTGCCGTTTCGGCGTCTCGCGATTCCACGCGACCCGGCCGGTCCAGGGCCTGGCCTACTCTCCGGACGGCAGTCAGATCGCCACGGTGGGCGATCCGGACGCGGCCATTTTCTGGCGCGTCGACTCCGGAGAGCGACTGCGCAGCATCCGCCGCCTGGGAGACGCCTTCGGCTCCGGGGCCTCGAGCGTGTGCTGGTCGGCCGACGGCGAGTACCTGGCCACCGGCATGCGGGACAAGATCAAGATCTGGCAGATGCCCGAGGGCGTCATTCATCACGTGCTGCACGCCTCGGGTCCCATGGCCTTCTCGCCCGCGGGCGCTGTCTTCGCCTACGGCCACGACCGCCATATCGATCTGCTCGACCTGCGCAGCCGCAAGGTGATCCGCACGCTCTCGGCCGGCGAGCACGGGCTGTATGAGCTCGGCGCGGTGTCGTACTCGGCAGACGGAAGCCTCCTGGCCGCCACCTGGTGGGAGGGCTTCGCGGTCTGGCGCACCGGCGACGGCTTGCCGGTCGGCCACCACTACGAGAAGCACGCCGACTTCCGCTGCATCGCCCTGGCGCCTTGCGGCAAGCTGGCCGCGGTCGGCAAGAAGGGCCGGCTGAGCCTGTGGGACCTGGAGGCCGATCGCGAGCTCGCGACCGAGATCCGCGGCCCGGGCTCGCACCGGCCGGTCGAGGCGGCCTGGTCCGCAGACGGCGCCCAGCTGGCCGTTCGCTGGTGGCTCAACTACAAGGACCAGTCGATCGTGCAGGTCTACCGGCTGGAGGAGAAGGGGGCCAGGGCCTCGCGGCTGCTCTCGCAGCCCAATGCGCGAGGCTTCGCCTTCTCGCCCGGCGGCGAGAGCCTGGCCTGTGCCTGCGGCAGCTCGCTGCGCCTGCTGTCGCTCGCGAGCGCGAGGCCCGTCCACCCGCCCGAGGGCCACGCCGGAGCCGTGATCCGGCTGGCGCTGGACAGCCAGGGCCGCCACCTGGTGTCCACCGGTGTAGAGGGAGACGTCTTTGTCTGGGATCTCGAATCCCGCAGAGGGCAGCGGATCCACACCGGGGCCCACGAGCCGGGGGCCTCGGCCAGCATCTCGGCAGACGGCGGCCTGGTGGCGGCCCGGTCCACCTTCGAGGGATTCGGCTACATGGGAGACAGGTGCTGGGAGGGAGCGACGGGCAAGGGAGAGCTGGTCGAGGCGCTGCGGGTGTGGCGACGGGAGCCGGTCAAGCCGCTGCACACCTTTGAGAGCTTCCCCGTCTTGCACGACCCGGTCTTCTCGGCAGACGGCGCGCGGCTCCTCGCCCACACCGAGCAGGGCGACGTGCTGGTCTACGACCTGCAAAGCGGCTCGCTGGCGGGCGAGCTGAAGCTCGGCGCCGAGGAGGACTTCTCCATCGGCGCCAGGCCGCCCTACGTGCTGGGCAGCTCGCCGGGCGGGCGCTTCTTCGCCCGCAGCGCCAGGCCCATCCCGCAGGGGACCCTATCGGATCCGGGCGCGCGGATCGAGGTCTGGAGGCTGCCCGCGGGCGGCCGCGCTTCGTCCATCGATCTGGACAAGGCCATGGATCTACGCTGCGCCTTTGCCGGGCGCGCTGCCCGGATCGCATGCGCGGCGGACGACGGACCGCTCAGGGTCTTCGACCTGGAGAGCGGCGCTCGGCTCGTCGAGGCGCAGCCCGGGCTCTCCGACATCTCCGCCCTGGCCTTCTCGCCGGATGACGCGCGCCTGGCGGCGGCCGGTACGATCCGGGAAGGCTCCCGGCCGGGGCTCGTCGTCCTGGACGCGGGCAGCGGAAAGATCATCCAGGAAGCGCGCGTCATGCCCGGCCCGGTGATCGCCCTGGCCTTTGCGTCCGGCGAGCGGCTGGTCAGCGGGCATGCGGACGGCGACATCCTGGTCTGGGACCTCGACAGGCTGGCCACGGCCGCGCCGCAGGTCGGCAAGCCGCCCCGCAGTGCGCCGGAGCCGCCGTGCGACTTCGAGAAGCTGTACGCCATGATGGAATGCAGCGACGTCGCCTGCGCTCGGGCCATCCTGCAGCCGGCTTGCTTCGACTGCCTTGCAGCGCTCGGGCGCGCCCGGCGGGAGTCAGCCTGCGAGGCGGGCGATCTGGCCTGCCTGGAGCGGAGCTGCGGCCAGCGCTGCCGCGGCTGCATCGCTCCGGGCGAGCACGGCTTCGACCCCTGCGAGGACTGGATGGTGGGCAAGTACCTGGAGCGCATGGCGGCCATCTCCTTCTCCTGGAAAGGCGAGAAGAGAGATGCAGGGGGAGATGCGCTGCCCCCGGGGGTGGACAGCCGGCTGGGCAGCGCGCGCTTCCTGCACGCCGGGGGTGTCGGGGACGCGGCCTTCTCGCCAGACGGCAAGCGCATCGCCACGGGCGCCGGCGATCGGCGGGTGAGGGTCTGGGAGGCCGCGAGTGGGAAGCTGCTTCTGGATCTGCCGGGCCACCGTCAGGGCGTCGACGCGGTCGCCTTCTCGGCCGACGGCCGCAGGCTGCTGTCTGCGAGCTACCTGGGCCACTCGGTCCGCCTGTGGGATGCCGGTACGGGCGAGCTGCTCTGGGAGCAGGACAAGGGCGAGACCTCCGTCCACGACTACGAACCGGTCAGCGCCGCGCTCACGCCCGACGGCCGGACCGTGGCCCTCAACCGCGATCACGAGATCGTCCTGTACGACGTGGCGAGCGGCGAGGAGCGCTCCCGCCTCGCGGGCTGCAAGGGCGAGGAGATCCACGACGCGGCCTTCTCCCACGACGGCAGGCGGCTCGCCTGGGGCACCGGGGTGCCCGGGCGGCTCCGGGTCTGGGACGCGGAGGCCGGCGAGGAGCTGTGGTCGAAGCTCTTCCCCGGCGTCAGCGTCAACCGGGTCCGCTTCTCGCCGGGGGACGACCGCATCGGCATCACGACCGGCCTGAGCCAGGTGAAGGTGCTGGACGCCGCGGACGGCCGGATCCTGGCCTCGGCCGCTCACGCGGCGGACGGGAGCGAGGTCGACCTGGCCTTCTCCCCGGTCGGTCGCCTGCTGGCCACCGGCGGGCGCGGCCCCGAGCTGAAGGTCTGGGGCGCGCAGGATCTGGACCTGCGGCGAACGATCCCCGCCCATGGCCTACCCCGCGGCGGTCAAGAGCCTGCTCTTCCTCGACGCCGAGCATCTCGCCGCCGGCTACGCGACCGGTGAGATCCTGATCTGGAACATGCGTGCAGGCCCGCACCTGCTCGCGATCGAGCCGGGCTCCGGCTCCAGTCGGCCGTAGGTCTTCCCCGGATGCTCGCCAGCCGCTAAGATCTGCAGGCGGGCTCTCAGGTGGAGGCAGCATGCGCGGGATGCGCTTTCTCGGGCCCTCGGCGGCCCTGGTCTCGGTCTTGTTGGGATGCGCAGACGGCACGGGCGGGCCGCAAGGCAGCGATGTCCGGATCGCGGCCCAGGCCGTCTCCGACTGCGGCTCCTGGGCACCCGATCCCCAGCCCGGGGTGCAGCACCAGACGCCTGCGGGTCTGCGGGCCGGGGTGAACTCGGCGGAGCTCTTGCGCGGGATGCGGGATCCGGACCCGCTCGAGCTGCCGCTGGCCGGGGAGATCGTGGAGCTGGACCTGGATGCCGGCGGTGTGCTGGTACAGCTGGACGATGCGCAGCTCGCCGAGGGCAGCTACAGCCACATCCGCATCGGGCTCGCCTATGCCGTGTACACGGTCCGGGCCCGGGCCCACGCCGGCGTGGACGTGGCCGGGCAGCTGCGCATCGACATGGCGCTCTCCTCGCACCAGGGGCCAGGCGGCGTGTCGCGCAGCCAGGGCCAGTACACGGCCAGCTTCTCCGCCTACGGCCAGACCCAGACCTTCTCCGGGGCGACGACGCTCGACTGCACCCTGTCCGCCTGGGGCGGGATCGCCGAGACGAGCGGGGAGGCGTTCCGGGTGACCGTGCCCCTGCCCGGGGGGCCGGTCGAGATAGGGCCCGGCAAGACGGTATCGGTCGAGCTGCGCTTTCCGGTCCGCGACGGCTTTGGCTGGCGGGACGTGGATGCAGCGGGCTTCGTCGCTGGCGAGTACGACGTGGCCATGCCTCCGGAGATCTCCGAGCTGCCCGACGCCCTGCTGGAGTGCAGCCTGTTCATGGCCGATCGCTGCCAGGGCGAGGCCGTGGTGCCGCTGCACCCGACCTGGCCCATGCCGGACTGCCCGGTGGTCTTCTTCTCCGACGGCCAGCAGGTGGTGGACGCCTGCCCGGCCGAGGGCCAGCCTGCGAGCGGGCAGGACGCGTGCTACTCGATCCACCCGCCCGACTACGGATCGGACGGGGAGCGGGTACACGACCGCGTCACCGGCCTCGACTGGCAGCGGCTCGTGCCGGAAGGCGAGTTAGACTGGTGGCAGTCCCGGGACTACTGCGCCGCGCTCGACCTGGCCGGCTTCGAGGACTGGCGCCTGCCAAGCCGGATCGAGCTGGTCTCCTTGCTGGACTTCAGCCGGGTCGATCCGACCATCGACCTGGACGCCTTTCCGGACACGCCCAGCGAGTTCTTCTGGACGGCCTCCCCGGTGCCGTTTGCCAACCTGGCATACGGGGTGCGCTTCGAGCTGGGCTTCATCTACGATCACGATCCGTTCGGCTCGGGCCGGGTGCGCTGCGTGCGGGGGCAGTACGAGCCGCCGGCGCCGCGCTATCGAGTGGAAGGCGACGTGGTCCGCGACCTCGGGGCGGGCCTGGTCTGGCAGCGGGAGAGCTTCGCGGTTCCGATGGGCTGGCTCGACGCCCTGGCCGCCTGCGAGGACCTGAGCCTGGATAGCCGGGAAGACTGGCGGCTGCCGACCCTCAAGGAGCTGCAGGTCCTCGTGGACGGCCGGCGCATGCAGCCGTCGATCGACGTGCAGGCCTTCGCCGGCACGCCGCCCGAATGGTTCTGGTCATCGACGCCCATCGCCTGGCCGCCGGACCAGGGCTGGGCCACGAGCTACACGGACGGCTATGCGTCGATCCACGACTTCGACGAGCTGCACCGGGTGCGCTGCGTCTGCTCGGACGAGTGATCCGGGAGGAGGTGATCCTTGAAGTCCATGCTCAGGTACATCGCGCTGGCGTTCGTCGCCGCGGGATGCTCGGGAAGCGGGCTCGAGTGCCGCGATGACGTCGACTGCCCGGGCGCGCAGCTGTGCATTGCGGGAGAGTGTGTGGCCTTCCCGGAGGACTGCGCCGATCGCGAATGCCCGGACGGCTTCGTCTGCATGGAGGATGTCTGCGTCGAGAAGGCCTGCATCGGCGTGGTGTGCTCGGACCGCCAGGTCTGCGCCAAGGGGCGCTGCCTGCCGAGAGACTGCGACTCGAAGCGCTGCCCGGGCCTGGGGGAGGTCTGCGTGGACGAGGAGTGCATTCCGGCAAGCTGCGTCGACGTGCCGTGCCCGGACGGCGAGCGCTGTGCCGGCGGGCGCTGCTACCCGGCCGACTGCGAGACCGTGATGTGTCCCGGGACAGGCCAGGTGTGCGTGGACGAGCAGTGCGTGGATCGCGGCTGCGTGGGCGTGAGCTGCCCGGACGGGCATGTCTGCGCGGGCGGGCACTGCTACCCGGCCGACTGCGAGCAGCCCTGCGCGCCCGACGAGGTCTGCCTGGACGGGACCTGCGTGCACGCCGGCTGCGCGGCCGTGGACTGCCCCGCCGGCCAGATCTGCCAGGCCGGGACCTGCGTGGACGCGGGCTGCGCCTCGGATGAGGATTGCGCGGACGGGGATCCGTGCACGCTGGACCTGTGCATCGAGCTCGGTTGCTACTTCCGCCCTGTGGCGGACGGCACCCCCTGCGAAGAGGGACGCGTGTGTATCGCGGGCTCCTGCAGGGAGCCCGACTGCCTCGGCGATGGCGACTGCGACGATGGCGATCCGTGCACGCGCGATCGCTGCGCGGGCTTCGCGTGCCGGCATGACGGTGTGGCCGACGGGGAGGACTGCGATGACGGCGATCCCTGCACCTCGCAGTCCTGGTGCCGGGGAGGGGCTTGTGTGCCCGGTGCGGTCGACAAGGATACGGACGGAGACGGCTTCATCGATGCGGCCTGCCCGGGCGGGGACGATTGCGACGATTCGAACCCGAACGTCCAGCCCGGCCCGGCGCTGTGCAACGAGTATGGCTGGTGCTGGATGAGCCCATTGCCCCAGGGGAACGATCTCTACGCGGCCTGGGCGAACAGCGCGAACGACGTGTGGGCCGTGGGCGTTCTGGGCACCATCCTGCACTGGGACGGTGCCGGCTGGCAGCTCGTGCCGAGCGGGACCGCGGAGAACCTGCACGGCGTGTGGGGCGCGAGCGCGAGCCAGGCGTGGGCGGTCGGCGACAACGGCACGATCCTTCGCTGGGACGGCGGGTCCTGGGCCGGGATCCAGAGCCCGACGACCGATCCGCTGTCCGGCATCTGGGGCGTGTCGGCCGGCGACGTCTGGGCGGTCGGCACCCATCAGGAGGGCATGGCCTCGTCGGATGTCATCCTGCACTGGGACGGCACCGCATGGAGCGACCGATCGATCGGCGGCACTTACGGGCTGGGCGAGATCTGGGGCACGGCCCGAGACGACGTCTGGGCGGTGGGCAGTAATTGGCTGGCCTCAGCGGGCATCGTGCTCCGCTGGGACGGGAGCAGCTGGCAGCAGGTGGCGATCGATCTGCCCTCCGCGCCCAGCGATGTCTGGGGCTCGGCCCCGGATGACGTCTGGGTGGTCTCGGGCAGCTTGCTCACAGACGGCTTCATCCAGCACTGGGACGGCCAGACCTGGACCAGCGCGTCGAGCCGGGCCGAGGCCTCGATCGTCTGGGGAAGCGCGCGTGACGATGTCTGGTTCGCCTCCGTGTTGGGGCCGTGCTGGCACTGGGATGGGAGCGACTGGGAGGCCGTCTCCGCGATCATCAGCTCGAACAGCGCCTGCTCCGTCGGCCCCGACGATTCGTGGGCCGTGGGCCTGGGTGGCGCCATCCATCACTGGGACGGGAACGCTTGGACGAGCTTCAGGGCTACGACGAGCACCTCGGGTACCTCACTCTGGGGTGCGGGCGCAAACGACCTGTGGCTGGCCGGCTCCGGCGCCTTCCACTGGGACGGCAGGTGCTGGTCCCGCGCCGAGGGCTCGATGGTGGGGATCGATGTCTGGGGATCCGCAACTGACGATGTCTGGCTGATTGGAGGCCCTTACACCGGAGGGGGGATCATCTGGCACTGGGATGGGGAGGCCTGGACGCAGACTTTCGAGAGCAGCTCGACGCTCATCGCCGTGTGGGGAAGCGCGCCGGACGACGTGTGGGCAGCAGGGGGGGAGGTCTTCGAGGGCGTGGTGCTGCACTGGGACGGGGCTGGCTGGTCGGAGCAGCCTAGCGCGACGGCCGAGTGGCTCCAGGACGTCTGGGGGGCGTCCGCGGATGATGTCTGGGCGGTGGGCGACGCGGGTACCAGCGTGCATTTCGACGGCCAGGCCTGGGCGCGCGTAGCTACCCACACCGCCGAGAACCTCAGGGGCGTTTGGGGGGCCAGCTCGGACGACGTCTGGGCGGTCGGCGAGGCGGGTACGGTCCTGCGATGGCGCGGCAGCTCGTGGACGGTCGTACCGGTGGGGACGTTTGAGAGCATCGAGAGCATTCGGGGCAGGTCCGCGGACGACGTATGGGCAGTCGGGGGAAACGGCACCGCGCTGCACTTCGACGGCAGCAGCTGGTCGGCCGAGTGGCTGGGTACGGCGAGCACGCTCTTGGACGTCTGGCCCGGTCCGGACACGGTCTGGATCGCGGGCTCCTCAGGGCTGTGGCGGTCCGGGGATTGATGCGCCCGGTGATTTGATTGCGGTCGAGATGCTGCTATCATCGGATCTGTCGCATGCGCTTCAAAGGAGACGCACATGGCCTGTGGTGAACGCGTGGACCGCTTGTGGCCAGTGCTTCTTGCCGCTTGCTGCGCTGTCCAGATCGGCTGCGCGCGGGTCGGCTTCGGAGAGTGCGAGCCTTGCAGCTGCGACTGCGGGACGCCGGACGACGGCGGATGCACGATCCCGAGGAGCTGCGAGGAGCTCTTTCCGCTGGGACCCGAGGACCGGGTCTGCCTCGAGGGCGGCACCTTCTGCCGCATCTACGTGATGACCGACGGCGCTTCCTGCCGCCAGTACTGCCGCTCGGCAGGGCAGCAGTGCCTGGTGGCCATGTACAGCCGGACCGAGACCCCGTGCATCATCACCGGCGTGGACACGTGCGACGAGAGCGCCTGGGACCAGGTCTGCGTCTGCTCGCGCGACGGCGTCCCCGGCGACAGCTGCCAGGAGCACTTTCCGGACGGGCTGGTATGCGAGGACCACGACGGCATCTGCGAGGTGGCGGCCTGGCTCGCCCAGGAGATCACCTGCCGGGAGTACTGCGAAAACCGCGGTGTTCCTTACGACTGCGTCGGGCTGAAGTTCAACGACGACGACCCCTGTGTGGGCGGGCAGCTGCTGCCGGACTCCTGCGACAGCATGGAGATCGGCTACATGGACATCTGCGTATGCGAGCGCCGCTAGCCGGGCGGCTTCACATTCTCGTCCAGGACGGTGCGTACTTTCTGCGTCAGCTCGGAGGCGGAGAACGGTTTGCTGATGAAGTGCAGTCGGTTTCCCCCCGCGCCCCGGATGGTGTCTTCCGTGTAGCCCGACATGTACAGGACCTTGAGGCCGGGCTGTGATGCGGAGAGGCTGTCGGCGAGCTGCTTGCCGCTCATCTTCGGCATCACGACGTCGGTCAGGAGGAGATCGATATCGCCTGCGTGCTGCTCGCACAGTTGGACCGCCTGAGCGCCGCTGGCGGCGGTCAGCGTCCGGTAGCCCTCCTTGCGAAGGATCCGGCACGCGAGCTCGCGTACGGCGTCCTCGTCCTCGACCACGAGCACGGTCTCCCCGCCCGCTCCCGGGGGGGGCTTGTGGGGCAGATTCCTCTCCGGGGCGGGTGCATCGATCGCCGGCAGATAGACCTTGAAGGCGCTTCCCCGGCCGAGCTCGCTGTAGAGCCAGATGTGGCCTCCGCTCTGCTTCACGATGCCGTAGACCGTCGACAGGCCTAGGCCGGTGCCGCCTTTCGAGGCCTTGGTGGTGAAGAAGGGTTCGAAGGCGCGAGAGCGGACCTGCTCGTCCATGCCGCAGCCCGAGTCGGTCACGGTGAGGCAGATGTAGCGGCCCGGGCGCACGTCGATGTGAGAGGCGGCGTAGTATTCATCGAGCTCGGCGTTGCGGGTCTCGATGCTCAAGCGACCGCCGCCCTGCATGGCGTCTCGCGCGTTGAGCACCAGGTTCATGATCACCTGCTCGATCTGTCCGGCGTCCGCCTCCACGTGGTCGAGCTCGTCGCTCAGGTGAAGCTCGATATCGAGGTCCTCTCCGAGAAGCCGCCGCAGCATCTCCTCGATGTCGCGGATGATCCGGTTGATGTGGACGACAGCTGGCTCGAGATGCTGCCTGCGGCTGAATGTGAGCAGCTTACGCGTCAGGGTCGCCGCGCGCTCCCCCGCCTTCTGGACCTCTACGAGATCGGATCGTATCGGGTTGGACTCGTCGAGCTTCTCGATGGCGAAAGCCGTGTAGTTGTTGATCACGGAAAGCAGGTTGTTGAAGTCGTGGGCCATGCCGCCGGCGAGCTGGCCCACGGCCTCCATGCGCTGGGCCTGGCGGAGCTGCTCCTCGAGAGCGGCTCTCGCCCGCTCTTGACGATCGCGCATCAGCCTCGAGCTCAGGACCGGCGCGAAGTGGGAGGCGATGCTCTCGATCAGCTGGACATCCTCGGGCAGATAGTCGTCGGATTTGTTGCCGACCATGATCAGGCCGATCGGCCTGCCGGCCAGCAGGATCGGCGCGGCCAGCGCATTGTGGATCGGGATGTGCCCCGGCGGCAGCTGCAGATCGAGGTTGGAGAACAGGATCCGCTCTTCGCTCAGGGCCTGCCCCCAGAGACCCCGCCATGTCTTTTGTGGAAAGACCATGTCCTTGCCGGGATGCTTGCCGCTATCGTCTCGGCGCAGGGTCTGGCACACGAGGCTGTCGTCCTCGTCGACGTATCCGAGCACTCCGTGGGTGCTCTCCAGCGCATCCAGGCAGACCGTCAGGATCTGGTGGTAGAGATCGTCGCCCTCGAGGGTGAGAAAGCAGTCGGCGATCGCGTTGTGGATACGCAGGTGCTGCTCCGATATGCGCAAGGCCTCCTCGGCCCGCTTCCGCTCGGTCAAGTCCTGGTAGAACGAGACGATCCGCCCGGAAGGCAGCTTGAATACGTGGTTCTCGCGCCATCCGGCCAGCCGCTCGTCCTGGTAGAGGGACACGGGTTGCGCCTCGGGCTGACCCGTCTTCCACACGCGCCGGAACACGTCCAGCAGGCCGAACTCCTCCACGCCGGGGAAGACCTCGGTGACGCGGCGACCGATCGCCGCCTCGGCGGGGACGCCCTCGATCCGGGCGCCGGCCTCGTTGAAGTCGACGAAGACGAAGTCCTTCCCTTCCTCCACGGCCTCGTAGAGCGCCATGCCGATGGGAAGGCTGTGCAGCAGGTCCGACTGACGCCGCTCTGCGACCTTTGCCTCGAGCGCCGCGATCCTGGCTTCGAGCTCCGCATAGCTGGGCTTGTCAGGCATCATGGGGCCCCCCCGGCTGCACTCTCAATCGAACTGCTCCTGGTCCTCGATCTCGTCCCGGCCCTGCTTGCCGTAGTCGACGATCGCGATCGAGTCGGAGTAATACCAGTCGAACATGTCCCGTCTCAGCTTGGCCATGTATGTCTTGCCCTCGGCCTTGCGCTTGAGGTTATAGAACACCACGCCCTCCGCAAAGACCTTTTCGTCCAGCCCGAGCTTCGAGGCGCGCTTGGTGAAGTACCTCGAGTGCAGCCAGTCCTTGAACCACGAGCTCCAGTTGTCGAAGTTGCGCTCGTGCTCGTGGAACGAGCGGTACGCCAGGTGGGCGATGGCCTTCTCGAACGGGTACCACTCGTGCAGATCGAGCTTGTACGGGTTGCCCTGCACCTTGGGGCCGATGAGCTCGCCGGCCTGCTCGCCGTCCGCCTTCACCAGGCCCTTGCCGATGGACATGAAGACGCCTTCCATGATGAAGGTCTTGCCCTTGATGACCTGCAGGGGATCGAGCGCGTTCTTGCGGTTTTGGACCGCGAGCAGCCTGCCACCCTCGGTGAGGATCTTCACATTGGTCCCATCGAGCTTCTCCACCGCGATGGTGTCCGGATCGTCGAAGACCCACTCGTAGCCGGGGTTGACCCGGTCCACCGCGAGGTAGACCTCGGGCTTCCTGAGCTTGAGGCGGGCGCCGAGCTTCTTCCACTGCCCGCGGTCCACCCCGAAGGTCTGCCGGATGAAGGGGCAGTGGATCTTGGGGAAGTCCGAGAGCAGGGGGCCTTCTTCCATGGGTTCCCTCCGTCCTGGCCAAGATAGCCCGATCCAGCGACCAGCACAAGGCGGGCTGATCGGGCTGGTCCAGGGCACGGCTGTCATGCTTGCCAAGACGGGCTGGATGAAGCTTGGCATAGATTCCAGTAACTTGTTAAACTGGCCCGGGAATTGCTTCAAGCCCGGCCCAGGCAGTCGCGAAAAGGAGCCGCCATGTCCCATACACGTCCGATCTCGCCGCGGACCCTGCGCCTGGGTCTGGTGCTGGGCCTGGCCCTGGCCGCCTGCTCCTCGGGCGTGATCCGCTTCAGCCCGGAGCAGGACGCGGCGATCATGCTGGAGCTCGAGAGCGTGTTCGAGACGAGCGCCACGAGCGCCGGCGGCCCGCGCCTCGCGCTGTGCGAGAACCGCGAGCTCTCGGACGCCTGGGACTCGCCGGGAGGCTGCCAGCAGGCCCACGTGGTCCGTGGCGGCGGCCGGGGGATCGCGCACATGGAGGACGGCGTCGGCTTCGGCTGCGGCGGCTGCCCGTTCGGGGTGGTCGCCTTCGTTCGCGGCACCTGGACCGGTGAGCCGTTTGCCGAGCCGGTCGAGTTGCAGGGCTCGGTCGGGATGGGTGACCTGTACGACGCAGGCGAGATCTTCTCCTACCCCTACCGCTTCTACCTGCAATGCAAAGGAGAGATCCCGGCCTGCGCCAGCATCGACGGCGAGCTCGACCAGACCGGCGAGCTCAGGCTGAGCGTCCATTTCGATCAGACCGACGTCGGGCATTACGTGCTGCAGGCCGGCGGGCAGGCCGAGTGTCCGGCGCTCTGAGCGCTCGAGCAATACAGCAAAGCGGCTCGCCGGACTTGCAGATCCTCTCGCGTGTGGCACGATCCCAATGTGGGCATCGTCGAGATCATCCTGGTGGCCGCAGGGCTCGCCATGGATGCATTCGCCGTGTCCCTGGCCGCCGGGAGCCTCGAGGAGGTCCGGGGCGGGCGGGCTGCCTTCCGGCTCTCGTTTCACTTCGGGCTGTTCCAGTTCCTGATGCCGGTGATCGGCTGGTACGCGGGCACGGCCGTGGTGGCGTTCATCGCGAGCGTCGATCACTGGGTCGCGTTCGGCCTGCTGGCCTACGTCGGAGGCCGGATGATCGGGTCCGGCCTGAATCCCGATGCCAGGTCCTTTCGGGGCGATCCGTCCCGCGGGGCGACGCTGGTGATCCTGAGCCTGGCCACGAGCATCGACGCCCTGGCGGTCGGGCTGAGCCTGGCCATGGTCCAGGTGAGCATCTGGTACCCGAGCGTGGTGATCGGCATCGTGACCGCCGGCCTGTCTCTCGCCGGTGTTCGCCTGGGGGATCGGCTGGGGCGGGTCTTCGGCAAGCGGATGGAGATCGCGGGCGGAATCGTCTTGCTCGGCATCGGCGCGAGGATCCTGCTGTCCCACCTGCTGGCTCACGGCTCGCCGTAGCGCTCGAGCTCATCCGCCAGCTCCGTGCGAGACGAGACGAATCCGGCCGAGGCGGCCCGGGCACCGAGCGCACTGCTCGCCCTGCGGAAGAGCAGGTCAGCGCTGCACTCGCCGAGCACAGCCAGAAGCTCTAAATCCGTCGCCCTGGGATCCTTCCGGGTTCTCCGGGCGCGCGCCTCGAGCTCCGCCCCGAGGGCGACGGTGCACAGGGCGGCCTCGGCGGCTTCGGCGGGTCGCAGGTGCCGCTCGTCCACGGCCGCCCCCGCCATGAGGACATTGGCGAGGTAGACGAGCTCCTCCATGCGCTCCCGGTAGCGCTCGGGGGCGAGCGCGTGCAGGCGTCGCATCGCCTCGATGAACGGCGTGGCCGGATCGGTGCTGGCGCCCGGCCCGGCGGGCAGCGCGAGCAAGGGGGCTGGCGTATCGAGTGCGTGGAGGCTTGGAGCGCGGGCGCTTTCGGGGCCCGTCGCGGGGCGGGGCCCGAGGGCGCGGAAGTACGCCCGGGTGACCGCGTCGCGCGGCGTCGAGGCGATGTCGGTCTGAAGGGGCATCCTGGCCAGCGCCAGGAAGCCCCGCGCGGCCCGCGGCTCCACGAAGCCCAGCCGGCTGCGGCGCGCCTCGCGCTCCGCCTCGACGTCCTCGGCGAGGGACTCCGCGCTGGAGAGCACCGAGCTCAGCGCGTCGAGGTCGTCGGTGTACTCGCTCGCGATGGCGGCCGCGCGATCGAGGATCCGCTCCAGGAGCGGACGGCGCTCGCGATCGAGGGCGAGGATCAAGGCGAGCGCCGCATCGAAGCCCTGCTCGCCTCTCGACACCAGCAGGTAGCCGTCGATCTCTTCGCACAGGCAGCTCTCGAGCGCCTTGTCCGCGTAGCGGGCCGAGCGACCGCCCGCGCTCAGGCTGGCCAGCAGCGCATCGTGATCCAGGACCAGGACGATGCTCGAGAGCGCCTGGACCACGAAGTCCTCCGAGAGCTCGGCCACTCGCCTGGCGGCGAGATCGGCGCCGGCCTCCAGCAGCACCTCGAGCCAGACGGCGAAGCGCCCGGCGTCGAAGACCTCGCGCTCGCCGGGCCCGGTGCCGACGAAGAGGTCCTCGTCGAACGCTGCCACGATCTGATCCGTGCTCGCGAGCGCGACGATCTCGCCGGCATCCGCGACGCCGACCTGCCGGACGAGCGAGGAGAATGCTTGCGGGGCCAGGGCGCGGATGGCGCGCACGTGGTCGGGCGCC
Organism: Deltaproteobacteria bacterium; assembly: GCA_016935365.1. Classification (GTDB taxonomy): domain Bacteria; phylum Myxococcota; class B64-G9; order B64-G9; family B64-G9; genus JAFGRB01. Next base: position 20,143 of record JAFGRB010000468.1, read on the forward strand.
TCGATGATCCTCTGGAGCATCGTGCGCGCCGAGACCATGGGATCACTTTCGTGCGACATGTCGAATCGACTGTATCCCATACTAGACCTAAAACAAGCGCGGCTTTCCAAGCCGCGTTTGTTTTCAGGGCTAGCCGCCCGAAGGGCGGTCGTTTTGGAGTGAAGCTGCTGGAA
>JAFGRB010000469.1 GCA_016935365.1 Deltaproteobacteria bacterium
AGGTCCGGGCGGCTGTACCCCCCGCGGATGGATGGCTTGCGCCCTCCATCTGACCGTATGGAGCGCCCCGCTCCATACGGTCTACATCGTGATGCCATGTGAAATGTCAGCGAAACATGCGTATACGGCCCAGGGCTAAAGCCGGCTTCAGCCCCAGGTTCAAGAAGGTAAGAAATACACGCGCCCTGAAGGGCGCAGCCATCTCTGCGGATCGGGACTGCTTCACCCTCGGGGCGAAGCCGCGCTTTGTCGGGAGCGCGAGAGCAGCCAGGCGGCTGCGAGGAGCAAGCACAAGAAGAGCGAGCTGCCGCTGCTCTGGCCCGCGCAGCCGCACGAGCCCTGGACCGCACCCGAGCCGTCGCCGCCGTCCGTGCCCGCGTCGCTCTCCGGGCCGGCGTCGCCCTGGCCGGCGTCCGAGCCGTCGGCACCGCCGTCGGGCGCGATCGACGCGCGGATCGTCACCGCGACCCGGTCCCGGCCCTCGGCGCCCTGGTCGTCGGTTACCACCAGGTCGATCTCGTGGCGGCCGACGGGCAGGCGGACCCGGGCGCTCGGCCCGCTGGCGAGCTCCTGGGCGCCCTCCAGCCAGCGATAGGCCGCGATGCTGCCGTCCACATCGTAGGAGGCCGTGCCGTCGAGCCCCGCCTCCTCTGCGCCGTCTCCGTCCGCGTCCTCGATGGACTGATCCTCGCCCGCCAGCGCCACCGGGGGCTGGTTGACGTAGTCGCCCTGGGTGATCTGGAAGGCGCCCCCGCCGTCGGTGGAGAAGAAGATGACCCCCGCGCTGCTGGCCACGATCTCGCTGAAGAGCGCCGCGTCGTGGTAGACGCTGTAGCGGAAGGACGGCTCGAGGTCGCCGATCAGGTGCTCGACCCGCTTGCTCGACTCGACGGCGTACATCACCGAAGACCGGGCCTGCCCGGTCCGGCTCAGCATGACCAGCTTGTCGGCATCGTCGGTGCCCATGAAGGCGCCGGCCATCTCGCCGTCGCTCGACGGGATCAAGCTCGCGCCCGGCGTGTCCGTAAACGGCGTGTAGCCGTGGGGCACGAAGCGGACCGCGTCGGCCTGCACGTCGCGGTACTGCTCGCAGGTGGCCTGGGCGGTCAGCTCCACGTAGCCGGCCGTCCCGGCCTCGAAGTCGAAGCTGCCGAGCAGGTACCAGTCGCCGGCCAACACGCCGTCGAAGACCACGCCCTGGTCGATCTGGAGCTGGGCCGCGCCGTCTCGGTGCTGCACGGCCACGGGCACGCCCTGGCAGCCTCCGCTCTCGTTGAACAAGATGTAGACGTCGTAGGTCCCGGCCTGCGGCAGGTCGGGCGTCCAGCGGGCCGTCGCACCGCTGTCTTCGGCCGCCTGCGCGTAGTGATCTCCGAGCAGCTCGAGCCCGGACTGGGCGCTGGTCCAGCGCCCGGTGGTGCTGAAGCCCGGATCCGCGTCGTCGACGATGATGCCGTCGATGTCCCGCGGGTAGAGGACGTGTAAAAAGAGGTGCTCGCTCTGCGCCAGGCTGCCCTCGACCTCGACCCGCCAGGCGCCGAAGAAGGGGCGATAGCGGCTGATTGCGTACTGCGGATCGCCGGTCTTGTGCTGCTGGCCGTCGACGACGAACTCGTACGAGTCGTCCGTGTTGGGCGTGCCCGCGGCGTCCGGGCCGCCGATCAGGGTGTGGAGATGATCGGCCGGCAGCAGGGTGTCCGTGAAGAGCAGGCCGCGCTTCTCTCGGGAGGCGAAGCGATCGGTCGCAAACTCGGTGCCCGGGGTGCCCCCGTAGGCGTTGGGCGCGCTGCCCCCGCTGGCCGGACCTTCGAGCTCGGGGCGGTACTTGCTGTGCAGCATCCAGTAGGTGCGAAGCGCCGGATCGGCGGTCACGACCCAGTCCCAGACCACGAAGTAGTCCTGCGCAGCGCCCGGAGACTGGAGAAAGATGAACTTGCGCCGGACCTGCTCGACCTTGGGCGCGTTGCCCAGGTCGGCATACAGGCTGCTCTGGTAGGCGCGCGTGGCGTCCGCCTCGACGTAGACGTACTTGTCAGCCTCCGACTCGAAGGCCGTGATCCCGCCGATGTCGAAGCCCGAGCCCACCTGGTAGTTCGCGATCAGCGACATCTCCCCGCCCGAGATCCGCTGCCCGCCGTCGTTGGCGCGATTGCTGCCGAAGTCCTCGTCGGGGTCGTATACGTGGACCGTGTTGTGGGCGATGCTCCGATAGGTGTAGTTGGCCTCGTGATCGGCCCAGTCGCCGTCGAGGTACTTGCCGCTGTCGATCGCCAGGTAGCCTTTTCGATAGATGGCGAAGCTGTTCGAGTCCCGGTCCTGGTGCAGGAAGATGAACGGGCGCGGCTTGAAGATCGCCAGGGTCGCGTCCGGATCCTCCCAGGCCGAGCGCATGAGCACGATGCCCGGGCCGCCTGCGTGCCGGGTGGCCCCGGTGGGGTCTCCGCCGTCGAGGGTGCCGAAGAGCCTGGCCGTGGGCAGGCCAAGGTCGGCCGGCGAGCGGGCCTCGATCGTGTCGTCGTACCAGAGGACGAGAAAGATCTTCTGCTTCACGCCCATCGTGTAGCGGAAGTACAGATGGCTGTCTACGAACCACTGCCAGAGCGCGGCCGCGTCGCTGTCCGGCATCAGGGTGCTGAGCAAGGCCGCGCCGGTCACCGCGCTGTCGGTGTGCTGGGCCAGCAGGTCGGAGTAGAAGGGCTCGTTGTCCGTGTTGACGAGCGCGTCGCCGCAGCCGGAGCCCGTGCTGTCCAGGTTCTTCAGGTAGGGCACCAGGCCATAGGTCCACCAGAAGGGGTGCTGGGTGAAGAGGTCGAGGCCGGAGATGAGATCCTCGCCGGTGGCCGTGCGCCAGGCGTCCAGCACGCGCAGCCACATGAACAGGTCGCCGCTGTGGCCCAGCATGCTCTGGAAGGAGCCGCCGCCCATGGTGGCGAAGTCCCACGTCGCGTAGGACTCGTCGATGAGCTGGGAGATGAAGGAGTCGATGTACTCGGCGGCCTTGACGTCACTCGAGCCGGAGAAGGAGAACTCCGTGTGCTGCGGGTCGCCGTACTGCTCCCACCAGAGCGTGAAGTCCAGCGGCACGTCGTCGCCCCAGAAGGCGAGCCCGGCGACGGTGTGCGAGTAGCAGCCCAGGGTGTAGTCCGAGAACCAGTACTTGCAGTCGAAGGCCTTCATGTGATCCGAGGCCGAGATGAGGCGCTCCAGGATGTAGACCTTGTCGTCCGCGGACAGGCGGTCGTGGATCCAGTCGTAGGCCAGGCTCATGTCGTAGACGTCGTGGGCCGCGTAGCCCGAGTTGGGGCCCTGGAAGTGGTACTTGTCGGCGTAGACCCGCAGCCAGGCGATGGCCGCGGCGGAAAACTCGTCTGCCGCGTGCCCGGTGTAGTCGAATCCGTCCACGGGGCCGAGCGCATAGACCAGCGCCAGCGAGAGCAGCCGCTGATCGATGTTGGAGGCGTCCGGATCGGGCGTCTCGGCCAGGTTCTCGATGGCGTAGGCGAGCACGTCGGCGTAGTACTGGTGGACGACGCTCGACGGGTTCTGGATCCGGGCCCGGATCGTCTCCGCGTTGTCCTGGGTGATCAGCAGCCGGGGATGATCGGGCCTGAGGCTGACCGGCTGAGACCTCGCGGGAGTCGGGGCGAGCAGCGCAACACACAGGATCGCGAGCAGCGCAGCTCGGCAGGTCGCGGGCATCATGTCAAATCCCCTTTGCACAGAGGCCGAGATTCGAGGGGGGATCATTCCGAGCTGCAGACCATGTTCAGGAGCTCTATCAGGTCGTTGCGGCACTCGACTTGATCGGCCATGCATGCTTGGGACTGCTCCAAGAGATCTCCGCTGCACTCGCCCATGGGCTCGCGCGCTTCGCATGAGCAGGGGTCCACCGAGGCGACGTTCTTGTCCTGCTCGAAGCACTCGCAGAAGCAGCAGCTCTGGTGCTGCTGGCAGAAGTCATCTATCCAGGTCATGTACAGCCCCATCGCCCGCTCGCACACGTTCCCGCAGTCCGAGTCCTGGTCGGGATCGACCCCGTCGGGGCAGCAGCCGTCGCCGCCGATGGCCTCGGTAATGGGCGTGTTCTCGCAGCGGGCCTGGCAGCCCTCGCCGACCAGGCGATCTTCGGTGCACGGATCAAAGTCCATGCACGACTCCTCGACCGGGCACATCCACTCGCCGGACGAGACGCCGGTGTCGCAGTACTCCCCCTCGTCCAGCCGGGCGTTGCCACACTTCTCCTCCTCGCTTCCGCAGGCGGCGCAGAGCAGGACCAGCGCGGCCAGCCATGAGCTCGACTTCGCAGCATGCATGAGATCTTCCTTTCTCCGATGGCGTATCGCCGGGTCCCTGCAATCTGAGCATGCCCGCGGCCCGACGGTCAATCGGTTGCTCTCGGGGGCGCATCGCGCTAGCTTGGCGGGCATGGAAGCGGACGAGAGAGACGCGGCGCCTGCGGAGTGGCGCGCCGCGCGCTGGGTCTTCGCCCTGGGCCTGTGCTTCTACCTGCTGACCGCCTCGGGGCAGCCCTACATCGGCGACGGGGACCTGGTCTACTGGACGGCCGAGCGCTTGATCGACGCGGGAACGATCTGCCTGGACAAGGGACGGGCGGCCAACACCTACCGCACCGACGACGGCTGCCGGGTGACCGACTACGGGCTGGGCATCTCGCTCGCGCTTGTGCCCGGTATCGCACTGCTCAGGCTCGTGGAGGCCTGCGGGCTGGAGTCAGGGCCGGCCCACGCGATGGTCCGGCATCTGTGCGCCTACCTCGGGCCCGCGGCCATGGGGGCGCTGGCGTGGATGTTCTTCTTCCTGCTGGCCTGCCGGCTGGGCGTGGGCAAGCGACTGGAACGGGCTCTGGTGCTGACCCTCCTGCTCGGGACCACCACCACGGTCTGGTTCTACTCGCGGGTCTTCTTCTCGGAGATGCTGCAGACGGCGGGCCTGCTGGGCGCGTTCGTCGCCCTGCACGCCGAGCGCCGCGGCCAGGGGCGCTGGTACCTGCCGGTGCTGGGCGCGGCCGCGCTGGGGCTGGCTGTGATGGGCAAGGCGGCCAACTTCGCCCTGGTGCCCGTCTTCGGCCTCTACCTGGTCTGGGATCGCTGGCGAGGGTCGATGCGGGCGCTCGGGCTCTTCGCGGCAGCGCTGCTTCCCTTCGTCGCCTACCAGCTCGCCTACAACGCCTTCCGCTTCGGATCGATGCTCGACTTCGGCTATCACAGCTTCCGCGACGGGGAGCTCGGCTTCTCCCATCCGCTGTCCGTGGCGGTCTGGGCCTACCTGTTCAGCCCGTCGAAGAGCTTCTTTCTCTTCAACCCGCTAACCCTGGCGGCGCTGTGGGGCTGGAGGCGCTTTTTCCGGGCGCACGGGGCCGAGGCCAGGCTCGTCCTTGCGACCTCGGCCGTGCTGGTCTTCATCTTCGGCCGCTGGTGGTGCTGGCACGGGGACTGGTCCTGGGGGCCGCGCTTCCTGGTCGTGCTGGTGCCGCTCGCCTGCCTGCCCGCAGCCCAGCTCATGCCTGCGGGCTGGCCGGCCGACAGGTGGCGGCGGTGGGCTGCCCGGTCCGGCTTGGCGGTCGCGGTCGCACTGGCCTTCTTCGTCCAGCTGCTCGGCTGCGCGGTGCCGTCGTGGAAGTTCCTGGCCGTGGCCGGCGGGGCGACCCGGCAGAGCTTTCCCACCTGGGATCAGCGGATCGGCAAGCAGGTCCAGAAGCCCATCGACCCCCTGCTCCAGGTCCACTACCTGCCCCACTTCTCCCCCATCCTGGGACACTGGTGGCTCGCGAAGCACCTCGTGCTCCAGACGGAGGACTTCGACAGCGACCACCCCTGGAAGTCGCTCGGGATTCCGGCCTGGGCCCCGAGGGGCGTCAAGCTCGACTACGGGCTGGACTGGTGGGGGGCCGTGCGCGTCGGCGAGCACTGGGGAGCGGTGCTCTTCCGCTGGCTCGCGAGCCTGGTGCTCTTGCTGCTCGCGATCGAGAGCCTGGTGCTCGCACGGCGCGCCTGCACGGATCCCGGGATACGTTCGAGCCCTGAAAGGGCGAGATAAGCAAGCCCAGGGCGAAGCCCTGGCCTGTTTTATCCCGCCCCTGTGGGGCTTACGAGTTCTCCAATCTAGCCTAAAACAAGCGCGGCTTTCCAAGCCGCGTTTGTTTTCAGGGCTAGCCGCCCGAAGGGCGGTCGTTTGGGGGTGAAGCTGCTGGAA
>JAFGRB010000470.1 GCA_016935365.1 Deltaproteobacteria bacterium
CAGGGGCGGGCTTTACGCCCGCCCGCAGACGCGAAGGAGCGTTCGGGCGTGGATAAACCACGCCCCTACGTCTTGAAGGAAATGGCCTACCGATAAAATTCCACAAGGGCCCACCGTCACTGTAGCCTGGTCAATCATCGTGATTGCGTTCCATTTCACGGCCTTCATGGCCAAATCATGGGGTATTTCCTTTTCCTGACTTGCGCAAACCCGAACAGCAAGCGCATTTGCGAACAACGCGGATTGTTCGGTGCCAGCATCTCCCACAGCGTCATGTCCGGGACGCCAGATCGTCAACTTCGGTGCTGCGCCGCCGAGTCGCGCGACGAGGTGGCGGATCCGGGTGGCGCGCTTCAGCCGGCCAGCAGGGCCAGATCGACCTCCGCGTCCGGCGTCTCGGGCAGGTCCAGGCGGTGGCGGATGTCCAGGCTGCGGCCGCAGACCGCACAGCGCGTCTGCTCCTCGCTGCCGGCCAGGTCCTCGACCCCGAGCCGCACGACCTGGCCCGTGTACCTCAGCCCATAGGCGTGCGCGCCGCTCTGGCTGCGATCGACCGCGTTGCCGCCCAGCAGGCAGGTGGTGCTCGCGCCCAGCATGCGCCGGAACCAGAGCCCGCGCTCGGCAGCCGGGCGCAGCATCTCCGCGGCGCAGCGGGCTGCGACTGCGGCCACCCGGCCGGTCTCGATGTAGCCGGCCGGCTCGGCCACCAGATCGACATACAGCCGCTCCCGGCTGCGGGCGTCGAGTCGCTGGTAGAGGAAGGCGGCCAGCTCGTCGTCCACGACCGGCGCGCTCGCGGGTCCGGCAAAGAGCCGGCCGCGGAAGCAGTGCAGACACGGGGTCCCTTCACCGGGCAGCACGCAGGCGATCTCGAAGGCTCGAGCCTGGGCATAGGCGCAGACCGCCAGGTGAGGCACGCGCGCGCGCCACAGCCGGCTGGCCAGCGGGCCGTGATCGGCCGTGCCGGCCGCCAGCACGACCAGATCGGGCCTCTGTGCCTGAAGCCAGGCGTCGAGCAGGTGCAGTCTGTCCGCGCCGAGGCGGATCCGGTGGCCTGTCACCCGCTCTCTCCCCAGGCGCTCGGCGAGCGCCTCCACCTTGGGCTGGCCGATCTCCGCGCTGCCGAAGTACTGGCGCATGGGGTTGAAGACGCTCACCTTGGCGCCGTCCACCAGCTGCCACTCGATGCCGGGGCCGTCCAGCAGCCTGACCAGCTCGCTGCCCACGCTGCCGCAGCCGACGACCGCGATGCGCGCCGACGAGGGCAGGGGACAGGACTGCGGGGCGGAGACGGCGCGATCGGTCTCGGCGAAAGGCCACAGGTGGTTGCCGACGTAGACCGGCCGGTCCGGCAGCGGCGCGCGTCCGAGCAGGAAGTCCCGGATGCGGTGGGCCGCGGCGTAGCTGAGATCGAGCAGCGACCAGGGGTCGCCGGGCAGCAGGCGCAGACAGCAAGCCGGCCCGCGCGGATCGAAGACCAGGTGGGGCGCCTGGCCATCGGGCAGCAGCCGGGCGTCGACGCGGAGCTCGGCCGCCTGACCCGGGGGCAGGACGCGCAGAGGCGCGAAGCGGTTCTTCCACTCCAGGTAGGCCAGCAGGCGCGCTGTGGCCCGCGCGCCCGAGGCTGGCCGCATCAGCCGGTCGAGCGGCCAGCCGGCCGGCTCGTCCGGACCCTCCAGGACCGCGCGGTCGAGCCGGCAGGAGAACAGCAGCTCCAGCAGCCTGCCGGTCAGGCGGGGTCTGCGGAAGGCGAGCAGCCGGCCGGCGAGTCCGCGTCCGAGCAACGGCGCGACCCGGGCAAAGTAGTCCTCCTGCTGTCCCATGAGATCGCTCCTCATCTTTCAGATAGACTTGCGCGTCGCTGCAACGCCGAGCACCCCCATTCGTGCTCGGGCTTTGAACCGCCCTCCGCGCGACTTACGGGCCCCCGCTCGGCTGCGCGCGGCGCTCTGTATGGCATCGGAACCACTGTGACGAGGCGCCGGGGAGGCTGCGAGCCTGCGGGCGATGCGCAGCCAGGCGTCCGGCGCGAGCGAGCGCGCCTCGGGAGGGTGGATCTCCTGCCAGCCCAATCCCCGCACGAGAAAGAACCGGGCAGGGTGGCGGGGCAGGTCGATGGGCAGGACGATGACGAGCCGGCGCCCGTCGCCGATCTCCACCCCGACCCGATCGAAGCCGTCGAAGAGCGGCTCGCGGCAGGAGCGCACGCCGGCGCGGCGCAGCGCTCGCGACCAGCGCCGCAGCAGGCAGCGCTGCGGCACCCGGCGGTCCAGCCCCGCGAGCAGGGCCGGCCGCAAGCGGGGGCTTCCGTCATCCAGCACGCGGGCGAAGCCCAGGTCCACGACCCGCTGCTGATCGTCGAGGGCGAAGGCCTGCAGCTTCCAGCCGGCCGGATCGCTCCGGCTGCGGCAGGCGATGAAGCTGAAAGCGGTCTCCAGGTTGCAGTGCCGGTTGCGGCGCAGCAGGGGCAGCATGTGTCCCTCGTAGTCGCAATCGAGCCCGGAGGACGGCCAGGTCCGGCCGCGGGCAAAGGGATGGGAGTGCAGATACGCGCATGCGCGCAGCCGGGGGTGCGCTTGCACGAGACGCTCGATCTCGCGGTTGACGAGCGCGTCGGTCGCATCGCGGATCACCGCGACCCGTGCTGCCGAGTTGACCTGCAGCTCCGGCGGCACCAGGACCGCGCGGGCGACGACCAGTCCTCGGATGTCCGCGAGCCGCACCGGCGCGCAGGGATTCCGGCGGCCCGCGCGAAGCCGCAGCCAGACGAGCGGGATGGCCAGGCCCTCGGCCGGGTAGACGCGATCGAGCTCCTCGCGGATCTGGCGCCAGCAGGCCGCGGCGATGTGGACCTGGGTGCGCATGGCGCTAGCTCACCTTGGCAAACGCGCGGCGCTTGCCGTTCGCGTAGTTGAGCAGCTTGACCACGTGGGCATAGGCGCGCTGCTGCAGGACCTGCCGGCAGGTCGTCTCCGGCTGCCATTCCCCGCCCGCGAACAGGCACATCTGGCCCTGTCCGTAGAGGTGGGTCGCGTGCGAGGGCGAGTCCGGCGGCATGCCGCGGATGCGAAAGAAGCCGGGCAGGTAATGCACCCGGACCGCGGAGCGCGGGAAGTCGCTCGGGTAGGCGGCCACGAGTGGCACCAGGAAGTAGCGACCGATGCCGGGCCGCTCGCCCAGGACGTGCTGCTCTGGCGTGCTGGCCCGCAGCGCCTCGTCGATGCGCGCAAGCCCTCCGATGCCGATCGGCGGCAGGAGCCCGAACCAGGCCAGCCGGGGCCGGCCGATCTTCGAGCCCCGGTCGAAGTCACGGCCGCAGAGCGCGCAGCGAAGCCCGCGCCAGAAGACCAGCGGGCCCGCGCATCGGCGGCAGCGGACGCGCTCGCGGCCCTTGCCCGCGGTCAGGATCCAGCGCGGAAAGTGCTCGGCCATCTCGGCCGCCTCGCGTTCCAGACGCGCCCGGTCCATCCGGCCGGCAAAGCCCAGGGCGCAGTCGAGGTCCAGGGTCCAGCTCAGGTGCTCGATGCGGTCGGACGCTCTCGCCTTGCGCGGGAAGCGCTGGGTGATCTCGTTCACGGCTCGCCTCCTCCTGTTGAGCCTTGTAAGCACTCGCAACAGCCGCTTGCAGAACTCGAACAAAAGCCCCGAAGGGGCTCAATAGGATAGCCCAGGGCGAAGCCCTGAGCCTGACACACATCTCGGAGCGCAAGGAAAGAATGGGCTTGGCACGCTCCGAGATCCGGATCTTCGCTGCGAAGCAGCGATGGGATAGAGCCTGGGGCTTCAGCCCCAGGGAGGCGGAGAGAACATAATCATGCGCCCTGAAAGGGCGCGGCAATCTCGAGCCCTGTCCGAGACGCAGAGATGGCTGCGCCCCTCCAGGG
>JAFGRB010000471.1 GCA_016935365.1 Deltaproteobacteria bacterium
GATGATTGACCAAGCTACGCGCCCCCCTCCCTCGGCCTTCGGCCGGTCCCTCCCGCCAGGGGAGGGACGTAACACTTTGTGCACTTTTCGAAAATTCGCCTCCCCCTTGACGGGGGAGGTCGGGCGAAGCCCGGGTGGGGGTGAAAACGCTACAGCGCGGATTCCTCAAAGCGACCGGGCCTTGACCTGGGCGCGCCCGCAGGCCAGACTGCTCGCGTGGTCGGCTCCCCTCGCAAGCCCGGGCTCCACCTGCTGCTCGGAGCGATCCTGCTCGCCGTGCTGGGTGTGGTCTGGCTGGCCTTTCTCCTCATGTCTCCTCCCGAGCGCGGCGTGCCGGAGCAGGAGCAGGGTCTGGACGCGACGCCGAACACCGATGCCGAGGCCTCCCTCTGCGGTCGGATCGTGGACCGGGACACTGGAGAGCCGATCGCTGGCCGGATCGCTCTCCAGTGTGCAGACGGGTCGAGAAGACAGAAGGGCTGCGACCGATCGGGGGCCTTCTGCTTCGAGGGCCTCGAGCCCGGGACCTGCAGCCTGCAGGCCTCGGCGCCCGGCTACACGGCCGGCGCGCGTGCGGGCCCGGCCGAGCTCGAGGTCCGCCTTCGCGCGGGCCGGACCCTGCAGGATGTCGAGCTCGCGCTGCTGCGCTGCGCCCGGATCTCGGGCTCGGTGCTGTCGGATGGTCGGGCTGTGGCCGGTGCGAGGCTGAGCGTGCTCTTTCTCGAGTCGCCCGGGCAGAGCCAGGCCTTCAGCCTGGAGCCCGACCTGGTGACCGGGCCGGAGGGGAGATACGCGCTCGACTGCCTCGGCCCCGGGCGGATCCAGGTCCTGGCCGAGATCGAGGGCTATGCCCTGGCCGAGAGCCGGGAGGTCTTCCTGCGCGCGGGCCAGGAGGTCTCCGGACTGGACGTGCTCCTGTGCACCGCCGCGGTGGTGGCGGGCCGGGTGATCGACGGCTCGGGCCGCGGCCTGGTGGGGGCCGAGGTGAGGCTGCTCCCGCAGGGCGAGCGCCGGGTCCGCTCCACGCGAACCGGGCCGGATGCCGGGTTCCGATTCGAAGGCATCCCGGCAGGTGCCTACACGCTCTTCGCCCGGGCCATCGACCACGCTCCCGGCGAGCGGATCGAAGGCCGGGTGGCGGCCGCGGGCACGGCCGAGCACGAGCTGGTGCTCGAGGCGGTCACGAGCATTGCCGGGCGGGTCGAGGACGCATCCGGCCGGGGGGTGGAGGGCGCGGCCGTCTTCGCAGATGCGCAGGCTGGCCGGACCGGTCTGCCGGTGGCCATCTCGGAGGCCGAGGGGCGCTTCGTCCTCCTGCCGCCCTTTCCCGACGAGCGCTTCAGCCTGCGCGCATCGCATCCCGCTCACGGGATGTCCGAGCCGCTGGCCGTGCATCTCGGCGTCGCCCAGCCCGTCGTGCTCCGGCTCCCGGCCCCGGGGCTGCTCGAGGGCCGGGTGGTGGCCGGCGCAGCGCCCGTCTCGCAGTACCGGGTCCGGGTCGTGCGCTTTCATGCGCCGGATGGGGAGGCCTTGCCCGGCGGGGCCTTTCGGGATCGGAGCGTGAGGGACCCGGATGGGCTGTTCGAGCTCGGCCCGCTGTCTCCCGGGACCTACACCATCGAGGTCTCGGCCGCGGGCTACACCTCGGCCAGGGTGGCCGGCCTGGTGATCCGCTCGGGCGGGCGGACCGACGCCGGCGAGATCGAGCTGCTCTCCGGGGGAAGCGTGCTGGGCAGGGTCGTGGACGCGGCCAGCGGAGAGCCGCTCGAGGGCGCCCGGGTGAGCGCCCGGAGCGTCCAGGGACGCGGCGTCGCGGACCGGACCGGGGCCGCAGGCCGCTTCCGGCTCACGGGCGTGCCGGCCGAGCGGGTCACGATCCAGGTGCACCTGCGGGGCTATCTCTCGGAGCTCGTCTCGGGCGTGACCGCACCGCCCGGCGGCGAGCTGGATCTGGGCGACGTGTCTCTGCAGCCCGCCTCGGACGGCGAGCAGCGCGCCTTCCGATACTCGGGCGTGGGCATGGTGCTCAAGCTGAAGCGGGGCAGGCTCTTCGTGGACAAGGCCTTCGAGTCGGGCCCGGCCGCCATGGCCGGGCTGGGCCAGGGCGCGGAGATCCTCAAGATCGACGGCTTCGAGGTGGGCGACCTGGGTCTGCAGCGGGCGGTCGAGCTGATCAGGGGCGAGGTCGGCAGCGCCGTCAGCCTCGAGGTGCTCCTGCCGGGCTCTCCCTGGCCCCAGATCCTGCAGGTGGAGCGCGATCAGGTCACCAGCCAGTGAGCCGGAAGGCTCCGATTTGTCCGCGGGCGGGCTGTGTGCTATCGTTGCCCCCACGCCTGCGACCGGCCGAGACATGCGACGGAGGACGCCGATGTCAGATCTGCCAGCCCGCCTCGCGATCCTGACCGCCTGGGCCTCACTGTTCGTCTTCGGGCAGGCTGGCGCTCAGGGGGCAGACCGAAAGAACGAACCTTCTGTGGCGGTGCATTCCATCGAGGGCCGTGGCGTGGACCTGACCGAGGCCGAGCTGGACGGGATGAGCAGCTACCTGCAGCGCAAGCTCGGCGACCTGGCCGCTGTTCGGATCGTTCCGTGGGAGGCCGTCAGGCGTCACCTGCAGTCGCGCGATCTGTACTTGTGTTTTGGCGAGCGCGCCTGCCAGGTAGACGTGGAGCGCGCCCTGCAAGCGGACTACACGCTTGCGGTAAGCGTCCTTCCCATGGGCGGGGTGTGCATCCTGACCGCGTCCCTGTATCCGCGAGAGTCGCAGGCCACGCTGCGCACGGCCTCGTCCAAGGGCGCCTGCACGCGCGAAGCCCTGGTCGAGGGCCTCGACAAGGTAATGGGAGACCTGCTGGCCGGCCGGACTGTGCCGTTCGAGAAGCGGGCGAGGAACCCCTACCTCGAGAAGGCGCGCAAGGCTTATGCATCCTTCGACTTCGATTCCGCCCTGCAGATCTTGCAGCAGGCTTTGAAGCACGACTCGAGCGACGTCGAAAAGGCCCAGATCCACCTCCTGCTGGGGCTGGTGCGCTTCACCCTGGGCGACGAGGCGAGCGCCGAGCGCGAGTTCAAGCTGGCGCTCGAGCTGGACCGCAGTATCGAGCCGCCGCCGGACACCTCCCCGAAGATCCTGGCCAGCTTCGTCAGGATCAAGGCCTGCCTGCCGCCGCCGGCAACCGAGCCCTCGCGCCCGGACGAGAAGCCGGAGCCCGAGGTCGCCAAAGTGGATCCGGAGAGGACGGCCAAGCCGGGCGAGAAGGCCGTCCAGGCCGAGCCCGCGATCGTCGCGTCCAGGCCGGCGGGCCGGAGGCGGATCTGGACCTGGGTGCTCGCGGGTGTGGGGGCGGCAGCGCTCGCGAGCGGCGGCCTGTGCGGTGGGCTCGCCCTGAGCGCCAAGAGCGACTTCGAGAGCGCGCGCTGGGCGGACGAGGCCGAGGCTGTGGCGGACACCTACGAGACGCGCAAGCTGGCGGCCAACATCCTCTTCGGGACGGGCGGCGCGATCCTGGCCGCCGCGGTGGTCATGTTCTTCGTGGAGGACATGGACGCCGACACCGGCGAAGGGAAAGCCAGGCTCGGCATTGCCCCGGCGCCGGCGGGAATCTTCATCCATGCGAGCTTCTGAGGATGCTGACATGACGGAGCAGGCACTGCTAGAGCTGGCGTGTTCGAACTGCGGCGCGCCCGTCCAGTACGAATCCGGCGAGGTGGTCCTGGCCTGCGCATACTGCGGTACGGTCTTCATGCTGGAGGGAGAGCGCAGGTCCACCCTGCCGGCGAGCGACTGTTTCCTGCTGCCCCTGCGCGTCGGCCAGGACGAGGTCAGGCAGAGCGCCCAACAGTGGATGGCGACCGGCTTCTTCAAGCCGGCCGATCTGGACCGCAGGGCGAAGATCGAGTTGATCCAGGCCTATGTCCTTCCGGTCTGGGCGATCCAGGCCCAGGGCCGGGTCGACTGGACGGGCACGGTCCTGACCACCAGCGACGAGTCCCATCGCCATCGAGACAACAAGGTCAGCAGCCGCTTCCAACGCGACTTCTACTGGCCGGTGCTCGCCAGGCTGCTCGGCGGCGAGGTCTTCGGCACGGATGCGCTCAAGCCCGGCGGCCTGGCCGTTCGGCCGGACTGGGGTGGCTTCGTCCTCGGCGGCAAGCTGGGGCAGCTCGAGAGCGAGGGCGTGGATCTGCTGACGGACGGCAAGCAGGTCCAGGTAGGCGAGCTCGGCCTGGCGAGCTTCGATGTGCGCGGCCTGGGCGAGATGAAGGTGCTGCACGGCCAGATGGACCGCAAGCAGGCCGAGCAGCAGGCACGCCGCGAGCTGGTCAAGCTGCTCGAGAAAGAGGCCCGGGAGGATGCCGGGCGGGCGGGAGCCAGGCTGCTCAACAGCGATGTCGAGCTCGACATCGCGCGCACGGATCTCGTCTACCTGCCGGTCTGGCAGCTGGTCTACCGCTACGGCCGGAAGGCCTACCGGATGCTCTTCGAGCCCCGGCGGGCGGAGGTCGTGGCCGGCGAGCACCCGGTGGGGGTGTGGGACAAGGTGCTGGTGCTGGCCGGGCTCTACGCGGCCGGGGCGGGGGTGCTGGCGCTGCTCGCGCACTTCGCCGCCATCGACGAGCTCTGGTACCTGGTCGCCGGCGCCGGGGCGATCGGGCTCGTTCACGCGGTGGTGACCGCAATGGGGCACGGCAAGGACGGCTAGCAGGCTGAAAGACGGCGTACGCAGCATCGGGATCGACGACGGCCCCTTCGACCGGCGCAGGAAGGGAGACGTGCTGGTCGTGGGCGCCGTCTACCGGGGCGGCACCTGCTTCGACGGGTTGCTCAGCACCCGGGTGCGCCGCGACGGCCGGAATGCGACCGAGCGGCTGATCGCCATGCTCCGCCACAGCAAGTTCCTGCCCCAGCTCCGCTACGCCATCCTGGACGGCATCGCCCTGGCCGGCTTCAACGTGGTCGACATCCGCGCGCTCCACGAGCAGAGCGGGCTCGGCGTCATGGTGGTCATGCGCCGCTCTCCCGACATGCGGGCCATACGCCGGGCGCTCGGCCGCCTGCCGGGCTTCGAGCGCCGCTGGCGCCTGATCCAGGCCGCGGGCCCGATCCACGCCCTGGCCGGCATCCACTGCCAGCTGGCCGGCATGGACCTCGAGGAGGCCCGCGCCCTGCTCGAGCTGACCTGCACCCGCTCCAAGCTGCCCGAGCCGCTCCGGGCCGCCCACCTGATCGGCGGCGGGCTGGTCCGCGGCCAGAGCGGCAGGCGGGCTTGATGGGACCTAGGATCCCGAGATTTCGGACCGAAGCCCTGCTACGCCGGACTGACTCAGACAATTAGCGCTTGACAGAGACCTAGTATTTATGTAATATAATAGGAGTTAATAAGAGGAGATCACCATGAGTAGAAGACTCTTCTTCTATACTTTCCTTTGTTCTCTCTCTCTCTCTCTCTAGTTGTGTGCTTGGCCCAATTAAACCACCCGTAATTGGAGAACTCTGGGAGTGCCACAACATTTGCTGGAGATGCGAAGATGCATCTGTCCTTCCAGGTGGCACATGTGCTGGTGACATGTTCGGTGCTCCAGAGGTATATATTTCTCTTCTTTGCGCAGAAAAGGAGTCGACATCCGAGGAGGCAACCGGGCGATATCTCTTCTACTGTACATGCGTATATTTGGAAAAGCCATGCTTTTGAGTAGGACATCTACATGGAATGGACTAACGAACAACTCTATGAGGGCTATTTAGACTACAACAGAGAGGCTATTGTTCTTATTGGGGAGAAGACTACAGAAATAGAAGGAGGAGACACTGCTACAATACGGGTTAAGATAGTCGCGAAATGGGAGAACCTTCAACCCTATGTGGAGATTCAATCTCCAATGACGAATTCTGTATTCGAGTGTGATTCCGATAATGGAGCAATATTGGAATTATCTGGGACCACACAGGATTTCGGTGGATCCGTTGACAAGATATTGTGGGTGTTGGACAGGAGGATTGTTGGAGAGGCGGAGAGTATCAGTTGCATGGTGCCCTTGGGCGATCACAAGATCAGCATGTTCGTTGTGGATAATGAAGGGCTGTCGAATAGAGATGGCGTATTGTTATCTGTGGAAGACACTACGCCTCCTGAAATAGGATCAATTGATCAGTCTGTATATTGCGTCGCCCCACCGAACCATAAGTATATAAGACTCGTGGCGGGAGAGGATGTGCTGGCAGATGTTGTAGATGCATGTGATCCGGATCCAGATGTTCGATTTGAGAGTGTGTCAAGTAATCAACCTGATGACGCGATTGGCGATGGTAACACTTCAGGGGATATTATTCTGTTTGATGATTATGTGTGTCTAAGAGCAGAACGTGCTGGTCAACTCCTCGATGGGAGGGAATATACTATTGGTCTTCGCGCTACTGATGTGTCTGGAAATTCCACACAGGGTAGTATCACGATACGAATCACCCATGACCAGCGCGATCACGATTGCATGCCGTTGCCACCGTCTTGCTTTGTTCCCAGAGGTGATGAGGAGAGACTGTGCCCAATACAGACAGAAGAGGAAGAAGACGGTTTGACGACGAAGGAGGAGGAGGATGGCACGATTGGATGCCGAATAGTTCACGGTAGCAGCGGAGATAATTGGCTGTGGTTAAGCATTATTGCGAGCGAATACCACGGCCTTTGGCCGTGTGACCCAAAGAGGTTCGACCGATCCGTAGTGAAGACAGTGGGTGGGACCAAGATGTTGTGGCTCAGACGCGTCCCCCTCCCCCGGGCTTCGCCCGGCCCCCCCCACCAGGGGAGGGGCGTTTCATCTTGTGAACGTAGGATAAAAAACCCCTTCCCCCTGGAAGGGGGAAGGCGGGGA
>JAFGRB010000472.1 GCA_016935365.1 Deltaproteobacteria bacterium
AAAACAAGCGCGGCTTTCCAAGCCGCGTTTGTTTTCAGGGCTAGCCGCCCGAAGGGCGGTCGTTTTGGGGTGAAGCTGCTGGAATCGACTTCCAGCAGCGAGGGGCTTTGCGAAAGCCCCTGAGAGTGACTAAGACCCAAAACAAGTGCGCTGCACTTGTTTTGGGTCTAGTCGTCCTCTCGCTTTCGGAGTGCGACCAGGCGCCGGGCCTGTCGGCGCACGAGCTCGTGAAGTCCGCCATCGGCGGCGACGCTTCTCAGGTCCCGGTGCAAGAGAAACGCCAGCAGCTTGATCGAGACCTCCGTCGGCGTGTACGGGTTGTAGACCAGTGCCAGTCGGACCCGGTAGCGCCGGCCCCAGCGGCTCTCATGGACCTCCCGCAGCACCTCCGCCCGGACCGGTCGGCGCGAGGCGAGCCGGACCACGTCCTGCTCGACCAGGTTGGGGTTGCGCAGCAGGTTGCGCAGCACGGCCGGGTTCGGATCCAGCAGCAGGCGCTCGAGCCGGTAGCGATCGCGTCCCCGTGCGAGGAACTTGCGCTCGCCCAGCGTGAGCTGGCTCATCTCGAGATCGCCCGGAGCCTCCTTCTCCGGCACCGGACCCCTCTGGGGCTTTGCGATCATGAGTATCTGGCTGACCTCTTCGAGCCCTCGGTCCAGCGCCAAGCGGTATACCTCCGCGAGCAGCTCGTAGAGATGTCCCCGCTGCTGGCCCGCGAGGATCATCTGGCTGATGGCTTCGAACACCAGCAGGTGGGATGCCGAGCGCCGGCTCACGCCCGCGGTCACCTCGCCGAGCAGGTCCAGCACATCCTCCGGCTCCAGTCGTTCGACGAGCTCGATGAGCACCTCTCTGCGCATGGCCGGCTCGGGCAGGGCGCACAGCCTGCGGAAGAGCTTCTTCCATCTACCTGGGCTCGTCATTCGCACCGGGTCGCGGATACGACCTGACCGCAGCTAGGGGCCGAATCGCACAAACGTTCCCTTCTTCTGGACCTTGCCCGCAGCCGCATCCGGCCCGCCCCCGGCAGGCTCAGCCGGCTTGGCCCCGGCCGGCTTGGCACCGGCCGGCTTGGGTCCAGCCGGCTTGACCCCGGCCGGTTTGGCTCCGGCCGGCTTGGGTCCAGCCGGCTTGGGTCCGGGAGAGTCCTCCGGCGCGGGCGAGCCAGCTTCGCCAGCGCCTTCTCCGGCAGCCGGGCCCTCGTCATCCGAGACATCCGGCAAGGCAGGTGCGGGCAAGCCCGCCAGCGGATCGCTGCTCTCCGAGAGCACCGCCCGCAGGCGATGGCCATCCATCTCAGCGGGGTGCTCGTGGAGCACGACCATGAAAGCGGTCTCCGCGCCCGGCGGGATTCCCTTCGACTTCAGCCCCGCGTAGCCCTTGCGGTAGGCCTCTCCCACCGCCTGGGGATCGGTGAATCCGTAGACCTCGGGCGGCGTGAAGACCACGCCGACCGGCACGGCGAGCTCGGCCACGACGTCGCCCTTGCGGTCGATGACCTGCCCGGTGGCCGTGACGCCCTTCTTCTCCTCGGCAGTCGTGTTGCGCGCCCGCCCCCAGATGAGCACCAGCGGATGCCCGTGGCGATTCGGGTAGCTCGTGTGGGTGACCGATAGCATCTCGATGTCCGCCGAGCCGACACTGCCCTCCTGGGCGCCCGTGAACGCCTCGATGTAGGTGGCCGGATCGGTCAGGTCGAGCTTGCCGCCGCTTCGATAGACGATGAACACGAAGAATGCCAGCAAGACCACGACCGTCCCGAAGACGATCTTGTACACCAGCAGACCGCCGGGGGACGGGGCTGGCTCCTCGACAGGTGGCGCCGGGAGCGGGGCGTGGAATACCGGGGCGGGTGCGGGCTCTGCATCCTGCATCGGTGGACTGCTCTTCATGGGCGGCGGTGGCCTGGGCGGCTCCTGTCCGATCAGCCGCCCCTCGCTGCTCAGCTCGAGGCCGCTTCCGGTCATGGAATCCGCCGGCATCCCGCCGAAGGCGTCCGGATCGACCATCTCGTTCGTCGTGTCGAAAGAGGTGAAGGGATCATCGCCGGCAGTCGACTGCCCGCCGAGATCCTCGGCCGAGAAGAGGTCGGGATCTCCGGCCTGGCCTCGTGGGCTCTGCTGGGACTGCGGCTCCATGTCGAGCCCGCCGAAAGGATCCGCGCCGCCGCCGAAGGAGTCGGGGCCAGGAGGCGGCGAGGCGGGCTCGGAGACATCGAAGCCAGCAAAGGGATCCGCACCTGCGCTCGGCGGCCCCGCCGCGGGTGCGGACACATCGAAGCGCTCAAAGGGATCCGCACCTGCGCTCGGCGGCCCCGCCGCGGGTGCGGACGCATCGAAGCGCTCAAAGGGATCCGCGCCAGCGCCCTGACCCTGCGAGCTGTCCATACCGCCAAAGGGATCCGCGTCAGCGCCCGGGCCCTGCGAGCTGTCCATTCCGCCAAAGGGATCCGCCTCTGCACCCGGCGCCGAATCGAGGCTGGCAAAGGGATCGGCACCCGCGCTGCTCGGGGCCGCTGCGGGCACGGGCTCATCGAAGCCCGCAAAGGGATCCGCGCCTGCGCCCGGGCCGAGGCCAGCGAAGGGATCTGCGGGCCCGGCGGGCAGCGGGGGTGGCGCGCTCGGCGGCGCTTCGGGCTCCGCCAGGCCGCCCGGAGCCACCTCGGTATCGATCCCGGCGAAGGGATCCTCATGCGCCCCACCCGCGACCGGGCCCGAGGGCCGATCGCGCTCGATGCCCGAGAACGGATCGGCCCCCGCCGTGGGGCCGGCATCGAAGAGATCGATACCGCCTCCGCCGGGATCGTCCACGGTGGGCTGGGATTTGGCCGGCGCGCGGGCCGGCTTCGCCCGGCTGACATCCACTTCGGCGACCCCGCCGAACAGGTCGTCCACGAAGCCGGCGCCGACCCGCTTGACCTGCGACTCGCGGGCCTGGGACAGGTCCGGCACCACGGGCTCGATCGCTCGGCTTGCAGGCGGGGGCTTGGGTGCCGCGGGCGGCGGAAAAGACGCGAAGGCAGACTGCGCCTTGACCGGCGGCGGAGGCAGCGCAGCTCCGGTCTGCGGAGCGCCCGGCTTCGTCCCTTGCGCCGGTGCCGACACGGGCAGACCGGGCACCGCGGGTGGTGGCGGCAGCGGCTTCTGTGCTGCCTGGACCGGTGCCGGCGGAGCCGGAAGTGTGCTGGGAGCTGGAGTCGCGACAGGGGCGCTCGCCTCCGGAGCTGCGGGCTCGGCCTCGCGCCTGACCGTAAAGGTGTGCTTGCACTTGGAGCAGCGCACCTTGACACCTCGCGAAGAGACCTTCTCGTCGGCGATCTTGAAGCGGGTGCCGCACTGGGGACAGGTGACGATCATGGCTTCGCTGCCCTGGGAGCGGTCATCGCTGTGTATCATTTCGCAAAGCGGTGCGGGAATCAAGCCCTGTCGCCATTGTGGCCAGATTTTGTTTGCGAAAATGGACGGCTTGGCCGTATCTTTTCAACCGGGCGGGCCGCCTGGCCGGGCGTGCCCGTCAGGGAGGTGCTGCCCGATGCCGGACCCGACTGCCTATCCACCGCCGCCGGGTCCGGGTCTCTCCGGACCAGCTCCCCCGCCCGCCTACTACGATCCAGATCCGGGCTTCAGCCCGTACCTCAGGCTGCCGGTCGGGGAGGTGCTCGGCGACTGCTTCGGGCTGTTCTTCAAGAACATCGGCCGATACACCTTCATCGTGGGGCTGGTCTACCTGCCCTTCATCCTCTGGCTGGCCTACGTGACCTTCGGCGATCCCTTCGGCCTGGAGAGCGCGGGACAGGAGAGCCTCGACGCCGCGCTCGAGGCCCAGATGGAGTCGCTCCTCTACCAGGCCCTGGCCGTGCTCGTGCCCACCTTGCTGCTGATGCCGGTCGCCACCGGGGCCATCATCTACGCGGTCTTCCGGGCCAAGAAAGGCGAGCGCGCCAGCGTGGGCAAGTGCCTGGCCGTGGGCTTCGGGCGGATCTTCCCGCTGGTGGGCGTGGCCATCGTCACCATGCTGATCATCCTCTTCGCGGCGGGCGTGCCCCTGCTGCTCGGGATCCTGATGGCCTTCGGCGGGCTGGGGCTGCTGACCTTCCTGCTGGCCCTGGGCGCGATCGTCATCGGCGTCATGCTGCACCTGGCGCTCTTCGTGGCGCCGCCCGCGGTGGTGGTCGAGAAGGCGGGCGTCTTCGACGCCATCAGCCGCTCGTTCGCGCTCACCAAGGGCAGCCGGGGCCGGATCTTCGGCGTGGTCATCGTGCTCGGTATCGCGGAGAAGATCGTGGACTGGATCTCGAGCATCGCCACCATAGACAGCCCCGAGGTGGGCTTCGTCATCTCCGTCATCTGCCTGCTCGCCTTCGGCGCCATCGGCGCCATCGCCCCGGCCGCGGTCTTCTACTACCTCAAGGTGGGCCGGGAAGGCATGGACGAGGACGAGCTGGCCTCGGTCTTCGACTGATTCCAACGTCATGCGCGAGCGGCTGGCCGGTCTCTGCTTCCTGATCCTCACCGCGCTGGGCGCGGCCTGCGAGGAGCCGGTCGAGGGCGCGGGCGAGCAGGCGAGAGAGATTCTCGACGACGGCGACTATCAGCGGGGCTTGCCGCCCGGCCGCACAGGGGACGACCCAAGGCGAGCGAGCGGAGCCCGCGCGGGGATCGAGGGCACCGACGCGAGCGGCGCGGCTGGCCTGCGCGGCGAAGGAGGAGGTCGAGGCGCGGCCGGCGGCCTGGGCGGCTCGGGCGGCGAGGCGGGAGGCCGGGGCGGCACGGCTGGCAGCGGCGG
>JAFGRB010000473.1 GCA_016935365.1 Deltaproteobacteria bacterium
AGACCCCGGCGGGCAAGCTGATCTCGTCCGCCCTCATGGCCCTGGGCAACCCCCTCTACGCCCGCCTGGGCGAGCAGCTCAACGCCTGCTTTCTTGGACCGCGCGCCTGAGGCGAGCATCCCGCATCGGCCTGCGAGTGTGCACCTGACGGGATCCCAGACCGGCGCCTGAACGAGGAACGCTCCCCGAGTACGACCGGGTACGGGTGCGATGGCCACCATCAGCCAGGCAGCCAGGCTCAGCCCCCGGGGGGCTTCATGAGATCCGGCGGCGCCTGGACGGCGACCACCCGGCCGCGGGCGCAGAGCTCGCCCCGGACGGTCAGCTCCACGCTCACGACCACCTTGCGGCCCTTGACCTCCTCGACCGTGCCGCGCAGCACGAGCTCGCCGTCGATCGGGGTGGGCCTGAGGAAGTCGACGTGCAGCGAGCCGGTCACGAAGCGCAGCTCGGGCTCGGTGCCCATCTCGCGACCCTGGGCCTTGTAGGCCGCGGCCGCGGCGGTGCCGGTGGAGTGGCAGTCGATCAGCGAGGCGATCAGGCCGCCGTAGACGTAGCCGGGGACCGCCATGTGGTAGGGCCGGGGCGTGAAGCGGCACACGCTCTGCTCGCCGTCCCAGTAGCTCTTGATCTGCAGGCCGTGCTCGTTGAGCCGCCCGCAGCCGTAGCACTGGCTGACGAAGTCCGAGTAGCAGTCCTGGAAGGCCTTCTGGCTCATGGATCGGCTCCTCCGCATCTGCGCGTCACGAAGTCCTCGCCGTCTCTGCGGCCCAGGTCGAAGGTCGCCCGGATCGCCTCCGGGTCGGTGTAGTCCCAGCGCCCGGCCGGGACCGGACGCGAGGGCTGGACGTAGACCCTGCCGGGCGCGTCCGGCACGCGCGCCTGCGGGTGCGGGCGCGTCAGCAGCACCAGGATGCGCTCGGTCCGCCCGCTGAGCGCGACGATCGGCACGTTGTCGACCAGCCCGCCGTCCAGCACCGGCCTGCCGTGACGCCACAGGGGGGGCACGAAGGGCGGCGTGCAGGCAGACTGCAGGAGCAGATCGGAGAGCTCTGCGGGCGTCTCGCAGTCGCGCACCTCGACCACCTCGGGCTCGAAGCCCAGGCAGGCCGGCAGGCGCGGGTGCATCGGCCGGGTGAGCTTCTTCTCCAGGCTGTATGCCGCAATGCCCAGCCAGGCCCCGCTGTAAGGGCCCGCATAGGCGGGCGGCCTGGCGAGCAGCACGCGCAGCTCCGGCCCCGCGTGCAGGCGCGAGAGGGCCCGGGCGTCGAGGGTCTCCGCCAGGATCCGGCGGTAGATATCGTAGTGCGGGAAGAGCGGCTCGCGGCGAAAGACGTGCCCGGGGTAGAAGTTGCGCGCATTGTCGGCCGTGGCGCGCTCGAAGCGCGCCAGGCCTTCTGCAGCCCGGTCGGCGAAGATCATGCAGGCCACGGTGGCCCCGGCGCTGACCGCGGCCACCTGGCTCGGCCGCAGGTCCAGCTCGGGCTGGACCGCCTGCCAGAAGCCGAGCTGCCAGAAGCAGCGGGCGCCTCCGCCCGCGAAGACGATCGCGTCGAAGGGGCTGGAGCTGGGCTCGGGGCTCTGCATGCGAGGCCGAACTTAAGACGAGTCGAGCCGACATGCAAGCAAAGCCTGTCGCCATTTGACGCCCCCGAGGCGAGTGTGCTCATCTATTTCGTGAAAAAGACGGACCGTGCCGTCTGAGCTGTCATCGACGACCGGACACGCGAAGGAGCCGATCATGAAGATGCGCAAGCCATGGATCCTCTTCTGCGCCCTGCTCGCCCTGCCGGCCAGCGCCCGGGCGGCCTCTCCCGAGGCGATGCTCAAGCTCTGCCTGCGGGACGGCAAGAACGTCATCCGCCGGCTCGAGCGCGACCTGCGCATGGGCTACTCGAGCTTCATGAGCTTCGAGAAGAACTGCATCCAAGGCCCCAAGGCCGAGGCCATCAAGGGTCTCGACGGCTACGCCGAGGTGCAGAAGATCTACGAGCAGGCCAGCGGTATGCTCCGGGCGGCCAAGCAGGGCATGGCCGACCAGGCTGCGGCGGACGAGAAGCAGGCCCTGTCCGCAGGCCCCGGCGGAGATGCGATGAAGGTACGATCGCGCTGGAGCGCTCAGCCGGCGCGCTGCCGCTCGCCGGAGGCCTGGGACCAGGCCTCCGGCGCCGCCCGGCCCAAGTCCAAGGGCGCAGCCCGCATCTCCGGCCTCGACGACGAGCCGGCTGCGGGCTCGGCGCGCGCCGCCCACAAACGCCTGTTCGCCGGCCTGGACAACAGCGGCCGCTGGCCCCGGGACTTCACGCCCGACGATCACCTGGCCCGCATCGCCTGCGGCAAGAACATCGAGGGCATCGATCCCTTCTTCGACGAGCGGCGCCATACGACCAGCCCGCAGTTTCTGCAGGGCGACTCGCGGGCCGCCCTGGGCGAGGCGATCATCGACCGCGCCGGCGACGCGAGCCGCCAGGTCCTCTACCGGGTGGCGCTGGCGCACGAGTGCTTCGTCAACACCGCCTGGGACATCAAGCGCGGCTACGTCCCGTACGTGTTCTGCGCCGACGCCCTGGGCGCGGCCCCGAGCGCCGACGAGGTCCGGCGCGCCCTGGAGCAGGTCTGGCCGGGCAGGGATTACGAGCGGGACAACCTGCTCTTCATCCTCGAGCGGGCCGCCAGGGCCAAGGGCGAGGTCGACGCGGCCTTCGCCCGCATGGAGTCTCGCTACCCGCGGATGAAGTCCGTCTACCGCGACGCGGCCGACGAGGCCCGGCGGCGCTACGCTGCCCGCCGCGAGAAGTACGCCGCGGCCTACCGGCTGCTCGATCCGCTGACCGCGACCCTGCTGGACGACCCGGCCACCGCCCCGCCGCCCGACTGCGAGCAGACGCTGCTCGGCCTGCGCGCGAAGCTGGCCGCCGAGCTCAAGCCCGGAGACGGAGCCGGGGTGCGGGAGCTGCGCGTCGGCCATCCCCTGGGCTACCAGATCAGCGAGGCCCTGTGCTGGTGCTACCTGGGAAAGGACAAGCTGGCCAAGGCCAAGATCGAGGCGGACGCGCTGCGCAAGGGCAACCGGCGCATCACCCTGGCCGAGGAGATCGCCTTCTCGCGGCTCGACGCGCTGGAGAAGGTCAAGCAGGAGCTCAAGACCGCAGGCAAGATCGAGCAGGCCATCCCGAACTACCAGCAGGGCGCCTACGGCGTGCCCCTGCCCGGGACCGTGCACCGCAGCCCGCGCTTCGACGAGCTGGTCTCCAGGCGGGCTCGTTTCGAGACCCTGGGCGATTCCGAGCGCAAGCCGGCCGTGCTGGCCGCCATCCAGGGCTCGAAGCTCGTCTTCAAGAAGCACAAGTACGTGCGCAAGTACCGCGACATCCAGTGCAAGGAGACGAACAAGGTCGACCGCTACGAGATCGCCTACAACCCGAACGGCACGACCTCGCTCAGGCCCATCTACCGCCAGGACTGCTGGGAGGTCGGACCGGTCAAGAAGGAGACCATCGTCCACCAGGAGCGCCCGGTCGTCCTGACGGCCGGGGACGCCGCCGGGCTGGCCGTGGGCATGCAGGTCATCGTGCTCGACAACACGCAGAAGGAAGGCGATGCGGCCCTGGTCCACCTGTGGTCGCCGGCCAAGGGGCGCGAGAAGGCCAGCCTGGTCGACGGCGTGAAGGTCCGCTGAGCGCCCATGAGACGCGAGCGCTTCTTGGCACGCTACGGCCCCTGGGCGCTGGTCTCGGGCGCGGCCCAGGGCATCGGGGCCGCGTTCGCCCGCGAGCTGGCCGGCCGCGGTCTGGACCTCTTGCTGGTGGACTGCGATTCTGCCCGCGTCGAGGAGCTGGCTTCTGAGATCGAGCTCGGGGCCGGGGTGCGCTGCAGGCCGGTCGATATCGATCTCGGCGCGGGCGCTTTTCATGAGAGGCTGCTTGCGGCCATCGATGGGCTCGAGATCGGGCTGCTCGTCTTCAACGCGGCCCGCTCCTACGTGGCGCCCTTCCTCTCGCGGCCGGTCGAGACCCAGCTCGAGATCCTGGCGGTCAATGCCCGCGCCCCGCTCGTGCTGGCCCAGGCGCTCGGCGCGCCCATGGTCGCGCGGGGCCGGGGCGGGCTCGTCTTCATGTGCTCGCTGGCCTCGCTCGGCGGGCATGCCCTGACCGCCGCCTACGCGGCCAGCAAGGCCTTCGACCTGGTCCTGGCCGAGTCCCTGGCCGAGGAGTGGCGTCCGCGCGGCGTGGACGTGCTGGCGGTCTGCGCGGGCCCGACCGCGACGCCCGGCTACCTGGCGACCGCAGCCCGGCTGCCCTCCTGGCTGGTCCAGTCCCCGGAGCAGGTCGCCCGCGAGGCCCTCTCCCAGCTCGGCCGCCGGAGCTTCGTCGTGAGCGGGGTGGTCAACCGCCTGACCGCGGCGGGCCTGCGCCTGCTTCCGAGAAGCGCGGCCGCACGGGCGATGGGATGGATGATGCGCTCGGTCTATCCGGGCTGATCAGCCCATCGTGCGGTGAGCGTACTCGTCCTATCAGGTGGTCACCGACGACGGAAGCGGGCGGAGACGATCAGCAGCCCGAGCAGGGCGGCCAGCGAGCCCGGCCCGCCCGCGGTGCTGCAGCCGGTCTGGGGCTGGGCGCAGGGGTTGACCAGGCCGCAGCTCTCCAGGGCCTGGTCCGGATCCATCGGGCAGCCGCAGGTGGCGTACCAGTCCATCGTCTCGCCGGTCGCGAAGACGAGGCCCTCCGGGGTGCTCGGCTGGCCGCCGCCCTGATCCAGGTAGCGGGTCATCTCCTCCATCCAGGCCTCGCCCATGCCCCCGCTGCTCGAGCCGCTCCCCTGCTCGGCCGTCCCGCATCCGGCAGCCTGGATGTCCTCGCACATGCAGGCGATCTGCTCCGCTGTGGCCTCGACCGCGCAGAAGCGCCCCCGGGAAATCCCGCCCGGGTCGATCGTCTCCGCGCAGCGCCCCCCCTGGCCGCACTCCAGGTCCTGCGTGCAGGGTACGGCGCAGCGCGTGCCGCCGGCGCTGGCCACGCACAGGAACCCGCCGCAGTCGTCACTGCCCGCGCACTCGTTCTCCGGCACGGGCCGCGGGTCCGGGCAGGTGCCTGGCTCCACACCGCCGGGGCTCTCCTCCGGCCCCTGGCAGCCGAAGTGCTGCTCGCCGCAGGTCTCGCCCGGCAGGCAGCAGCTGTTGTCCGCCAGCATGAAGCCGTAGGCGTCGCCCCGGTCGTTGCAGGCGTTGAAGATGCCGCAGCTCGTGGTGATGCGGATCGAGCCGTCGCCGGCCGTCTCGGGCTGGCTGTCCCACTCGCCGGTATCCGTGCCGAGCAGCCCGGCCACGAATACAATCAGGTCCTCCAGCACACCCGACGGCATCCAGGCGAGCGCCATGGCCTGCTCGAAGGTGAAGCTGCAGTCGCCCGTACCCGCGAAGCAGCTCAGCTGCCCGAGGCCGGGCAGGAGCTCCAGGCCGCCCGCGCAGCAGCGCTTCTTCCAGAAGGACATGAAGAGCGGGACGTAGATCCAGCCCACCACGTCGATCTCCTTGGAGCCGGCGCCCACGTCGAAGCCGAAGTCGAGCCAGGACTCGAGCATGGTCGCCCCGTGGCAGTTCATGCCCATGACCGCCCGGAGGCGGTGGCGCCGGTGCCAGTCGCCCTTGAGCGCCTCGAGATCCTCTCCGCCGATCGACCCGCCCTCGACCATGATGTGATCGTCGTAGCCGTGGGTCGCCAGGTAGAGGTCGACCACCTGGTGCTCCTCGGTCAGGGCATGCAGGTCGCCGAGGATGCGCTTCTCGGTGCAGTCGGCGCCCTTGCAGTAGGCCAGGTGATCGTAGCTCGCGTGCAGCTCGGTGACCATGATGGCGATCATGACCGCCTCGAGCGCGGAGCCGAGCAGGCCGCCTGGCGTGCCGCCGTTCCAGGACTCGAGGTAGGCGGCGCTCGTGTACCCGTCGTCGGCACGCGCGAGTCCGCTCACGCACACGCAGACACACAGCAGACAGGCGATGATTCGGGCGGTCATGGCGACACCTCCTCTGCCGAGCTCGGCGCCCGGCTCTGCTCGCGACCCTCCGGGCTCACACCCATGGCCGTCTCGTAAGCGTCCACCAGGATTGCGTTGTGACGCACGATGTCGTCGCGCAGCGCGCGCATCTGGGCGCGGATCTCGATGGGCATCTGCGAGAGCAGATCGGCTTGCGGATCGTCCCAGTCACACGCGTACATCGCCTGGCGGATCTGCTCGGCCGTGATCCGGTGGGCCTGGCAGCGGTCCTGGATCTCCAGCAAGCTCGACTTGATGCGCTCCTGCAGCTCGCGCAGCTCGTCCTCGGGTAGATCGACCGGCTGGCTGAGCTCGACCGCGGGTGCCTTCGGCTGGCCCTCGCAGGCGGCCAGCGCCAGGGCGGCGGATGCCAATCCAACCAGCCATCCGATTCTCGTGAGTCTCTGTCTCATGGCCTCCTCCTGCTCTCTCGCTAGAGCAAGGAAGGTGCCAGGTGCCACCCGATCCGGAGACAAGTAAAAGTGCTTATTTCGTTGGGCCTTGGAGATCTCAGCCGACCCGGGATGACCCTGGGCTGGCAGGTGGACCCGCCACCCGGCCAGGGCCGACTGTCCACCCGTCGACTAGGCCTGAAACAAGCGCGTTGCGCTTGCTTCAGGCCTAATACCATCTCAGGGGGCTTTCGCAAAGCCCCCTCGCTGCTGGAA
>JAFGRB010000474.1 GCA_016935365.1 Deltaproteobacteria bacterium
GAGAACGACGGCCAGCCCTATCCGCCGAACATCACCTCGCGCATGGAGGTCTTCGCGCACAACGTCCTGCGCTTCGAGACCCGAGAGCGCCCGATCCAGCAGGCGCCGTGGCGTGAGTGGGCCGGCCTCGCCGGTCGCATGCTGCCGGGGCGCCGGCCCGCACCCCGGGCCTGAGCCATGGAGCCGGCCCGGACCGAACCGCTCTGCCCGCGCACGCCCGAGGGCGCGCGGCGGAACGAACGCCACGCGCTCAAGGTCGACAGGATCGCGACGCAGCTGCGCCGCCGGAAGAGCACCGCGCCGCTCTCGCGAAAGAAGCGCACCGTCTCCCACCAGGTGCCCAAGGTCCGCGACAGGAAGCACAGTGACGAGAAGATCGACCTTCTCGACCTCGACGAGGTCATCGAGATCGACACCCAGAAGCGCATCTGCATCGCCGAGCCGGGGGTGCCCTTCTGCGAGCTGGTGGAGCAGACCCTGCCGCTGGGCTTCGTGCCGATCGTGGTCCCGGAGCTCAAGACCATCACCATCGGCGGGGCCGTGGCGGGCTGCTCGATCGAGTCCATGTCCTACAAATACGGCGGCTTCCACGACACCTGCCTCGAGTACGAGATCATCACCGCCAGGGGCGACGTGCTCACCTGCACGCCCGAGAACGAGCACGCGCTGATCTTCCAGATGATGCACGGCTCCTTCGGGACCGTGGGCATCCTCTCAAGGCTCGTGTTCCGCCTGGTCCCGGCCAAGCCCTTCGTCCACCTCCATCACGAGCATCACCGATCGATCGACTCCTACCTGGAGTCGATCTGGGCCCACTATGAGCGCCAGGACGTCGACTTCATGGACGGCATCATCCACTCGCCTACCTACCTGTCCCTGTGCGTCGGCGTCTTCACCGACTCCGCGCCGTACACCAGCCGCTACGACTGGCTGAAGATCTACTACCAGAGCACGGCCAAACGCCGCGAGGACTACCTGGAGACGCCGTACTACTTCTACCGCTACGACCAGGGGGTGACCAACGTCCACCCCAAGTCCTTCCTCGGCCGGCTGCTGCTCGGCAAGTTCCTCGGCTCATCCGAGATCCTCACGATAGCCGAGAAGCTGCGCTGGCTCGTGCTCGACGACAAGCGCCCGGACGTGACGGTGGACACCTTCCTGCCCTTCTCGCGCCTGAAGGAGTTTCTGCTCTGGTACGCCGAGGACTTCGGCCACTTCCCGCTGTGGGTCGTGCCCTATCGCCGGGTCCACGACTACGAGTGGCTCACGGACCGCTTCTGGAAGGGCATGGACGACGAGCTCCTGATCGACATCGCCATCTACGGCATGAAGCAGCGCGGCCAGACGAACTACTACCGCCTGATGGAGCAAAAGCTGCAGGAGCTCAACGGGGTCAAGACCCTGATCTCGTACAACTACTACCCGGAAGACGAGTTCTGGCAGATCTTCCACAGAAAGAACTTCGAGGCCGTCAAGGCCATCACCGACCCCGACAACATCTTCCGCGACCTCTATCAGAAGACCTGCAAGGCGGCGATGGGGCAGGACTGAAACCGCGCTCGAGATCTTATACTAATATCTCGCATTTTAGCACTTGACAGCACTGCCTTGCACAGTTTATGCTAATTTTTGACTTTTTAGTATGAGATTTTGATTTGTAACCTCTTATATTTCAATGGATATTTATGAAACGGCCCATGCCGCCGCCTAGCAGACAGTCATTATTATCCAGTCAGAGTAAGGATCTGCTTTGGATCATGCAGGTCGTGCAAAGCCCACTGGTCAAGGGCAGGTACCTCCACTACTCGGAGCTCTTGCACCACGAGCCTCCGGAAGGTCTGTCCGTGGATGCATGGTGGCTGGGGCTGGACCTGCTTCGGTCGAGCGGAGCCATCGAACTGCCGCTGGTCGACAAGTCGAACAATCGGTTCCGCTTCCTTCCACTCGCCCAGGTCCAGGAACACTTGCACCACATCGACATGGAAGCTGGCGGCCAGATCGGCATGCAGGAGCAGATCACCAATCCCGAGACCCGGAAGCAATACTGTGTCCGGTCGCTCTTCGAGGAGGCCATCACCTCCAGCCAGCTCGAGGGGGCGGTCACCACCAGGAAGGAGGCCAAGGAGATGCTCCGGCAGAAGCGCAGGCCGACCGACCGGAGCGAGCAGATGATCTTGAACAACTACATGACAATGACGCAGCTCAGCCAGTGGAAGGACGAGCCGCTGAGCAGAGAGATCGTCATCGAGATCCAGCGGATGATCACCGTCGATGCGCTGGATGATCCCTCAGCCGCCGGACGCTTCAGGCGATCAGACGAGCCGATCGTTGTCGGACCTGCAAGAGTAGACACAGTCTTTCACGATCCACCACCCGCCGACCAGCTCGAGGCCCGGATGGAGCGTCTGTGCGCCTTTGCCAATACCGAGTCAGACGAGACATTCATCCACCCGGTGGTCCGGGCCATCGCACTGCACTTCATGATCGGCTACGACCACCCCTTCGTCGACGGCAATGGCCGGACGGCCAGGGCGGTCTTCTACTGGTCCATGCTGCGGGCGGGGTACTGGCTGATGGAGTTCATCTCCATCTCCCAGATCATCAACCGGGCTCGCGCGAGGTACGAGCGGGCCTTCCTGTTCTCCGAGCAAGGACCTCCGGACGTCACCTACTTCCTGCTCTACCACCTGGATGTCATCCGCGCAGCCCTGCGCGAGCTGCACCGCTACATCGACGTGCGCACCAGGGAGCTTTCGCGGCTGGATCGCAGGCTTGCGACCATGGGTGAGCTGAACCACCGGCAGCGCGCCCTGGTGAGCCATGCCCTGAGACATCTGGGCCAGGAGTATACTCTCTACGGGCATGCCAAGAGCCACGGGGTGACCCACCAGACAGCCAGGAACGACCTGCTGGACCTGGTCGAGCGCGGGCTGTTCACCAGACGCAAGCAGGGCCGACATTGGCGCTTCACTCCGGCGACCGACCTGGAGGCCCGGCTCTCACCCGACCAGTCCGGGTCTTGACGCGAGCCCGTCTCGCGATCGATGCTCGGACAGCGTGCTTCTGTCCGCGAGAGGAATCACTGGGGGTCTATGATGAGAGCAGTCCGAACCTGGATCGGCCGATATTCGATCTTGACGCTGGCTTTCTGCCCGGCCGCGGTGGGCTGCGGCAACGGCGCGGAGGCGCAAAGGGAGCTCGTGTTCGTGGCTGCGGGCACGGGGGGCTTCCACATCGTGGACGTGCGCGATCCGACGAACCCCCTGCTCGCCTCCTCCCTGAGCGGCACGGGGGCGGACGTGCACGCGATCGGCTCCCTGGCCTGCGCCGTGGGCGGCTCGGCGGGGATCCGCGTGGTGGACGTCTCGGACCCGGCCGAGCCGAGTGTGCTCGGCTCCTGCGCGATGGACTTCGCCATGGGCGTCTTTGCAGAAGGCGATCGCGCCTACGTGGCGGATGGACTCGGCGGGCTCAAGATCGTGGACGTCTCGAGCCCCGCTGCCCCCGTTCAGGTGGGCCACTGCCCGCTGCCGGACGTGTCGGCCATGGAAGTCTTCGCGAGCGGCGGGCGCGCCTACCTGGCCGGCGACTACGACGGCCTGCGTATCGTGGACGTCTCGGACCCGGCCGAGCCCGTGGAGCTGGGCTTCGAGGACTCGGTCCCGGTGCTCGACGTGTTCGTCGACGGCGAGCGGGCCTACGTGGCCGGCCACCCTCCCTGCCTGAGGATCCTGGACGTCTCCGACCCGGCCCACGCGTCCGAGGTGGGGCAGTTCGGCGCGGGCAAGACCAGCGCGGGCCGCGGGGTGGAGGTCCGAGGCGGGCACGCCTTCCTCGCCATCCAGGGCGAGGGCCTCTACGTCCTGGACGTGTCCGACCCTGCCGACCCGCAGGAGCTGGGCTTCTGCGAAGGCGCCGGAGAGGTCTACGACCTGGACGTCCGGGGCGACTACGCCTACCTGGCCTGCTGGGACGATGGCCTCCAGGTGGTCGACGTCTCCGATCCCGCCGACCCGCAGACCGCGGCCACCCTGGCCCTCGAGGGTCGGGCGCTTCGGGTCTTCGCCGGGGACTGAGATGCTCTGTGACCCATTCTATCCGCACGAGACAGGATAGCCCCATGCTTGTTTGCTATCCCATGGCACCGACTTACCCGACATCAGCCACTCCAGGGCACGGTAGCGGTTGAGAACGGCATGCCAGGCCAACGAGCCCTTAGGCTCCGCTCTCGATTCCTCAGGCAGGGCGAGGTAGATCTGTCGGTACTGAGCCAGGTAGTCCAGCTCGTCGAGAAGCTCTGCGTCATTCCGCCATCGAATCGCCTGACAGATGCTGTCGAGGGAACGATAGTCGAAGAGCTGATTCATATGCTGGCCGATCAAGTCCACGTCATCGAATTCCCGACCCGGGAGATCCTCGATCAACCCCATAGCCCACATCAGCATGAAGCAGCCTTCGTGCTCGTACGACATGGCGAGCCCGATCTCGGCATCACCCTCGGGGGTAAGCGCCCTGCTTTCCTCGGGCGTGAGGGCGTCCCCAAGTCCCCACTTCTCGACCTCGATGGCGATGGACTCGGAATCCGCTCCCTGCGCGTGGGTAGCGGCGATTCCCAGGCACAGGGACCGCAGCGCCACTTCTCGTGCTGAGCGGACTCGCGGTCCCGCCGGAGGTAAAGAGTACTTCTCCGGCGGCGTCACCCCCGCAGACGTCAGACGGCGGATCGATGCTTCCTTTCGTGATGTCGCTCGTTCTTCCATGTTTGACTTCCCCTTGTCACTGTCTGCGGCAGATCGTGCGCCCATTTTCCAAATCTCCCTGGTGCGTGTCAATTCTCCGCCCTTTCGAGGCATCCGCGCTCCTGGTCTTGACACGTGCTCGTCTTACGGTCGATGTTCGGGTCGAAGCGCGCTTCTGCCAGTACTGGAGGTCCGTGATGAGAGCCTGGGGATTCGTCCTTGCCTGGGTTCGCCGATACTCGATCGTACCAGGAGCCGGCCATGCGTAGAGAGCTGAGATACGCCGCCTGCCTGCTGCTGCTGGCCGGGGGCGCGCTTGCCGGAGAGCCTCCCAAGATCCTCGAGCTCTCCGCGGAGCTCGCCGCACGCGTGCGCGCCTACCCTGGCCTGTTCGCCTCCGGCTCTCGCTCCGATGCCGGGCTCTGCCTCGCGCTGGAGGAGGCGGGCAAGCTTGCAAGGGACCTGGAGCTGGCCCTCTCCGACCGTCGCGACGCGCTGTTCGACTCCCCGGCCTACGACGCCTTCCTGGAGGCGCTGGCCGCGCTGAACGCGGAGCTGCCCGGCATGCACCACGAGAACCTGGGCGAGACCGCGTTCGCATACGTCGAGTACGACCGCTTCGCCGGGCTCCGCGACGCTGCGCGGCCGCTGCTGCAAGCCGCCCACGCCTTCCTGGGCCACGCAGAGCCCGCCTGGGCGCGGCTCGCTTCCTCGCACGTCACGGCCTGCGCGGACCTGGGGCGGGCGGCCGAGCCCCTTGCGCGCATCGCCGAGTGCTGGGAGAAGGCGCCCGCGTGCGTCAAGGCGGCCCTCGGCCCGCGCCTCGCGGAGGAGCTGAAGAGGATGCTCTCGTGGAAGTGCCACTGCCAGGACCGGCCTGGCGCGGAGCGCGCCCTGAAGGCGCTCTCTCCAGCCCTGGGCCGCCTGGCGCCGATAGTCGGCGCAGGCGCGGCCGAGAAGGCGCTCGCGGGGCTCTCCGATCCCGAGACCCGCTTCGAGTGCAAGCCCGAGCCGGTCGACTGATCGGCAGGCACCCGGGGAGCAGGGCGATGTATGCAGACTACCAGGGCAGGACGCAGGCCGACTGCAGGGAGTCCTTTCCGCTCCCGTGGGTCCTTGCCGAGAACGCCCTCCATTTGTCTACCTGGGTGCTGGCCGGCTGGCTGGTCTGGCCGCTCGGCTGGAGGGGTTGGCCATTGGCCACCATGGCCTGGGCGGTCGTGGTCGTGCTGGTGCAGGTGTGGCTCAAGAAGCACAACTGCTCGGGATGCTACTACTACGGCAAGACCTGCCACCTCGGCTGGGGCAGGCTCAGCGCGCTCTTGTTCGAGCCGGACTCGGGCAGCCTGAAGACGGGCATGCGCCTGTCTTTCTTCTACATCCTCTCTCCCCCTGTCTTCCTGCTGGCGGGCGTACTCGAGGCGGTCTTTCTCGATCTGGGGATCCGCCACTGGATCCTGCTCGGCGTCTACGTGGCCCTCAACGCGGTCGCCTTCTGGGTCCGGCTCAAGGGCTGCCGGGCTTGCGCCCTGCGCAGCGTGTGCAAGGGGAGCGCGGTCTCAGGTTGATTGTCGGTTGTCTCGCGGCAGCCACTCGTGGAGCAGCCGGCTCAGGACGTTCTCGCCAGAGTCGACCATCTGCATGGTATAGAGCTGCGA
The DNA here is from genome assembly GCA_016935365.1 of Deltaproteobacteria bacterium. Classification (GTDB taxonomy): domain Bacteria; phylum Myxococcota; class B64-G9; order B64-G9; family B64-G9; genus JAFGRB01. The sequence goes on from JAFGRB010000474.1 coordinate 6,398, forward strand.
TGACCTGCGGCTGCCGTTGCCGTGGTGGCCGGCGTGGACCAGGCGGATGCTCTCGATGCCCAGATACCGCTCCAGGAGAGAGGCGCTGGACTCGACGGAGACGATCTTGTCCAGATCGACCGTCGTGAGCCTGCGCTTGAACCCGCCGCTCTGGATGCAGACCCGCTCGCTGGTGACCACGTACCAGGACCTTCGCAGGCCCCAGAGGAAATCGAGCCCTATGAGGATGAGGCTGAGACAGGCGGCGGCCAGGCTGACTGCAATGATGAGCGCAATGGCCCAAGGCGAAGCCTGCGAAGCAGCCTCGGACTCCTTCGCCTCTCGCTCTCTATCGCCGTCGGCCGCGGGAGAATCGGGCTCGTGGACGTGCTCTGCCGCCACCTTTTGCATGGCATCATCGATGGCCGAGATCATCAACGAAGCAAACAACTGGTATAGAAAAAAACACAGCAGGAATCCGAGCAGGGGGAGGCCGATCCAGCGCAGCGCGGTCGTGGTGTAAGCTCTTCGCGAGGCCCCGCCCTCCCAGCGCGTGCGCTCGCCGGGCAGGGCCTCGATGGCAGAGAAGAACTTTCCACTCCCGATCATCCGCTCCTCCCGGGCCGCGATCCGAAGAAGACGATATCTCCCGATCCCGCTTTATGCAATCAGCCCGGCTTCTGGCAGAGGTAGCTGCGGAAGAAGCCGAGCAGGAACCGCTTGCAACCGAGCAGCTCGAGCCCCGCGCTCCGGATGCCCGCCTCGATCTCTTTCCAGGTGAAGCCGACCTTCGGCTCCTCGAGCAGCAGCACCCCGCCGGGCTTCAGGATGCGCGCGATCTCGACCAGCGCGCGCCGCCAGGCGGCGATGTGGTGCAGCACCCCGAAGAGGAAGACCGCGTCGCAGGATCCGCTCGCCTCGCGCATGGCCGTCACGTCCCCGATATCGATCTCGGCGTCGAGATCGAGCTCGCGCGCCAGCGCGATCTGCTCGGGCATGATGTCGAAGGCCACCAGGCGCGAGGGCGCAAAGACCTGCGAGAGCAGCCAGGCGTCGTAGCCCGACCCGCATCCGGCATCCACGATCACCTTGCCGCGCAGATCGATACCGTGCGCTTCGAGCAGGCGCTGGAAGATCGGCAGCTCGAAGCGCCTCTGCACGAAGCGCCGGAGCGCGTTGTTGAGGGTCCAGAGCTCGAAGCGCCCTAGCCGCATCGCGGCTGCCCTGTGTCCCCGATCCGATCCCATCTCTTCCTCCCTCCACGCCCGACAGGGCGTTTAGTTGCTATACGCATTGGCCAAAAAAAATCACCCCTGCTCTGCAAGCATGCGATCGAGCATCCGGTCGATCCGCGAGAACACGCTCTCCAGCAGATCCAGGGTGAAGCCGTCGAGCTCCCCGACGTGCTCGGCCGTGTAGCGGATGACCTGGTCGTGCATCTCCTCGTGCCCGCGGCAGGCGATCTGGCCCGTCTCGGTCAGCGCGATCTGCAGCCGCGAGCTGTTCTGCGCATCGACCCGCTTGTCGATGAGCCCCTTGCCCGCGAGACGGTTGAGCACCTGGGATACCGCCCCCTTGGTGATGCCCTTGAGCCTGGCCAGCTCGGTCACGCTCGGATCCTCGCTCTCGTCGATCGCCTGGAGCATGTGGATCTCGGCCCGGGTCAGCGGCTCGCCGACGCCGAAGTCGCGCGGGATGGCCTCCAGCGCGGTCAGCTTGTGGCTGATGGCGAACAGCCGATCGACCAGCCCGAGTATCCGCGCCCTGTCCACCCGCCAAGCGTATAGTCGCTAAACCCATGCTGTCAAGCACCTTGCTTTGCCTTCTCAGTCGCCAACTCGGCTTCCTCGGACGCCTCGCGCATCTTCAGGATGTCGGACTCCCGGCCGATCACGACCAGCACGTCGTCCCGCTCGATGACGCGCCCGGGCCCGGGCAGGAAGACGAAAGCCTCGCCGTTGTTCTTCTTGATGGCGATCACGAAGAGGCCGAAGCGGTTGCGGAGCTGGAGGTCGAGCAGGGAGCGCCCGCGGAATTCTGCCGGCGCGGCGATGTCCATCACCCGGTAGTCCTCGGCCAGGGGAATGAAATCGAGCAGGTTCGGATCGAGCATCTTCATGGCCAGCCGCTCGGCGGTCTCCTGCTCGGGAAAGACGATCTGCGCCGCGCCGACCGACTTGAGTATCTCCGCGTGGTCACCGCTGTTCGCCTTGGCCCGGATCAGCGGCACACCGATGCGCTTGAGGTGCAGGGTGCACAGGATGCTGGCCTCCAGGCTCTCGCCGATGCAGACCACCGCCTCGTCGAAGTCGGGCGAGACCACGGAAGCGAGCGCGTTGAAGTCGCGCGCGTCCAGGCACAGGGCGCGCTGGACGTGCTCGGCGATCCCGTCGACCCGGTTGATGTCGCTGTCGAGCGCCAGGACCTCGCAGTGCCGGGCCAGGGAGCGGGCCAGCCCGGCCCCGAAATGGCCGAGCCCGATCACGCAGATCTGTCTCTTGTGGTTCTTCATCCGATCATGATCCTTCCCTCGGGGTAGCGGATCCCCGGCGTCTTGCGCGCGAAGATCCACATCGCGATGGTGAGCGGCCCGAGACGCCCCACCAGCATCGTGGCGACGAGCCAGAGCCTGGCGACCGCGCCCAGGCCAGGCGTCAAGCCCGTGGAAAGCCCTACCGTGCCGAAGGCCGAGATCTGCTCGAAGAGGACGTCGTGCAGGCCGACGTCGGTCCTTTCGCCCTCGGCCGCGAGCAGCAGCAGCACGCCGACCAGGTTCCAGACGACCGCGATGCCGATGATCATCGAGACCCGCCGCGTGATCTCTCCCGGGATGTGGCGGCCGAACAGCCGCGGTGACTTCTCTCCGCGCAGCCGGCTCCGGAGCTTGGCCAGCCAGAGCGTGAAGGTGGTGGTCTTGATGCCGCCGGCACAGGAGCCGGGAGAGCCCCCGATGAACATCAGCAGCACGAGCACGAACAGCGGCGCCAGCCCGAGCTCGCCGATGTCCACGGTGTTGAAGCCCGCCGTCCGCGCGCTCACCGACTGGAACAGCGCGTCGAGGACCCGATCGGACCAGGGCAGACCACCGTGCGCGGAGCCGAAGAGGAGCAGCAGCGCAAAGCCGGCGAGCAGCAGCGCCGCGCTCGTCCACAGGGCGACCGCAGAGCTCAGCCCGAGCCTTCGGGGCCCATCTCGATCGCCCCTTCGCGGCCGGAGCCGCTGCCAGACGTCGACGACCACCGGGTGACCGATGCCGCCCAGGACGATGAGCCCCATCACGGTGAAGAGGACCAGGGGGTTGCCGCGAAAACCGCTCAGGCTGTCCGGGTACAGGGAGAAGCCCGCATTGCAGAAGGCCGAGACCGAGTGGAAGATCGCCGAGTAGGCGGCGTGCGCGACGCCTCGGGCCGGCAGCAGGCCGATGAAGATCAGCACCGCGCCCGCCCCTTCCGCCACCAGCACGAAGCGCAGAATGCGCCCGAAGATGCTCCGGAGCTCGCTGGCCACGTCCCGCTGCAGCATCGAGCTGCCGAGCGCGGCCCGGGCACGCAGGGACAGGCGGTGGCCGAGCAGCAAAAAGGCCAGGCCGGCAAAGATCATGACGCCGATGCCGCCGGCCTGGATCAGCAGCAGGATGACGATCTGCCCGAACGCGGTGTAGTCCGTCCCGGTGTCGACCACGACCAGGCCCGTGACACAGACCGCCGAGGTCGCCGTGAAGAGCGCATCCAGCAGGCTGGTGCTCCCGCTGCGGGCCCATGGGAGCCAGAGCAGGAGCGTCCCCGCGACGACCAGGCCGCCGAAGCCGCCCACGAGAAGGCCTTCCGGTGAGAGGGATGCGACGGCCTCACGCACCCCCGCGAGGCGCTCACGCATCATCGCAGCCCCGGCTCAGATGCGGGCATCCACGCCCGTCGCGCAGGCACCACCTGTCCAGGTGGTGTCTCGCGAGGACCATCCGGTCGTGATGGCAGCCGCAGACCGACAGGCTGACGCCGCGCGCGGTCCTGGAGTGGAGGTGCGGGCACACCCCGCCCTGGATCTGCGCGATCCGATCGAGGCCGGCGGGACCATCGGCTCCGCGGTGACCCACCGTCCACAGATGGTCCACCCCGAAAGACCTGAGCGAATCGACCCAATCCGATGAGGGGTGCGGGCTCGCCAGGACGATGTCGCGATGTCCCTGCTCGAGCCCGCGGATCAGCTTCAGGGCCGCCACGAGGCGGTCGTGCTCCTCATCGGGCGTCTCGACGTACAGCAACACCTTGGCGTCGGGCGCGTCCCGCAGGCTGGCAAGCCCGCGCAGCACGTCCGGCCACATCGTCCAGCCGAGCTGATCTCGCTTTCGGGTCCATATCTCCATGCGCGCTCCCTGCGACTTCCCGGAGCACGGAGCGTGCCATGGTCCAAAATCATTCGAACTCGAGCACTTGCCTCACGGCGGCCCATCGGATTCGAGCTCGGATCCATTGCGAGCTGCAAGGCGGCTTGCGCCCTGCAAGCCGAGCGCAACAGGCTCAGATGCCGTACTTCTTTCGCTTTCGCCAGAGCGTGGACGGATCGATGCCGAGCTGGCGGGCCGTCTCCTCGAGCGGCAGGCCCAGCGCGAGCGCCTTGCGGATCTGCTGCTCCTCGATCTCCACCAGCGGCAGCAGTTCCTCTCCGGTCTCGCTCGTCGCCTGGGCCCCTGCCAGGCGGGTGGGCAGATGCTCCATGCGGATGGTCCGGCCGGGGCAGAGCAGGACCGCCCGCTCCAGCGTGTGCGCGAGCTCTCGCACGTTGCCCGGCCAGGGATAGCGGATCAGGCTTCGCTCGACCTCCTGCTCCCAGCCGGTGACCCGCCTATCGTGCGAGCGGCTGTACGCAGCCACGAAGTCGCGGGCGAGCAGCAGGATGTCCTCCGGCCGCTTGCGCAGCGGGGGAATGGCGAGGTCGACGACGCTCAGGCGGTAGAAGAGGTCCTCGCGAAAGGCCTTGTCGCGGACCATCTCCTCGAGGTCCCGGTTCGAGGCCGCCAGGATGCGCGCGTCGACCGAGCGCGGGGTGGGATCTCCGAGCCGCTCGTAGGCCCGGTCCTCGACCAGTCTGAGCAGCTTGCCCTGCAGGTGGAGCGGCACCTCGCCGACCTCGTCGAGAAACAAGGTGCCCCCCTCGGCGGTCTCGACCTTTCCGGCCTTGTCCGAAACGGCACCCGTGAAGGCGCCCCGCATGTGGCCGAAGAGCTCCGACTCGAGCAGCGACTCCTGGAACGAGGTGCAGTCCACGGTCACGAAGGGTCCCTGTTGCCGCGTGCTGGCCGCGTGGACGAGCCGGGCGAGCAGCGTCTTGCCGGTGCCGCTCTCGCCCGTGATGAGCACGGTCGCATCCGACGAGGCCACCTCCCGGGCGAGCTCGAGCAGGTGCAGCGTCGCGGGGCTCTGCGTGGCGAAGCCCCCCTCGAAGGGCAGATCGGCCACACGGCGCCTCAGCCCGGCCACCTCTCTCTGCAACTGCCGGACGCGCTCGATCTGGCGGAGCCGGTGCCTGACCTGATCGGGCGAGAACGGCTTGGTCAGGTAGTCGAACGCGCCCTCCTTCATCGCCTCGACGGCGGTCTCGATCGAGCCGTGGGCCGTGACGATCACGGTCTCGACGTCGCGGTGCTCGTCGCGCAGCCGGCGCAGCAGCTCGGTGCCGCTGATGCCGGGCAGCTGCAGGTCCACCAGGGCGATATCCACGCTCCGGTGCCTCAACCTCTCCAGCGCCTCTTCTCCGCTGGCCGCGGTCACCACTTCGTGACCGTCGCCGCGAAGCATGATCTCGAGCGTCCGCACGATGTGCGGGTCGTCATCGACCACGAGTACCGTGCTCATCGCGCCCCTTCTCATCATGACGGAAGCCGGATGGCGAACCGGGTGCCGATGCCGGGCTCGCTTCGGGCCTCGATGCTGCCGCCGTGCGCCTCGACGATCTCTCTCGCGATGGCCAGGCCCAGCCCGTGCGTACCGGGCTGCGGCTCCTCGTCCAGAGACACGTAGGGCTGGAAGATCAACTCGATGTGCTCGGCCGGGATGCCCGCACCGGTGTCCTCGACGCTGACTTCGATCCGGTCCTCGGCCCTGGCCACCGCGACCTCGATCCGGCCGCCCCGCCCGGTGTACCGCAGGGCGTTTCCGGTGATGTTGGTGACCACCCAGGGGAACTTGACCGGGTCCACGCTTATCAGGATCGGCTCATCCTCCGAGGGCATCACCAGCTCGATGCCCCGGTCCTCGGCCTGCGGTGCGAGCGGCCGGAGGGCGGAGCGCAGCAGCCGGACGATGTCCACCCTGCGGGGCTTGAGCGTCAGATCCGGTGTCACGTCCCTGGCGGCCTCGATGAGATCGGAGACCAGCGCCGAGAGGCTGTTGCAGTTCTCCGTGGCGATGGAGAGGAGCTCGGCGTGGGCGTGAGGCACGTCCTTGAGCTTCTCCTGCAGCAGGTTGACGGACATCGTCAGCGAGGTCATCGGGGTCTTGAGCTGGTGAGACAGCATCGAGATGAACCGCCGCCTGGACTCCTCGAAGCGGTGCTGCTCGGTCACGTCCCAGAACAGGAGCAGGTAGCCCTCTACCGAACCATCGCCCGTGCTCAGCGTGAGCACCCGAGGCCGGTAGACGCGCTCACGGCCGTCCAGCTCGTGGCGCAGCTCGCCCAGGTCCCGCTCTGCCAGAACCGCCCCCGAGAGCAGCGGCTCGAGCACCCGGCGCAAGTCCTCGCACAGATCGAGCGCATCGAGCCTGGCGCCCTCGACACAGCCAGGACCGAGTAGCTTGCGGGCGACGCGGTTCATGGCCATCACCCCGTGCTCGGCGTCGAGCAGGATCAGGCCCTCGAGCACCTCGTTCATCACGAAGGCCAGGCGCCCCTGCAGGTGCGACAGCTTGCGGTCCTGTTCGTCCTCGTACCGCGACAGGCGCTCGAGAAGGGCGTCGAGCTCCTGCCGAAGCCGCTCGATCTCGTCGAGGTTCCGGCGCCCTTCCGCCCTGTCTGCCCCATCGGCCGGCTTGAGGGCGATATGCAACCTGTCGGCCACCTGGGTGACCGGACGCGAGATGCGGCCTGCCGAGATCAGGGCGAAGAACGCGAGCGCGACGACCGCGGCCAGGACGGATCCCGCCACCGCGCCCAGCATCACGCGCGCCACGCGGCGGGTCTCCCGCTCGTACTCGATCATCGCATGCTCGTTGAGCGAGATCAGCTCCTCGAGGTCCTGGTAGAGCTTCTCGGCGGCCGGACCCTGCTCGCGCTGCCCGGCGGCGGCATCGCCGAAAGCCGGCCTGAGCAGGCTCCATTCCGCGCGTATGCGGCCGAGCACGGCCGTCTCGCCACGCTCGGTGATGTTCGACTCGCACCGGTCCAGGGCCTCGTCGAAGCTCGACACCATCTGCCCGCCGACCGCCCCCGATCCGAGGCGGAACTCCAGGTCGTGCAGGGCGCGCTCCATGCGCCGGGCCTCCTGGATGCTCCGGTAGTTGTCAGCCAGAATGCGGCCGGCAGCTTGCTCGAGGTGCCTGAGCGAGTAGACACCTATCGTGCCGACCACCCCGAGCAGGATGGCCGGTATCAGCATCGCCAGCAGCAGCTTTCTGCGAAGCGGCATCGCTTCACCCCGGACCTGGAGCATCAAGATACCCCCGCACGGCAATCCACACAACCGCCCATCGGGCCCCATCGGCAATCAGCCCGGCTGCGATTTCCAAGCTGCCTGCTCTAGTCCCAAAACAAGTGCGCTGCACTTGTTTTGGGTCTTAGTCACTCTCAGGGGGCTTTCGCAAAGCCCCCTCGCTGCTGGAA
>JAFGRB010000003.1 GCA_016935365.1 Deltaproteobacteria bacterium
CGAAGATCCCCAGAAGTAGTAGATCAGGGGGCTTTCGCAAAGCCCCCTCGCTGCTGGAAGTCAATTCCAGCAGCTTCACCCCAAAACAACCGCCCTTCGGGCGGCCAGCCCTGAAAACAAACGCGGTTTGGAAACCGCTTGTTTTAGGGCTAGAGGAACAGGAAGGTCACGCCGATGAAGACCGGGATCAGGATGGCGATCGACCAGAGCATGTAGCCGAAGAAGCTCGGCATCTTGAGCTTGCGCTCCTCGGCGATGGACTTGACCATGAAGTTGGGCGCGTTGCCGATGTACGTCATCGCCCCCATGAAGACCGCGCCCAGGCTGATGGCCCTGAGCAGCGAGAGCTCCACGCCGGTGCCGGCCACGTCCACTCCGCCGTCGGCGATCGGCAGGCTCTGGGCCAGGGCGAAGAAGACCACGTAGGTCGGCGTGTTGTCCAAAAAGGACGACAGGCTGCCCGTGGCCCAGAAGAAGCTCGCCGGGCTGTCGACGCCCAGCTCGGCCCCGCGGGCGTTGAGGATCAGGATGGCCGGGATCATGGTGGCGAAGATGCCGGCGAAGAGCACCGCGACCTCGACGATCGGGTAGAAGGTGAACTTGTTCAGCTGGCGGTACTCGCGCCGGGTGCCGAACCAGGACACGAGCGCCAGGGCGATCAGCGCGCTCTCGCGCAAGGGGAAGGCCTTGAAGGGCAGGTAGTTCTCGTTGAGGAAGGCCACCGAGAGCACCACGCCGGCCAGCAGTGGGACGTTGAGCCAGGCGCCCACGATCCGGGTGGGCTTGATCTCGAGCTTGTCGGCCTCCAGGGCGGCCAGCGGCTCGCGGGTGTACATGAGCGTGTCGATGACGAAGTAGATCACCAGCAGCACGCCCACCACCGCGCCCCACTCGGGAATCAAGCCGAAGGTCCACTCGAAGGGGATGCCCTTGAGGTAGCCCATGAACAGCGGCGGGTCGCCCAGCGGGGTGAGGCAGCCTCCGATGTTGGCCACCAGAAAGGTGAAGAAGATGACCGTGTGAATGGTCTTGGTGCGCTGGGAGTTCGTCTCGAGAAGCGGCCGGATGAGCAGCATGGCCGCGCCGGTCGTGCCCATGAAGGAGGCCAGCACGGAGCCCAGGGCCAGAAAGCCGGTGTTGACCAGCGGGGTGGCCCGCAGGTCGGTCTGGACCACGATGCCGCCCGAGATCACGAAGAGCGCGCCCAGCAGGATGATGAAGGAGATGTACTCCTCGCCGGTGTGCAGCACGGCGTGGTGATCCATGTAGAGGAACAGGCCGATGACGGGCAGGCCGAGTATGGCCGAGACGATGAGCTTGTTGCGGTTGGGGTGCCACCACTTCTCGGTCGCCAGCGGCAGCACGGCGATCGCGAGCAGCATGACCGCGAAGGGGATGACCCACAGCAGCGACAGCTCCTTGCCGATCGGCGAGTCGTGGCCTGCGGCCAGGGCACCATCGGCTGCGCACAGCGTGGCCAGCCCCCCGGTCACTGAAGCCAGCACTCGTCCGCGCATGCTCGTACCTCCGGCGATTGTGGCGGCAAGCTACCACGCTTGACGCGGATGTCAAAGTAAAACCGGAAATGGCAGGCGTCGCGCGGAGCGGCTCGTGGGCTAGCCGATGACCGCGTGCTTGCGACCGACCTTGACGAAGGCGTCGACGGCCCGGTCGATGTGGGCGGGCTCGTGGGCGGCGCTGAGCTGGACCCGGATGCGGGCCGCGCCCTTGGGCACGACCGGGTACGAGAAGCCCACCACATAGATGCCCTCGGCCAGCATGTCCTTGGCCATGTCGGCCGCCAGGCGCGCCTCGCCGAGCATGATCGGCACGATGGGATGGACGCCCGGCTTGATGTCGAAGCCCGCGGCGGTCATCTTCTCGCGGAAGTGCTTGGTGTTCTCCTCGAGCTTGTCCCGAAGCCGGGTCGTCTCGGAGATCATGTCGAAGGCCTTGATGGCGGTGGTCACGATGACCGGCGCGAGGGTGTTGGAGAAGAGGTACGGCCGGGAGCGCTGGCGCAGGATGTCGATGATCTCCTTGCGGCCGCTCGTGAACCCGCCCGACGCCCCGCCCATGGCCTTGCCCAGGGTGGAGGTGATGATGTCGACCCGCCCCATCACGCCGCAGTGCTCGTGGGTGCCCTTGCCGTGCTTTCCCATGAAGCCCGTGGCGTGGGAGTCGTCGACCATGACCAGGGCGTCGTGCTTGTCGGCCAGGTCGCAGATCCCGGCCAGCGGGGCGACGTTGCCGTCCATGCTGAAGACGCCGTCGGTGGCGATCAGCCTGAAGCGCTTGTCCTTCGTCTCCTCGAGGTGCTTTTCCAGCTCGCCCATGTCGGCGTTCGCGTAGCGCCGGCGCTCGGCTTTGCACAGCCGCACGCCGTCGATGATGCTGGCGTGGTTGAGCTGGTCCGAGATGATGACGTCGTCTGCGGTCAGCAGGGTCTCGAACAGCCCGCCGTTGGCATCGAAGCAGGACGAGTACAGGATGGTGTCCTCGCAGCCCAGGAAGCCGGCGATCTTCTTCTCGAGCTCCTTGTGGATGTCCTGGGTGCCGCAGATGAAGCGGACCGAGCTCATGCCGTAGCCGTGCGTGTCGAGCCCGGCCTTGGCCGCCGCGAGCAGCTCGGGGCTGTCGGACAGGCCCAGGTAGTTGTTGGCGCAGAAGTTCAGCACCTCCTGGCCGCTCTCGACCTTGATCTCGGCCTTCTGCGGGGTGGTGATCAGCCACTCCTCCTTGAACAGACCGGCCTCGCGGATGCCTTCCAGCTCAGCTCTCAGGTGCTCTTTCATCTTACTGAACATGGGTTCCTCCAGGGGGCTTTCGCATTCGGGCAGGCATTGTAGCCGGGCGGATCGAGACCGTCAAGGCGTGCCGCTGCCTTGACACCTCGCGTCCCCACAAGCCAGAATGAACACACCGGCCCGGCCGTGCGTCCAATGCACGTCTGGGGACGCGCCCGGGACGGAGCCAAAGGAGAGGCCCATGCGCAAATGCCTGGCCATGTTCGCCGTCGTCCTGCTCACCCTGTCGGCCAGCCCGGCCATGGCGGATTTCTTCGCCTTCGAGCTGGACGGCCAGGGCACGTACACCCGCCTGCAGCGCATCAGCTTCAGCAACAGCGAGGAGAAGGTCGACGTGTGCGGGCTCGGTGCCGGGGTGACCGGCCGGCTCCAGATCCTGTTCATCAATCTGATCGTCGACTACCAGCACTTCTTCGACGGCGCGGATTATCTGCACGGCGGTCTGGGGGCGGGCTACCGCTTCGACTCCCTGCCCCTGGTCGACATCTACGTGCGCGGCTCGCTGGGCGTGATGCTGCTGTACGCCGAGGCCCGCGGCTTCGACGTCGCCCCGGGCGAGGACATCTCGCCTCCGGCTTTCGGCTTCCAGGCCCGCGCTGGCGGGGGGATCGAGATCCCCTTCCTGGGAGACTGGTTCGCCTTCGGTGTGGGCGCCGACTTCGGCGCGCATGCCATCACCGGCAACTGGGGCTACGATCTGACCGTCAACGTCCATTTGGGGCTGCGCATCTGAGCCGCCATCCACCCGCCGTGACAGCATTTCTTCTCGAGCCTTCCAGGCCATTGACAGACGCGCTGCGATTGCCGTATCTTCCGACTTCGGGACTCTTCTAGGTGCATCTTCGGGAGACTGCGATGAAGCTATCCAAGTCCACCGAACTCGCCCTCCACGGCCTCTACCAGCTGGCCGTCTCCCGGCCCCGGCAGCTGCTGGTCTCGGAGATGGCGGGGGCGCAAAACGTATCGACCAGCTACCTGGCCAAGGTCTTCCAGAAGCTGGCCCGCAGGGGTCTGGTCAACTCCACCCGGGGCAAGCGGGGGGGCTTCACGCTGGCGCGCGGGCCGGACGAGATCTCGGTGGCCGACGTGATCCGGGCGGTCGAGGCGGACGAGCCGCTGTTCGACTGTCTGGCCGACGTGCGCAAGTGCAAGGCCCGGCCAGGCTGTCTGCTGCGCGCGCGCTTCAAACAGGCCGAGCAGAGCATGCTCGGCACCCTGGCCGAGACCTCGATCGGGGATCTGCTCGCCTCGTCCAACGGCGAGCGGGACGCCTGGCTCGTCTGACGGGCAAGGAGGAATCCATGAGCAAGTACACCTGCAGCGTCTGCGGTTACGTCTACGACCCCGCCAAGGGCGATCCCGACAACGGCGTCTCGGCCGGCACCGCGTTCGAGGATCTTCCGGACGACTGGGTCTGCCCGCTGTGCGGGGCGGACAAGAGCCTGTTCGAGAAGACCGACTGAATCGACCCGCGCCTCGGTATGGACCGAGCTCAGCGGTGCGGGTAGTCCCGCTGGTAGATACCCGCGCAGTCGGGAAGGTCCTGGCGAAGATCGACGAGCGCCCTATCTGAGATCTGCTTGTTGTAGCGAAGGTCGAGAAGCCTCAGACGCTCGAGGCCGCGCAGATGTCGCAGCCCTCGGCTCGAGATGTCGTTTCCCCCAAGGCACAGGCGCTGCAGCCCTGTCAAGCTGGATAGCTGTGCCAGGCCCGGGTCGAGCAGCGGCACCTGCAGGTGGCCGAGGTCGAGATCCTCGAGGCACTGGAAGCCGGAAAGAACGCGCAGGCCGGCTTCACCGATGGACTTTTTACCGAGTCCATCATTCTTCGCCAAGGTATACAACAATGGCGCCGTCAGTTTGTAGACCGTATGGAGCGGGGCGCTCCATACGGTCAGATGGAGGGCGCAAGCCATCCATCCGCGGGGGGTACAGCCGCC
>JAFGRB010000475.1 GCA_016935365.1 Deltaproteobacteria bacterium
ATCCCGAGACCGACACGGACGGAGACGGCACGCCCGACTGCATCGACGGCTGCCCGAACGACCCGGACAAGATAGCCGCAGGCGTCTGCGGCTGCGGCGTGCCGGACACGGACAGCGACTCCGACGGCACGCCCGACTGCAACGACTGCGCGCCGTACAACCCGGCCGTCAACCCGGGCGCGAGCGAGACCTGCAACGGGATCGACGACAACTGTGACGGGCAGGCGGACGAGGCCGGCTGCCCGTGCACGGTCGTGTACTGGCACGGGCACAGCTACCTGATCTGCTCGAGCGCTCTCGACTGGTCGGACGCGCAGGCCGCCTGCCAGACCTATGGCTACGAGCTGGCCACGATCGACTGTGACGAGGAGAACGAGGCGATCTGGGCGATCATCGTGGAGACGATCGGGGACATCGACGCCTGGCACGGCTTCAACGACCGCCGCAGCGAGGGCCGCTGGAGATGGGCGAGCGGCTGGTCGGTGATCTACGAGCACTGGATCAGCGGCCAGCCGGACAACTGGGGCATGGGCGGCGAGGACTGCGGAGGCTGGTCGAGCGGACACGACGGCGAGTGGAACGACAGGCCCTGCAACGAAACAAAAGCCTACATCTGCGAGTCGGGCTGCGGCGAGGCGGACTCGGACGGCGACGGCTACGGGGACGTCTGCGACTGCGGGCCGATCGATCCTCACATGTATCCGGGTGCGACCGAGATCTGCAACGGCAAGGACGACGATTGCGACGGGGTGATCGACGGGGTCGCCGGCTGCCCCTGCGAGGCGGCCGAGAGCAACGGGCACGTCTACTACTTCTGCGACAGCGCCTCGACCTGGGACGAGGCCCTGGCCGCCTGCCAGTCCTACGGCGGCGCGCACCTGGCCACGGTCGACGACAGCACCGAGAACACCATGCTGCGCGATGCCATGGATGGGCTCGGTCTGGGCGACTTCTGGATCGGCTACAACGACAGGGACGCCGAGGGCACCTGGGTCTGGGAGGAAGATGGATCGACCTCGAGCTACCATCCGTGGAGCCCTGGCGAGCCCAACGGTCACGAGAACGAGAACTGCGCCGAGGTCCGGGGAGACGGCCGCTGGAACGACCTGCGCTGCACCGACGACCGGGCCTTCGTGTGCGAGCTGGTGATCTGCGCCAACGATCCCCACATGGATCTCGACGGAGACGGCTTCTGCGCCGACGTGGACAGCTGCCCGGTGCACTACAATCCCGACCAGGCCGGGCCGTGCCACGACACGAGCTGCAAGGATCTGCTCGACTCGGGCCAGTCGACAGGCGACGGGATCTACTGGATCTCCCCGGATCCCGCGCTGCCCATGCGGGTCTGGTGCGACATGACAACGGACGGCGGGGGCTGGACCCTGGTGGCCACCTACGGCTTCGACGGCCGGCCGAGAGACTGGTACCCGGGCGACTACCCGCGGCCGGGCGCCACGTACTACGGCTGGGCGGACGGGGCGGTCTTCGACCCGGACGCAAACTCCACGGCGCGGAACTTCTCGGTCTACGGTGCGGATCTGTGGGACGCCTCAGGCGGAGAGGTCATGGCCTACGTGGGCGGCTCGACCGACGACTACGTCACGGCCGTCATTCCGATGACCTGCAACTACTTCGAGCCGACGGACTGGTGCCTGGAGAACACCTTCGGGCCGTTTAATGTCGAGGACTCTTCGGGTGCCGTGTTGACCACAAACGGCTACGCTTGCACCACGGCCCACAGGCAGGGAGCGTTTTTCATGGATCCCTACGACGAGTTCGGACTGCATCTGCTGGATGGTCTAGACACGAATACAGGCTACAATTGCCACCAGACAGCAAGCCAGATAGGCTTCCAGAACCTCGGCCGTATCTTTACAACTTTCGAGGGATCTGGTGGAACATACTGGGACACCGGAATACTATCCCATTGGAGCGAGAGCGGAGAGTTGTTCCAGCCCGGCGCCTTGCTCATCCGCTGAGCAGCGAGAATCTCTACAAGTAGCCACTCGCTTTGCACCCCCAGCCGCATCGCGCTAGAATGATCGCGGCAGCGGGCGCATTGCTGTCCGCTCAGCTGAAAGGGGTCTCGAGATGCGGCATGTGGCAGCATGCGCGCTGGTCGCGGCCTTTCTGGGCTGCAGTCTGGACGTGGCCGGGCCGGACCGGGCTCCGGTGGCCGTGGTGGGTCCGGACCGGGAGGTCTCGAGCGGGCAGACCGCGAGCCTGGACGGCAGCGCGAGCTACGATCCGGACGGCGATGCGCTGAGCTTTGCCTGGCAGCTGCTCGCCGCGCCCCCGGGCGATCCGCCCGTCCTTTCCGGCGCGGATCAGGCCGAGTGCAGCCTGACGGCCGGCCCGCCCGGCCTGATCCTGGTCGGGCTGGTGGTCACGGCCCGCGCGATGCAATCCGAGATGGCCGTGATGCGCCTGAGCGTCCTCGCGGGCTGCACCGAGAACAGCGACTGCGACGACCGCGACGACTGCACGAACGACTCCTGCGTCGACCGGCAGTGCGTCTTCGATCCGATCCCCGGCTGTGAGGACCTGTGCCCGGACGATCCGCTCAAGACCGACCCGGGCGTCTGCGGCTGCGGGGTGCCGGACGTCGACACGGACTCGGACGGCGTCATGGACTGCAACGACGGCTGTCCGGAGGATCCGCTCAAGACCGAGCCGGGCCTGTGCGGCTGCGGCACGGCGGACACCGACTCCGACTCCGACGGCACCCCGGACTGCGACGACCTCTGCCCGGACGATCCCAACAAGGTCGAGCCGGGCCTGTGCGGCTGCGGCCAGCCCGAGTCGACCGACGACACGGACGGGGACGGCGAGCCGGACTGCACCGATCTCTGCTACCTGGACCCGCTCAAGACCGAGCCCGGGATCTGCGGCTGCGGCGTCCCGGACGACCCCACCGACAGCGACTCGGACGGCACGCCAGACTGCATCGACGGCTGCCGGGACGACCCGCTCAAGACCGAGCCCGGGATCTGCGGCTGCGGCGTCCCGGACCTCGACACGGACTCGGACGGCGTCATGGACTGCGACGACCTGTGCCCGGAAGACCCGGACAAGACCGAGCCGGGAGACTGCGGCTGCGGCCATCCGGAGACCGACTCGGACTCGGACGGCACGCCCGACTGCATCGACGGCTGCCCGTTCGATGCGCTCAAGATAGCAGAGGGGGTGTGCGGCTGCGGCATTCCGGACACCGACACCGACAGCGATGGCACGCCCGACTGCACGGACGGCTGCCCTGCCGATCCGGGCAAGATCGCAGAGGGCGTGTGCGGCTGCGGCGTGCCGGACACGGACAGCGACGCGGACGGAACCGCCGACTGCGACGACTGCGCGCCCCGCAACGCGGCCGTATACCCGGGCGCGACCGAGATCTGCAACGCGATCGACGACGACTGCGACGCGGAGGTGGACGAGGACGGCTGCCCCTGCACGGTCGCGCACTGGCACGGTCACAGCTACATGCTCTGCCCAGGCGGGGCGGAGTGGACGGACGCGCGCGCCGCCTGCCGCTCCCGCGGCTACGACCTGGCCACGGTCGACAGCGCCGAGGAGAACGCGGCGCTCTGGTCCTTCATCGAGTCCGCGTTCGGCGACGTCAGTGCATGGCACGGGTATAACGACCGCGACGACGAGGGCGTCTGGCTCTGGACGAGCGGCTGGTCGACGATCTACACGCACTGGGCCGGCGGCCAGCCGGACAACTCCCTGTGGAGCGAGCACTGCGGCCACTGGTGGGCCGGCCACGGCGGCGAGTGGAACGACATCGGCTGCGGCAGCTCCCTCGCCTACGTCTGCGAGTCGGCCTGCGCGGGCAACGACCCGGACGGCGACGGCTACGGGGACGAATGCGACTGCGGCCCGCTCGATCCCAACCGCCACCCGGGCGCGACCGAGAACTGCAACGGCAAGGACGACGACTGCGACGGGATGATCGACGGGCTCGCCTTCTGCCCCTGCTTGACGGTCGAGGTCCTCGGGCACGTCTACTCCATCTGCGACAACGACTCGACCTGGGAAGAAGCCCGCGACGCCTGCCTGGCCTATCACGCCCAGCTGGTGACGATCGACAGCGCCGGCGAGAACAGCCTGGTGCGAGGCCTCATGGACCTGCTGGACACGGGCAACTTCTGGATCGGCTACAACGACAGGGGCACCGAGGGCACCTGGGTCTGGGAGGACGGCTCCCAGCCCGGCTACGAGAACTGGGACCCGAGCAACGACGAGCCGAACGGCGGCACGGCCGAGAACTGCGCCGAGGTCTACGACAACGGCAGATGGAACGACCGGCGCTGCGATCGCGACCGCCCGTTCGTCTGCGAGAGGGTGCCCTGCCCGGGGGACGTCTTCGCAGACATCGACGGCGACGGGGTCTGCGGCGATGTGGACAGCTGCCCGGTGCAGTACAACCCCGAGCAGGCCGGGCCGTGCCACGACACGAGCTGCAAGGACCTGCTGGACTCGGGCCAGGCCAGCGAGGACGGGATCTACTGGATCTGCCCGGCCGGCTCCACGCTGGCCATGCGGGTCTGGTGCGACATGAACACGGACGGCGGCGGCTGGACCCTGGTGGCCACGTACGGCTTCGACGGGCGGCCGGACAGCTGGTACCCGGGCAGCTACCCGCGGCCGGGGGCCACCTACTACGGCTGGGCGGACGGGTCGGTCTTCGAGCCGGCCATCAACTCGACGGCGCGCAACTTCTCGGTCTATGCCGCGCCGCTGTGGAACGACTCGATGCACGAGATCCTGGCCTACGTGGGCGGCACGACCGACGACTACCTCACGGCCAGCATGCCCCAGGGCTGCAACTACTTCGATCCGTCGGGCTGGTGCAGCGAGACCGGCTCGGCCTTCAACATCTACGACTCGGCGGGCCATGTGCTGACACCGAACGGCACCGCCTGCACCACGGCCCATCGGCGGGACCCCTACGCCGGCGATCCCTTCGACGAGTTCGGCCTGCACCTGCTGGACGGCGGCGACAACGAGGCGGGACGCCACTGCTACTCGACGGCGAGCCAGCTCGGCTTCCAGGATCTGGGCCGGATCTTCACCTCCTTCGAGTCGTCCGACGGCAGCTACTGGAACGCCGGCGTGCACTCCCACTGGAACGAGAGCGGCGCCTTCAACCAGCCCGGCGCCCTGCTCATCCGCTGAGTGGCGAAAACGTAGAAATGGCTGTGCCCTTTCAAATGAGCTTAGAAAGCTCAGATCCGGATTTTCGCTGCGAAGCAGCGGAAAACCTTGCGACGGAAAAGATGTGTATACAGCCCAGGGCGAAGACCTGGGTATTGGGCGTGAGGAGCACGGCAAAGCCCCGCAAGGGCTTTCGTTCACGGGTGCCAGGCTGAAGCTAGGCCGAGACCTTCAGCGCGAGCACCCCGTACGAGTTCACGCTCGGCGTGTCCAGGTTCTCGAAGACGTGCACGTGCTTCCAGGTCCGCGCGTCGTCGATCGTCCTGACCAGGCCCACGTCGGGCGCGCTGCGCGGGACGTCATTCGCGTGCCAGTGCACGACCAGGGCATAGGCCTCGCCGGGCGCGACAAAGCACACGTGGCGGGGGATGGGCACCTTCTCGTGCGGGCATCCGACCGGCCACTTGACCTTGTGCACTCGCTCGTTCCAGCTCGCGCCGCCATCGAGGCTCACGAGCGTGCGCTGGTGGTTGATGGCCAGCAATCGGCCGTCGGGGTCCGCGGCCACGACCGGACAGGGATCGCCGAGGCAGGCGTAGCCCCAGTGCGCGCCGCCGTCTCCGGAGTGGATCACGTGCATGTCCGGCCAGTCGTAGAGCCAGGGATCCTCCCAGAAGAGCGCGATGCGCGCGCCCGGCAGCACGAAGACGTCCGAGAAGGCCTCGGCCGGCCAGGAGCAGCCGATGCGTTCCAGCGCCTCCGGGCCGAGGCCGGCGGCCAGATCGCACTCGCGCCACGTCGCGCCGGAATCCGAGCTCAGAAAGACGTGGGCCAGGGATTCGATCCTCCGGCGGTTCTCGAGCTCCTTCCGGATCCGCTCGTTGCGCACGGCGACGCCCAGGCCCGCGCGCATCTCCAACCATGCCCAGCGGGCGCGCTCGCCCGCTGCGGGCAGCAGCGGGCTCTCGAAGCCGCGCTGCGCCGCGGCCAGATCGCGCTCGCCGTGTTCCCAGCTCCGCCCGCCGTCTCGCGAGACGTAGCCGTGCTCGCCGATTCCGACTTCCAGGCGCATCCCGGGCGCCCCCGACTTCAAAGCCGAAGAGCCGCCCGGCATGTGCGAGCGGCTCTTCGGTCATTCCACTGACGGGGTTGACGGGACTCGAACCCGCGGCCTCCGGCGTGACAGGCCGGCGTTATAACCAGCTTAACTACAACCCCGCGACACCATGGGCGGGACAGGGCTCGAACCTGCGACCTCCGGCTTGTAAGGCCGATGCTCTCCCAGCTGAGCTACCCGCCCGCACCACGTCGAGACGGCTGACAAAGAACGAACAGACGGGATCTCCTACCAGGAAGGGTCCGATCTTGTCAAGCAATATGGTATGCATGCGGACCGAGCGCAATGGGCTGATCAGCGCGCCGGCCCCGCCTCGCACGGCGCCTGCTCGGCCGGCGCGGCCGGCGGGAGGCGGGCCTCGTCATCCTCGGGCTCCCCGGCCAGGAAGGCATCCGGGTCCTCCAGCCGGAGTGCCTTGAGCAGCACCTCGTCGACCGACGAGACGAGCATGAACTCCATGCTCTTGGCCACGCTCTTGGGGATGTCGCGCAGGTCCTTCTCGTTCTCCTCGGGCATGATGATCCGGGTCACCTTGCCCCGGTGGGCGGCCAGGATCTTCTCCTTCAGGCCGCCGATGGGCAGCACGCGGCCGCGCAGGGTGATCTCGCCGGTCATGGCCACGTCGCGGCGGACCGGGATGCCCGAGAGGGCCGAGACCAGCGAGGTGGCCATGGTGATGCCGGCCGACGGCCCGTCCTTGGGCGTGGCGCCTTCCGGCACATGGATGTGGATGTCGCTGTTCTCGTAGAAGTCGGGCTCGATCCCGAAGCGCCGCGCCCGGGCGCGCACGTAGGAGACCGCCGCCTGGGCCGACTCCTGCATCACGTCGCCGAGCTTGCCGGTGATGATCAGCTTGCCCTTGCCGGGCATGACGGTCACCTCGGTCTGCAGCAGCTCGCCGCCGAACTCGGTCCAGGCCAGGCCCGTGGTCAGGCCGATCCGGTCCTCCTCCTCGATCTGTCCGATGCGGAAGCGGGGCGGCCCGAGGTGCTTCTGGACGGTCTTGGGCCCGATGCGCACGCGGATCTCCTTGCCGTCCTTGATGACTTTCTTGGCCACCTTGCGGAAGATGGAGGCGATCTCGCGCTCCAGGTTGCGCACGCCCGCCTCGCGCGTGTAGCGGTCGATGATGAAGCGCAGGGCCTTGTCTGCGAACTTGACGTCCACCTCTTCGAGGCCGTTTTCGCGCAGCTGCTTGGGCACCAGGAACTGCCGGGCGATGTTCATCTTCTCGTAGTCGGTGTAGCCCGGCAGCCGGATGATCTCCATGCGGTCCTGCAAGGGCAAGGGAATGCCCGGCAGGGTGTTGGCCGTGGTGATGAAGAGGATCCGGCTCAGGTCGTAGTCCACGTCCAGGTAGTGATCGTTGAAGGCATTGTTCTGCTCCGGGTCGAGCACCTCGAGCAGGGCCGCCGAGGGGTCGCCCCGGAAGTCGGTCGACATCTTGTCCACCTCGTCCAGCAAGAAGACCGGGTTGCCCGATCCGGCCTTCTTCATGTGCTGGATGATCTTGCCGGGCAAGGCCCCGATGTAGGTCCGCCGGTGGCCGCGGATCTCGGCCTCGTCCCGCACGCCGCCCAGGCTCAAGCGCACGAACTTCCGCGCCGTGGCCCGGGCGATGGATCGGCCCAGCGAGGTCTTGCCCACGCCCGGCGGGCCGACGAAACACAAAATGGGCCCCTTGATCTTCTTGACCAGCGCCTGGACCGACAGGTACTCGAGGATGCGCTCCTTGGCCTTCTTGAGCCCGTAGTGATCCTCGTCCAGGATCCGCTCGGCCTCCTCGATGTCCAGCTTGTCCTTGGTGTCCTCGAACCAGGGCAGCGAGATCATCCAGTCGATGTAGTTGCGGACCACGGTCGCCTCGGCGCTCATCGGAGACATGAGGCGCAGCTTGCGGAGCTCCTTCTGCGACTTCTCGAGCGCCTCCTTGGACATCTTCTTCTTCTTGAGCCTCTCCTCCAGCTCCTGCAGCTCGGCCTTGTACTCGTCCTTCTCCCCGAGCTCCTTCTGGATGGCGCTCATCTGCTCGTTGAGGTAGTACTCCTTCTGGGTGCGCTCCATCTGCTTCTTGACCCGCGTGCGGATCTTCTTCTCGATCTGCAGGATCTCGATCTCGGCTTCCATCAGCTCATAGAGCTTCTTGAGCCGGTCGAGCGCGCTCTCCGTCTCGAGGACGACCTGCTTGTCCGAGAGCTTGAGGTTGAGGTGGGCCGCGACCGTGTCGCCCAGGCGGATCGGGTCGTCGATGTTGGCCGTGGACATGATCATCTCGGGCGGGATCTTCTTGTTGAGCTTGACGTAGGTCTCGAAGGCCGCGTGGATCGAGCGCATCAGGGCCTCGATCTCGCGCGAGTTGTCGACCCGCTCGCGCAGCTCCTCGATCTCGACCCGGAAGAACGGCTCCGTCTCCACGAACTTGCGGATCCGGGCGCGGCGCCTGCCCTCCACCAGGACCTTGACCGTCCCGTCCGGCAAGCGCAGCAGCTGGATGATGGCGGACAGAGAGCCGATCTTGAAGATCTCCTCGGGCTGGGGATCGTTGGTCTTGGCCTTGAGCTGGGCCGCGAGCAGGATCTCCTTCTCGTGGCGCATGGACTCCTCCAGCGCCTTGATGGACTTCTCCCGGCCGACGAACAGCGGCACCACCATGTGCGGGAAGACGATGATGTCCCTGAGCGGCAGCAGTGGAATGACGCGGGTGGTCGGGATGGGCGGCGGTGCGTTCCTGGCGTCATCGTCTTGACGAAACAGCATGTTCCACCTCGTGCGTCCTGTCTCCGCGGTCAGGCGCTCTCGGCATGCTCCTCGAACAGCAGCATGGGCTTCTCGCGGCGCTCGATCACGTCCTCGTTCACGACGACCTCCCGGATGTTGCGCCGGGAAGGGATCTCGTACATGAGCTCCAGCATGGCATTCTCGAGGATGGAGCGCAGGCCGCGCGCGCCCGTCTTGCGCTCCAGGGCCTGCCGGGCGATGGCCCGCAGCGCCCCCTCGGTGAACCGCAGGCTCACATCGTCCATCTCGAACAGCCGCATGTACTGCTTGATGAGCGCGTCCTTGGGCCGGATCAGGATGTCCACCAGCGCATCCTGGTCGAGCTCGTGCAGCGTGCTCACGACCGGCAGCCGGCCGATGAGCTCGGGGATGAGGCCGTACTTGAGCAGATCCTCCGGGGCGGTCACGGCGAGCAGCTCGCCCAGCGTGCGGGTCTGCTTGTGCCGACTCTCGCCCGTGAAGCCGATGCTCTGCTCTCCGAGCCGGCGCTCGATGATCTGGCTCAGGCCATCGAAGGCGCCCCCGCAGATGAACAGGATGTTGGTCGTGTCGACGGGCAGAAACTCCTGCTGGGGATGCTTGCGGCCTCCCTTGGGCGGGACATTGGCCACCGTGCCCTCGATGATCTTGAGCAGGGCCTGCTGGACCCCTTCGCCCGAGACGTCCCGGGTGATGGAGGGGTTCTCGCTCTTGCGGGCGATCTTGTCGATCTCGTCGATGTAGACGATGCCGTGGCTGGCCGCCTCCACGTCGTGATCGGCCGCGTGCAGCAAGCTGACGATGATGTTCTCCACGTCCTCGCCCACGTACCCGGCCTCGGTGAAGGTGGTGGCGTCGACGATCGTGAAGGGCACCCGCATGAAGCGCGCCAGGGTGCGGGCCAGCAGCGTCTTGCCCGTGCCCGTCGGCCCGATCAGCAGGATGTTTGACTTCTGCAGCTCGACGTCATCCACGCAGCCCTTGGTGGCCACGCGCTGGTAATGGTTGTGCACGGCCACGCTCAAGACCTTCTTGGCCCGCTGCTGGCCGATGACGTACTGGTCGAGCTCTTCCTTGATGGCCGAAGGCTTGGGCACGTCCATGCACGCCGCGCCCTCGTCGCGCTCGAGGTCCTGCTCGATGATCTCGTTGCACAGCGCGATGCACTCGTCGCAGATGTACACCGTGGGTCCGGCGATCAGCTTCTTGACCTCGCGCTGGCCCTTGCCGCAGAAAGAGCACGCCAGGAAGTCCGCATTCTTGTGCCGGTCGCTCAATACCGACCTCTTGCAAGCCCGCTACTTCTTGTCGCTCGCGGTGCTGGGGGGCTTGCGGGTGACCACCTCGTCCACCAGACCGTACTCGACCGCCTCCGGGGCGCTCATGAAGAAGTCCCGGTCCGTGTCCCGGGTGACCTTGTCGATGTCCATGCCGGTGTGCTTGGCCAGGATCTCGTTTAGCGTCTTCTTGAGCCGGAGGATCTCCCGGGACTGGATCTCGATGTCCGTGGCCTGCCCGTGGAAGCCGCCCATGGGTTGATGGATCATGATCCGGGCGTGCGGCAAGCTGAAGCGCTTTCCGGCAGCCCCCGCCGCGAGCAGCACGGCCCCCATGCTGGATGCCTGCCCCATGCAGATCGTCGAGACGTCGCACTTGACGTACTGCATGGTGTCGTAGATGGCCAGCCCCGAGGAGACCACCCCGCCCGGCGAGTTGATGTAGAGGTTGATGTCCTTCTCGGGGTCCTCGCTCTCCAGAAAGAGCATCTGGGCGATGACGAGGTTGGCCACGTCGTCGTCGATGCCGGTGCCGATGAAGATGATCCGATCCTTGAGCAGGCGCGAGTAGATGTCGTACGCCCGTTCCCCCCGGTGCGACTGCTCCACGACGATGGGTACCAGGGTCATGCGCCCTCTCCTGTCGCCGGGCTGGAACCCGCATCCCCCGGCTGGCTTATGTTAGACGATTTCTTGAGATAATCAAGCACCTTCTGCTGCATGATCTCGGCCTTGAGCGCGCGTTCGCGCTCCGGCTCGGCGTACAGGGCCTTGATGCGGGCCGGGTTCTGGCCGCTGCTCGCGGCCAGCCTCTCCAGGTGGGCGGAGACGTCCTCCTCGCGGACCTCGATCTTCTCCTGCTCGGCCACGGCCTCGAGCAGCAGCGAGATCCGGACCTCGTGCTCGGCGCGCTCGGCCGCGCTCTTCTGCACGCGCGCCCGCCCGAAGTGGCTGCGGTCCACGTCCAGACCCTGCATGCGCAGGAGCTGCTCGATCTCCTGGATCACCCGCGCCTGCTGCCGCTTCACCAGGGCCGGCGGGACGGGGAAGGGGTTGGCCTCGGCGAGCTGGTCTACGAGATCCCGCTCCAGCTTGCGATCCAGCTCCTGCTCGATCCGGGCGGCGAGGCGCCGTTGCACCAGCGCGCGCAAGGAGTCGAGGTCTTCTGCGCCTTCTTCGGAAAGCTCGCGTGCGAACTCGTCGTTCAGCTCCGGAATCTCACGCTGCTTCAGAGCCTTGAGCTCCACCTCGAAGCCGAGCTGGACGCCCGCCAGCGCGGGCGAGACGCCCTGCTCGGGCATCCGCAGCTCGAAGCTGCGCTTCTCGCCGACGCGCATGCCCAGCACCTCGTCCTCGAAGCCCGGCACGACCTTGCCCGCGCCCAGGTCCAGCTCGTAGTCGCTGTGCGCGCCGCCCTCGATCGGCTCCCCGTCCCGGCTGGTCCGGTAGTCGATGATGGCCGTGTCGCCACGCCGGGCCTCCTCCCGCTCGACCGGCACGAGCAAGGAGCGGGCCTCCCGCATCCGATCGAGCTCGGCCGCGATCATGCCCTCGTCGACCGCAGCCTCGCCCCGCTCGAGCGCGAAGCCGCGGATCTTCTTGAGCTCGATCTCGGGCCGCACCTCCAGCCGGGCCGTGTAGACGAAGGGCTGGCCCTGCTCGATCGCGCCGATCTCCAGCTCGGGCCGGGCCACCGGCCTGAGGCGATGCTGGATCAGGGCGGCCTCGTAGCTGTCCTGGACCAGGCGCTCCGACACGTCCTTGCGAACCTGTGCGCCGAAGCGCTGCCTGAGCACACCGCGGGGGATCTTGCCCTTTCGAAAGCCCTTCAGGTTCACCTTGCCCGCCAGCTCTCGGTAGGCTGCGGCAAGCTCGTCGGCCACGGTGCGCCACTCCAGCTCGACGGTCAGCGTCCGGTGCAAGGTATCGTCGACCCGCACATCGCTCTTCATCTCCGATCGCTCCCCTTCCCCCGCGTTGCCGCCGGCGCGCGGGCCGCCGGCGAGTCAGAACACGAAACGGACCCCGCCCGAGAACACGCCCGAGAACTCGAACTTGCCGGTGCTCGGAGAGGCCGCATAGCGCCCGTCCGCCTCGGCAACGATGGACAGGAAGTCCAGCGCTTTCCACTCCACGAACAGCCCGGCCGCCATGCCGAAGCCAGGCTCGGGCTCATCCTCCGACGAGCCGGGCGCCTCGGCCGTGATCACCATGTGGCGCATGCCGAAGCCGAGATTCGCGCCCAGCGCCACCGGGCCGAGCGAGAAGCGGCCCGTGAAGCCGAAGCAGAGGTCGAAGATCACGAAGTCGCCGCCGAGCGGCTTGGAGCCCACGAAGAGATCCAGGTCCAGGTCGACGAAGAGCCCCGGCCAGCCGAGCAGCTTGCCCAGGTTCCAGCCGAAGCCCAGCATGGCGCCCGGGTGGGCCTTGAGGGCCCGCAGGATCACGACACCCGCCTGCGCGTCGGCGAAGAAGTCGGGCGAGGCCTCGTCGCCGGCCTGCGCCTCGACCTCGGCTGCCGGCTTCGCCTGCGGGCTCCGGCCCTGCTCGGCGGCCAGGACCGCGTCCGGCGCCTTCGGTCTTTCCGGTCTTTCCGGTCTGTCCGGACTGTCCGGACTGTCCAGCTGCCGGGCCGGGGCCCCGGACGCCGGGGGCGCCTCGGGCGGCTCCTCGATACGCAGCCCGGTCAGCCTGTCCCGGCCCTGCTCGGGCGACGCCTGCTGCCAGGTCGCGTCCGGCGGCGCCGGCACCGGCTCGATGGGCGGGGGCGGTCGATCCCCGCCGCGGGGGACGAGCGGCACGATGGCCACATCGGCCCCGGCATCCGGCGCAGGCCCTGGCCCGGTCGAAGTCGCACGCCCCGGCTCACCGGCCGCTTGCGCAGGCGAACGCCCGGTCGCAGACCCTGGCCCGATCGCAGGCGCGTGCCCCGACGCCTGCGCGCTCCCGGCCGCTTGCGCAGGCGAACGCCCGGTCGCAGACCCGGGCCCGATCGCAGGCGCGTGCCCGGTCGCCTGCGCGCTCCCGGCCGCTTGCGCAGGCGCGCGCCCGGTC
>JAFGRB010000476.1 GCA_016935365.1 Deltaproteobacteria bacterium
GCGGGACCGATGCCCACGGCTGCCTGGACTGGGGCGAGTACACAGACTGCGACGACGGCTTCTGCGCGGACGGCCAGACCTGCGGCGACTGCGACGCGCAGCCCTGCATGGGCGGGGACGGCTGCTGCCCGGCGGGCTGCGACGGCTTCGAGGACTTCGATTGCCTGGACTGCGATCTCCTGGTGCCGGACGCCTACTCGACGATCAGCGAGGCGATCGATCAGGCCCCGAGCTACAGCACGATCTGCGTGGCGCCCGGGACCTACACCGAGGATCTCGTGCTGCGGCCGCACGTCTCCATCTACGGCTCGGGCGTGGGCACCCAAGTCCTCGGCAAGATCTCGGCCTACGGGCTGGGAGATCCGGATCCGGCGCCGACCGTGGTGGCCAATTTCCACCTGGAGGCCGGCTACCTGGCCGCCATCTCCTCCTGCCACATTCTCCAGACGGACTGCAACCCGGGCAGCATCGACCTCGACGGCGACGCCTTCGCCCTGGTGCTCGATCACATCGACTTCACCGAGGCCGGGGGCGGCAGCACCGTCTACGCCGGCTGGTTCGGCGTCTACGGGGGACAGGTCGACCTGGCCGTCCGCGACTCCGTCTGGCGCACCGATCGCGGCATCCGCCTCAGCCTGGTGGCCGGCTACAGCGAGGGCTACGACGTCCACGTCGCGATCGAGCGCAACCGCTTCGAGCCGTCCGACGGGTTCAGCCATGTCTACGACGCCGTCGATCTGGGGATCAACAACCCGGCCGGCAGCGCCTACAACTACTGCGATCTGGCCCGGCCGGCCGGCACGCAGATCGACGTGACCATCCGCAACAACGAGTTCGTGCAGACCACGTACGAGGGCATCTACACCTGGAGCTGCCTGACGCTCGATCCGGGCGACGTGGACGGCTCGGGCATCTTCGTGCTCCACAACACCTTCGTGTCGGGGGACGGGCGGAACGCCATCTGGAACAACAACGCGAGCGCCGGGGAGCACCCCCACCTGGTGGTCGCCAACAACCTCTACTGGAACGTCGACACGCCGGTGCGCGGGCCGGCGCCCTTCGTGAACGTCACCAACCAGAGCCCGGCCTCCAGCCCGTTTTTGGATCTCGACCAGGGCGACCTCCGCCTGGCGCCGGGCAGCACGCCCATCGACGCGGCGAGCCCGGAGTGGGCGCCGGCCGAGGACATCGCGGGCGTCCCGCGGCCGCTGGACGGAGACGGCGACGGCAGCGAGCTGCCGGACATCGGCGCTCACGAGTACGTGAGGTAGGCGACGAGGCGGCGGGTCATGGGAAGAGCAGCGTCAGGATCGCTTCGTGATGTTCTACACGGCCTGGAGCGTGGAGGATCACGCCTGCTTCCCGGTGCCCGAGGACGGCCGCTTCGGCATGCCCCTCGATCAGAGCTGCCTCTACGCCACCGTGGAGCGGGCCGTCAGCTGCCGATAGCGGACGCAGGGTCCGAAATGCCGGCCGAATGACAACTCCCCGCTCGATTGACTCCCGGATCGGTCACGAATACCATTTTATCAGGTACGAACGATGACGACAGGGTGGAGGCCGATCATTGCTCCACGTTCTTTTCGGGCTTCTGGTATGGCTGGCTCCGATGGCGGAGGGAGCACAGGAGATCGAGTCCTTTCCGATCTGGAGGAAGCCGGAGACGGAGTGGCTGGGTATCGAGCTTCCACTGACAGGTCTGTTCAACACGAAGACCGAGATGCCGCTGTCGCCGGGGCTCATCATCAGGGTCCTGACCCTGAAATGGGAGAGCTTCTACTGGACTCCGTTCGAGCTCGGCGCTGCGCTCCAGATCGCCGAGCTCGGCACCGACTCGCCTCTCTCAAGCGGTGCGCAGTACTTCGCCTTCGCGGGGACGCAAGCCGGCTTGCCCTTCTACCTGGGCGCGTCCGGGCAGCATCAGCTCTTGCTGGGGATCACGTCGGGCTTTGGCGTCCTGGGAGGTGAGGTCAAGGACTATCGCGGAAACAGCGATGACAGCGACCTGGGTCTCCAGCTGGGTGTCGCCTTGCGGTACACCTATCAGACGGAGGGCGTGTTCAACTACGGGGCCAGCATCAGGACCGTGTTCTCTGCTCTGGATGTCTCGCATTCCAACAACGAGCTGACCAGGGTGCTGGTCCTGGCGTCTCTCGATGGAAGCCTGGCAGGGATCGAGCCGGACTCGGGATCGGCCTTCTCCAGGAAGGCGGGTCTTCCCTTTTTCGAGTACTTTGCCATCGAGTGGGGCTTACTCGGCGTCTTTCTGGGTGTGGCGACACCTCCGCCCGTGGTCGGGCTGGCTCCGATCCTGAGGTTCTGGACTTTCAACAGCGAGTACTTCTACTGGACACCCCTGGAGTTCGGAGGCGGAGTCCACTTGGGTGGCACCTTCGGCTACGGCTTCTATGCAGGCACCCAGGCCGGGGCCCAGCTCAGCCTGGGTACGCGACATCGGCTGCGTCTCGGGCTCGGGCTCGGGGGAGGCTTCCTGGGCGCATTCTCCACCAGAGACAGCTGTGACGGGCAGTGTGGTATGGGCGGTGGGGGGTTCATGCTCTCACCCAGCCTGCGATATACGTACTACTCGGAGGGCAGGACCTTCTATGGAAGCGGCGTGAGGTTCATCCTGCCGGTCCAGACCGAACTCGGGGTGCTGCCCATTGATCTCTACGGAGCCCTCATGTCGCTCTACTTCGAGATCGGCTGGGGCCAGGCGGCCTCGATGGCGGGCGAGGCCGGCCAGGTTCCGGTGGAAACGCGCACGCCGGAGCCCCGAGGCGATGTGCCGGCGGACAGGCATACCCTGGTGGTGGTCACGCAGCCCGCCGGCGCTCGGGTCATGATCGATGGCCGGTCCGTCGGGGGGTCTCCCGCTTGCGTGATCGTGCCGTCGGGCAAGCATCGCGTTCACGTCCGATCGCGAGGTTGGAGGACCTGGGAGAGCGAGGTCGACGTCCATGCCGACGGCGAGCTGCACATCGAGATGGTCGAAAAGTCGACCCTGTACTTGTGGGGGCACGCGTCGTTCTGGACGGGTCTCGGTATGGCGGGCTTTGGCGGCCTGTCGCTCTGGATGGCCAGAGAGGCGGGCTGGGAAGGGCGCAACGCCGACAGCCGCGCCTGGTCGGGGGCCATGTGGGCGGGCTTCGGAAGTGGGCTGGCTCTGCTCGCGACCGGGATCGTGTTCTGGCTGTACGAGACCGACAGCGATGGGGCCGCATCGAGCCCGCCGCTCTTGGTCGCCCCGGTGGTCGGCGGCTCCGACCTGGGTGTCGATATCGGTGTGAGGTTCTGAGTGAGAATCCGCTCTCTGCTCCCGTGGCTGGTATTGTTCGGCGCCTGTGGCTGCGATCTCTTCACGTCGGACTACATCAGAGCATTTGAGATGGATGGCGATGTGCAGACGATCGAGTTCTCGCCCGATGGTGCCTTGCTCATGGTCGGCGCTGGAAGATCGAGGATATGGACCGTTCGCGATTGGCGGCAGATATACGACAGCGGTCCGAGGGAGATGACGGAAGGGGTCGCATTCTCTCCGGATGGGAGAAGGATTCTCGTCTACGACCAGGAGTACGATCAACGATGCCTCCGCGTGCTCGGTATCGACTCCGAAGCCATCTTGGAGGTCTCTCTCGTATCCGCAGGGGATCTCCGACACTTTTCGATCTCCGCCGACTCGACTTATGCGGCTGTCGCCAACTCGGATTGCCTGGAGATCCGGCAGCTCGACTCGTTGAAGAGAGTAGACAGGCTTGGGGAGGCTGTGGACCTGGTGCAGTTCGCACTGGATGGTCTTCTGCTGGCTGCCGGCCTGCGGGAGAATGGCGAGGTGTTCTTGCGCTACGAGCTTGAGGAAGACCAGCTCCGGGAAGTATCCTATGTTGCCCGCTCGGTACACTGCGAGGCGAACGACATCTCCTTTTCTGCGGATGGCAGTGTCTTCATGCTGGTCGGGGAAGGTGTCGGAGAGAGCCGCCTGTGGTCCTACCCGGCGTTCGAACATCTGTGGACGCTGGATGAGTGGTCGGTTGACAACGTGGCTTTCTCTCCTGACGGAGAATGGATAGCGGTGGGCGGCAGACAGAAGGGCCTCAGGCTGGTCCGTGCACAGGACGGCAAGCGGATCGTGGATCTGGACGATCCGGATCCAGACTCAAAGATGTGTGTTGCTGCGTCACCCGACGGGAAGTACATCGTATCTTCGTACCGCAACTGGGTTCGAATCTGGGATGTTCAATCGATTCTGAGTCGGTAGAGACGGCGGGTCATGGGAAGAGCAGCCAGTCGATGGCGTCCAGCACCCGGATGTCGGGGTCGTCGGTCGGTCGGGGCTCGGAGGACTCGAGCGTCAGGAGCGTCTTGCGGACCGGCTCGCCGCGGCCGAGCTCTTGCTCCGCCCTGACCAGGGCGCGCATCTCCCGTCTGCGCGTCCTGTCGTCGTGCGCATCCAGGCAGACCTGGATCAGCTCGACGATCCGGGCGCCTTGCTTGATGACGAAGTCCACCTCCAGGCCCTGGCCGGTCTTGTGGTAGTAGATCTCGTGCTTCCGGCGCAGCAGCTCGAGGAATACGATGTTCTCCAGGTTCTGCGCCATGCGGGTGCCGACCTGGAAGGAGACCCGGTTCGAGAGCCCGGTGTCGATGGAGTAGAACTTCCTGGGATTGGCGAGCTGCTTCTTCACCGACCAGTCGAAGCGGGCGAGCTGGAAGACCAGGCAGGCCTGCTCCAGGTAGTGCGTGTAGTCGCGCACGCTGTCGAAGGACATGTCCAGGGTGTTCTTGAGCCGGTTGGTGGAGTTGACGGCGGCGGTGTTGGTCAGCAGGAAGACGGCCAGCTCCTCCAGGGCGCGAGGGTTGTGGATCGCGTGCCGGGCCACGATGTCGCGCAGCAGAATGGAGTCGTAGTAGACCTTGAGGGTGTCGCGCCGCGTCTCGGCGTCCGGGATCTCGACCAGCTTGGGAAAACCTCCCTGCTCGGCGTACTGCCGGTAGAGCCGATCCACCTCGGTGCGGCGATGCACCCGCTGG
Source organism: Deltaproteobacteria bacterium (assembly GCA_016935365.1). GTDB lineage: Bacteria > Myxococcota > B64-G9 > B64-G9 > B64-G9 > JAFGRB01. The sequence goes on from JAFGRB010000476.1 coordinate 5,032, forward strand.
ACCGGATCGTCGATCGGCAGATCGTGGAAGCGGAGGTACTCCGAGAAGCTCAGGGGGAAGACGGTCAGGTCGAGGTAGCGGCCGCTGAGCGCAGTACCGATGTCCGGATCCAGCAAGGAGGAGCTCGAGCCGGTGACGAAGAGCTGCGATCGGCCCAGGCTGTGCTCCTTGAGGACCCATTTCTCCCAGGCGGGGACGACCTGCACCTCGTCGAGCATGATGACCGGTTCGGGGCCCGGGTTCATGTACTCCAGGTAGCTGCTCTTGATGCGCTCGAGCAGGGCCGGCTCCAGGTGCTCGACGAAGCGGGGATCCTCCAGGTTGACCAGCAGGATGTCTCTGGCAGCTCGCCCACTGGCGTGCAAGCGCTTGATCTCGTTTAGCAACAAGGTGGACTTGCCCGCCCGGCGCACACCCTTGATGACCAGGATCTCTCCGCTGGCCGCCTTGCGGGCGATCTCTTCCGAGTAGCCCTGGCGGGGGATGCTGGCGGGCAGCTGCTTGCCCCAGTAGCTCCAGTCGCTGATGGCCTCCAGGATCTTGTCCTTGCTCAGCACCTGGCCTCCATTTTGCAAATATTACACGTTGAATCGGGAGAAATCAAGAGATATCACCCGCTGCTCCGGGAGATCTGCCAATTTCTGGGACATCGAGCAGTCGAGCGATCCGCGTTGTTCGCAAGTGCGCTTGCTGTGCGGGTTTGCGCAAGTCACGATGATTGACCAAGCTACGCGCCCCCCTCCCTCGGCCTTCGGCCGGTCCCTCCCGCCAGGGGAGGGACGTAACACTTTGTA
>JAFGRB010000477.1 GCA_016935365.1 Deltaproteobacteria bacterium
CGGACTGAGGCCGCTGGGGAAATCCAGGGAATAGCCACCGGACCCTAAAGTGCGCGCGCCGTGTTTCTACCCGACCCCCCCGCTGCTCCGCAGCGGAAATACTTATCCCGATGCTCCGCAGCGGAGAACGGCAACGGTGAAGATGTGTATGCGGCTTCATCCCGTGCTCACGCCACCACCACGCGCGGAATGCTCTCCGGCAGGCTGACCAGCACCTCGTAGTTGAGGTTGCGGGTCAGGTCGCTGAAAGAGCTGACCGTGATCTGGGATCGATTCTGCTTGCCGATGATGACGACCTCGTCTCCGCGGTCGACCGAGGGGATGTCCGTCACGTCCACCAGGAACATGTTCATGTTGACCAGGCCCACGACCTGCGCGCGCCGGCCGTGCACCAGCACGTGGCCCAGGTTGCTCAGGTTCCGCGCGAAGCCGTGGTGATAGCCCACCGGCACGGCGGCGACTTTCTCGGTCCGCGTGGTGAGGTAGGTCGTGCCGTAGCCCACGAACTGGCCCGGGCCCACGGTCTTGACGTTCATCACCAGGCTCTTCCAGCGCATCACCCGCCGGAGCGGGTCGCGTATCGCGCCGCTCTGATCGGGATCCCGCTCCAGCTGGAAGTGCATGCGGGTCTCCCGGCTCGGCCAGAAGCCGTACTGGGCGATGCCGATCCGCACCATGTCCATGCGGGTCTCGGCGTAGCGCAGCGCGGCCGCCGAGCAGGCCGTGTGCCGGACGGCCGCCCCGAGCCTGCGCGAGATCCGCTCGTGGCCCTCCCAGAAGGCCTCGATCTGGTTCCGGATGCGCAGGTGGTTCTGGACGCTCTCGGCGCCCGCGAAGTGGGTGCACACCCCGCAGAGCTCGAAGGCGCCGGGCGAGGTCGCGAGCGTCTCGATGGCCCTGTCGAGCTGCGCTCCCTGGAGCCCGAGCCGGTTCATCCCGGTCTCGAGCTCGAGGTGAACGCGAGCCGGCTTGCCGATCCGCTCCGAGGCGCGCTCGGCGGCGGACAGGCGCATGCAGTCGAAGACCCAGAACTCGATGCCGTTGCCCACGGCCCACTCGAGCTCCGCATCGTCGATGTAGCCCATGATGCAGATGCGCGTGTCCGGCCGCGTGCGGCTCTCGAGGACCCGCAGGGCCTCGTCGGCGCTGAAGACCGAGAAGTGGCCGATCCCGCAGTCCTCGGCCAGGGGGACGAAGTGCTCGATGCTGTGGCCGTACGCGTTGCCCTTGACCACCGAGGAGATGGCCACCTCGGGCCCGAGCAGCTTGCGCAGGAAGCGCAGGTTGTTGCGAAGAGCCGAGCCGCTCAGCTCGATCGTGGAGGAGTGCAGCACGAGGCCTCCTCAGCGATCCGTCTCGGAGGGAGGATCCGCGCTCGGCGCGGATCGGGCGCAGCGGAAGCCGTAGGTCGAGCTGACGTCGTCCGGATCCGCGGCCCGCCTGGCGCTGCAGCGCAGCATGCGCCGGCGCGCGTCGTCGTACGAGCCGCCGCGCAGCACGCGCTTGCGCCCGCTCGACGGACCTGCCGGGTTGCGCTCGGGCGCCCGCCGGTAGGCGTCGGAAGCGTAGCGGTCCGCCACCCACTCGGCGACGTTGCCCGCCATGTCGCACAGCCCGTACGGGCTGTGGCCGGCGGCCAGCGAGCAGACCGGCGCCGGCGCGTCCCGGCCGCAGCCGTCGCCGCCGTCGTCCATGATGGTGTGCCGGCAGTCGGCCCGCGCATCGCCCCAGGGGTAGAGGCGCGGCTTCTCGCCCCGGGCCGCCTTCTCCCACTCGGCCTCGGTGGGCAGGCGCTTGCCGGCCCAGCCGCAGTAGGCGTTCGCCTTGTACCAGGAGATGTTGTTGACCGGGTGCGCGGACCGGTCCGCCCGATCCCAGGTGTAGCGGTACTTGAAGGTGGCCGACTTGCGGGGCGGCCGGCAGGCGCCGGCGCGCACGCAGGCGCGGTAGTCCTCCACGGTCACCTCGTGGCGGTCGATGAAGAAGGCGTCGAGCTGGATGCGGCGGCCCGGCCGCTCGTCCTTGCGGCACTCGGAGTCGGACGGCTCGTCGCAGCCCAGCCAGAAGGGCCCGGCCGGCACGAGCACCATGCCGGGCGGCGCCTGCGGGCCGGCCTCGCCCGGCCCCGTGAGCTTGCCGACCGCCGCGTCGATGCAGGCCGGCAGCGCGCGGGGCTCGCAGCCGCAGGGCACCGTGACCGCCGACTCGCTGGCCGCCTTCTCCAGGTCGAAGAGCGTCGCCGTCAGGTGGCAGCGCTCGTCGATCCGGATCAGGCGCACGTCGAGCGACTTCGAGGCCGCCAGCTCCCGGCCGAGCTCGATCTGGCAGGCGCTGTCCACGCAGTCGCGGTGGGACTGGGTCCTCAGGTCTTGCAGGCGCTGCTGGATGGACGCGCGGGGCAGCAGCTGGAAGGCGCCCGTGCCGGCCAGCCTGGAGTGGAGGTAGTCGTTCAGGCCCGCTCTGTCCTCGGGCGAGAGCGCGACGCCCTGGCACTCGAGATCGAAGACCGCCAGGACCGGCCCGCCGCCCGCGCGCGCACACAGCGCGGCTCCGAGAAGCAGCCCCGCAGCGGCCAGGACCGGCCCCGTCCGCCTCGCTCGCGCGCGATCTCGCCCGGCTACCCGCATGCCGACCTCAGATCCGGTCCCGGAAGACGAAGACGATGTTGCCGATCTGGATCGTGTCGCCCGGCCGGAGCACGGCCGAGTGGACCTTGACCCCGTTGAGGAAGGTGCCGTTGTAGCTGTTGAGATCCTGGCAGACGAACTCGGCCCCGTCTCGCTTGATCAGCAGGTGGGTGCGGGAGACCTCGGAGGAGGGCAGCTGGACCGTGGAGTTGGCCGAGCGACCGAAGACCATCATGCCCCTGTCGAGCTTGATGCGGCAGGGGGAGCCCGGGCCCTCGATCTGCTCGAGCAGGGCCGGCGGCCGCTCCGCCACGGAGTCGTCCGGGTGGACGTCGGTCTCGGTGGTGACGGTCTGCTCGGTCCACGGGAAGCGATCTTCGTCGTCCATTCGCTCGCCACCTGCAAGCCGGCCCGAAGAGGGCCAGTGAAGACAGAATAGGGCCTTAGGCCGAGGTTTTCAAGGGGGCTCGACGCCGCCCAGCAGTTCCGCACTGACCCCTAAGTAGGTCAAACCAGATTCTATTTTTAGAGGGTGATTCCCGAGTGTGTTTTCAGGCGTGAA
>JAFGRB010000478.1 GCA_016935365.1 Deltaproteobacteria bacterium
GTATTCCAGCAGCGAGGGGGCTTTGCGAAAGCCCCCTGAGAGTGACTAAGACCCAAAACAAGTGCAGCGCACTTGTTTTGGGTCTAGCCGGCGTGCTTGAAGACGAAGGGGTAGTGGATCACGCTCGGGCGCGCGGCCGCGGGGAAGCGCCAGGTCTCGATCTCCTTGACGATGCAGGCCCCGACCTCCTCGTCCCCGAGCGTGGACTGCTCGACGCGGCAGCTCGACACCCTGCCGTCGGGCTGCACCAGGATCTTCGTCAGGACCTTGCCCTCCAGCTCGGCGTCTCTCGTGAGGCCTTTCTCATAGCAGGCGCGGATCGCCTCGAGGTGGGCCTTGATGGTCTTGAGGATCGCCTCGCGGCTCAGGGATCCGGCCCTGCCCTTGGCCTCGATGCGGGTCGGCAGGCCGCCTTTCGCGCCGTCCCGCAGGCCGAGCCCACCGGCGCTCCCGATGCCGCCCATGCCGGAGAGCGACGGGCCGAGCGCCCCCAGGGCGCTCTCGCCTTCGGGCGGCGGCTCGGCGGCTCTCCTCGACGCCGCCTGCATCCGGGCCTGCAGCTCGTCCAGGTCGATCTTTCCCTGGCAGCGGGCCGGCCCGAGCTCGACCCGGACTCCGCTCGGCATGTCGACCGCGACGGCCAGGCCGACCGGACCCCTGCAGCGCTCGGCCGGGGTCGCGGCCGCCAGGACGGCGGCCAGCTCCGAGGCGGGGGTATGGCCGGCCGGCATGAGCAGCGTGCCGTACGGCCCGGCGTTGATGGCGCAGAGCCTCTCGACGAACGGGGCCAGCCGGGTCCAGTCGAGCTCCCCGCTTCGGCTCCTGGGCGCGAGCGGGCACTGCCCGCCGGCCGGCGTGACCACGACGTGGGTGGGCAGCTCGAGCCCGGGCGAGATCACGCCGAGAGAGGGCTGGCCAGCGCTCGCGCTCGGCCGTGCGTCCGCGGTGGCCTGCAGGCCGTCGTCGAACCAGGCGAGGGTCAGGTCGGCGCGCAGAGACCGCCAGGCCTCTCGCGGCAGGGGTAGGAGGGCGGCCGGGCCGCCGGCCCGGGGCATGTCGATCGCCACGGCCCGGACGGCCGAGGCCTCGGATCGCACCGCGAGCCGGCAGGCGCGAAAGCCTCGCCGGGCGGCCGTGTAGACCACCTGCGCCAGCGTCGCGAAAGGCACGCGCTGGTCGAGGTAGAGGTTCAGGCGGGCCTCGGAGCCCTCGCGGGCCTCGAGCCAGCGGCGGCAGCTCTCCAGGTAGGCGCCCAGCTCGGGCAGCTCGAAGGCGTCGATCTGCGTCAGCCCGGCGCTCAGGCGGTGCAGGTCCTCGCGGGGCGCGGGCGGCTCGCCTCGGGGGCTCGTCGCCGGCGGCGCCGCGCACGACGCGCCCAGGCGATCCATCGAGACCCAGACGGCCGGACCGGCCTCGATGGCTGCGGTCCGGCCGTCGACGCGGGGCAGCTGGACGGGCAGCAGGAGATCCGGCGCCTTGTCGGCGCTCGGCGCTGCTCGGATGGACGGCCTCTCGCCCGGCGGCTGGCTTTGCTGTCCAGCGCAGCCGGCCGGCAAGCCGGACGCGAGCAGAATGAGGAGCACCGATGGAGCGAGTGCGCGAGTGGGCATGCTGTCGCCTCGTGATCTCTGGATTCGAACCTCAGTCGCCCAGCGGGTTCGCGACCCGTCCCATGAAGAGGATCTGGCCGCTCTTGCGGTCGCGGATCAGGAAGAGGAAGGGGTGATCGGCCCGGAAGACCGGGTGCTTCTCCAGCGACTTGCCTCCGCGCGGCATGATCACCGCGGTGGCGGCCGCCGCCTCGGTGCCCTCCTCGTTCACTTCCACGAAGGCCTGGTGGATCACGTCGGAGATGAAGAGCGCGTCGTTCACCATGCCGCTGAAGTCGGCTCCCGCGGAGAAGGCGAGCTGCATGCCCATGGCCGGCAGCTGCTTCTTCAGCGAGAAGCCGCTCGAGAGCTCGAAGCGGGGCAGGAAGACCTCGACTTTCTGCGCGCGCATCGACTTCATCCAGGCGGCCAGTCTGTCGGCGCTCAAGTTGCGCTCCAGCTCGGCCAGGCCGTCTTTCGCCTGCGGCAGCAGCACGACCATGGCCAGCTCGTCTCCGGCGTAGGGCAGCTCGAGCAGGGCCAGCTCGCCTTGCCGGGCGTATGGGAACCTCTCCGTCTGGACCATCATGGGCACCTCGACCTCGTCCGAGGCGCTCAGGAAAAAGGGCCGGGGACGGGTGCTCTCCTTTTTGAACTTGCGGGCCCAGCTGCCCTTGAAGTAGATCGCGTTGGTCAGCACCAGGCGCGTCTCCGCGTCGAGCGCCTTCTTGGCGATCAGTTCCTTGATCTTGTCGGCCGTCTTGCCGGCCACCCAGCGGTTGATGGTCTGGCGCGCTTTCTCGGAGTCTGCGAAGTTGACCGTCTCGAGCTCGGCCGCGTAGAGCGCGCGGGTCAGCTCGAGGAAGGCCGGCAGGAAGGCGTAGCCTGCCTGGCCCCAGAGCCGGTTGGCGATCTGGAGCTGGTTGCCCGCCTTCTCGACCCGGGCTGCGATCTCGGAGCTCAGGCCTCCCATGGCCGGGTGGAGCCGGTCTGTCTCGAGGGTGAAGTGCATGACCTTGGCCATCTGGGTGGCGGTCTCGCTCCGGGCGCCGGCGTAGGTCATGGCCAGGGCGGTCGACAGGCTGTAGGGCGAGAAGAAGAGGTTGCCTTTCTTTTTCTTCAGAAGCTGCCGGTGCAGGTCGACGGCGAAGGCGTTGTTGCCGGCGGCGGCCGCGGCGAGATCGCCCTCGGGGGCATCTGCTTTCGGGAGTGCCGCCGCTGCGGGCTCGGCGCGATCGGCGATCGGCGCCTCGTCGGGCTGTTCTTTCTTCGTCAGCGTGTTCTCTTTCGCGTCCATCTTCTTGTCCTTTTCAGACGGGCAGGCGCAGGCGAGCAGCGCCGCGGCCACGAGCAGGGCTGCGATGCGCATGGGGAGCTCCTCCGTGGAAGTGGCGGAATCGAGTACGGGACACCCATAGCACGGAAGCCGCCGTGATTCCATCCGCGGAGTGGCTTGATCCGATCGGCCGCGGGGTGCTAGAGACTGGATGGTGGCGGAATCTCCGCGGAGAGGAAATGGTCGAGGACGATCGCCCACAGGAGCGCCGGCAGTTCGACCGGCTGGAGCGCGACGACGAGGTGCGGATCAAGGAGTACACCTTTCCCGAGCGCCAGGGCAGCCTGCCGGCGCGCATCCTGGACATCTCGGGCGGCGGGCTGCAGCTCGAGACGGATCGCTTCTTCTCCGAGGGGACGCTGCTCAAGATCGAGATGCGCTTCACCGGCTGGCAGCGCTTCACCCGGGGCTTTCTCAAGCACTTCGGCCAGGCCGCCCACCAGCCGCTGGTCGTGCTGGCCGAGGTGCTGCGCTGCAAGGGCGTGGTGCCGGGCGCGCGCTACGAGGTCGGGGTCGCATTCAGCGGCATCGACGCGGCCCAGCAGGAGGCGCTGATCCGTTATATCCGGGACAAGCTGGGTGAGCCGGGGGGGGCGGAGTGACGTTCTTCGAGTGGGCGTCCGCGCTATCGGCGTCCGCGCTATCGGCGTCCGCGCTATCGGCGTCCGCGCTATCGGCGTCTGCGCTATCGGCGTCCGCGCGGCTGCTTAACGCCGGCCACCCCCGCTCGTGCTCGGGCTATAAACCGCCCTCCGCGCGATCGGGGTCCCCCGTCCGGCTGCGCGCCGCGCTATCGGCGTCCGCGCGGCTGCTCGACGCCGGCTACCCCCTGGCCCCCCGAAGCCTTGCGAAGGGGGGCGCCGCGCTCGATCCGCGCCTTAAACCAGGAACTGGGAACCAGGAACCGGGAACCGCCTTTTGGACTTTTATGAAACCGTGTTCATCGGCGCAGGCCTGAGCTGCCTGGCCGCAGCCCGCGCCTGGCGCGGCGACGCGATCGTGCTCGAGCGCGAGGCGCGGCCCGGCGGGCTGTGCCGCAGCGAGCAGGCCGGCGGCTTCACCTTCGACCGCACCGGCCACCTGCTGCACCTGCGCCACGCGCGGACCCGCCGGCTGGTCCGGCGCCTGCTGGCCGGCGAGCTCGCGAAGCTCGAGCGCGACACCTGGGTCTACTCCCACGGCGTCTACACCCGCTACCCCTTCCAGTCGCACTTCCACGGCCTGCCGCCCGAGGTGGCCGCCGAGTGCCTGCTGGGCGCGTTCGAGGCCGAGCGCGAGAGCGAGAAGCGGCGCGCGGAGCCCCGGCGCTTCGACCGCTGGGTGCTCGATCGCTTCGGCCGCGGGGTGGCCCGCCACTTCATGTTCCCCTACAACCGCAAGCTCTGGACCGTGCCGCCGGAGAGCCTGACCACCGACTGGCTCGGCCGCTTCGTGCCCAGGCCCGATCTGCGCGAGATCGTGCTCGGCGCGCTCGCCGACCGGCCCGAGCGCGGGGGCTACAACGCCCGCTTCGACTACCCGCTCCGGGGCGGCATCGAGTCGCTGGTACGGGCCCTGGCCCGGGGGGTCAGGCGTCTCGAGTGCGGCTGCGAGGTGCGCCGGATCGATCTCGACAAGCGAGAGCTCGCGATCCGAGGCGGCGGGCGGCTTCGCTTCGGGCGCCTGGTGAGCTCGGCGCCCCTGCCCGAGCTGGTGCGCATGACCCGCCCGCTCCCGGACCCGGTGCGCAAGGCCGCATCACAGCTCCGCTGCGCCTCGGTCTACAACCTCAACCTCGGCATCCGCGACCCCGGCAAGCGCTTCCACTGGGTCTACGTGCCCGAGCCGCGCTACGCCATCTACCGCTTCGGCATCAGCTCGAACTTCACCCTCTCCGCGGCGCCGGCCGGCGCGGCCGCGGTCTACACCGAGTGGGCCTACCGCGGCAAGCGGCCCGACCCGGCCGCCATGCGCCGCAAGGTGCTGGCCGACATGAAATCCATCGGCCTCATCCGCTCGCGAGCCGACGTGCTGGCCGAGTGCCCCCTGGATCTCGAGCACGCCTACGCCATCTACGACCGCCACCGCGGCCCGGCCGTCGCGCGCATCCGCCGCCACCTGGAGAAGCGCGGGGTCTACCCGATCGGGCGCTACGGGCGCTGGGAGTACAGCTCGATGGAGGATGCGATCATGCAGGGCTTGGAGCTGGCCGGCGGTTAGCAGGCGTGGAGTCGGGAAGGAGTGCCCGGGCATGTCGAAGAAGACCAGGAAAGCCAAGAAGCGGCAGGCGGCTTCCCGGAACCGCAAGCGCAGGCAAGCCGTAAGGCACCAGCGCAAGCCCAGCGCCTCCGGCAAGGGCTCTGAAGGCAAGAGCGCCGCGGCCGTGCCTGCTGTCGCCAAGACAGGCGATCTCTACCATGTACGCTCGCAGGCCGAGCTGAACGCGCTCCTGGTCTCGGGCAAGCCGACGCTCGTGGACTTCTGGGCTCCCTGGTGCCAGCCCTGCCTCCTGATGGGGCCGATCTTCGAGAGAATGGCGGCGCGCTACGGCGAGCAGATCCACTTCGCCAAGGTGGACACGCAGTCTGCGCCGCAGGTGGGCAGCCGGTACGGGGTCAAGAGCATCCCGACCGTGATCGCCTTCGTGGGCAAGAAAGAGGCCAAGAGAGAGGTCGGCCTGATGAACGAGCGCAAGATGCAGCTCCTGGCCGAGCGCTTTCTGCCCGAAGAAGAAGAAGAAGAGCTCGACCAGGCTCTGGAAGCGGAGCCAGAGGAGCAAGCGGAGCAGACGGAGCAAGAAGAACGAAGCGCGAGCTCCCCCGAGAAGCCATCTCCCGGTCTGATCAAGCGCCTCTTCGGTGGCAAGAAATGAGGGGCATCGAGAAATCCGCGTTGTTCGCAAGTGCGCTTGCTGTGCGGGTTCGCGCAAGTCAGGAAAAGAAAATGCCCCCTTGATTTGGCCGTGAAATGGCATGCAATCACGATGATTGACCAAGCTACGCGCCCCCCTCCCTCGGCCTTCGGCCGGTCCCTCCCGCCAGGGGAGGGACGTAACACTTTGTGCA
>JAFGRB010000479.1 GCA_016935365.1 Deltaproteobacteria bacterium
ACTAGCGGGCAGGAGCGGATGATAGACGATTTGACACACGTGATGACGGCGCCTATGGACTTCGGCTACGAGTTCCACTTCGACGGGCATTGGGCCGTGATGTGGATGGGCTCTGCGATCGGCGCGTACGATGTCGACAGCGGGCGCTTCGAGGAGGTGACCCGGTGCTCGGCGGGAGACTGCCACACCTACTATGGAGACGGCATCGTGGCCTTCGACCGCAGCGGCGATGACGGCCTGGACCAGCACCAGCTCTTCGTCTACAGCCTCGAGAGCGGAGCCGAGGAGCAGCTCACCTTTCTCCGGCCCTACTACGACGTGGCCATACCGCAGTCCATGCTGGGGCGGCGGCTGCTCTGGTCGGAGGGGAGGGGCAAGGCGATCGCGGACCTGTGCGGCAACAAGCGGGAGCCGACGGGCAGGACGGCGCTGTACTTCTGGAAGGACATCGAGCTCGACTGAGCCCGAGGGAGGATGTCATGAGGTGCTTTCTTGGAGCGTGGATCGGACTCGCCTGCCTGTGGGCGGGCGGCTGCACCTTCTCCAGTTCGGCCTGCGGCAACGGGGAGATCGAGTCGGGCGAGGAGTGCGACGGCGAGGAGCTGGGGGAGGCGAGCTGCGAGTCGCTCGGCTTCGTTGGCGGGACGCTGAGCTGCGACGAGCGCTGCAAGCTGGACAGCTCGGATTGTATGAGCGGGCAGGACGAGGACGTGCTGCGCCGCTGTGTGATCCAAGATCTGTGCGGCTACGAGCCGATGGGCATGGGGGTCGGCCACTGCGTGGAGAGGGTGTCGCTCATGTCGGGACTCGAGAACCGCTCCACGGCTGCCTTGGCCTGGGAACCGGTGGAGGCCTGCGTCGATGCGGCCGAGACATGCGAGGCGCTCCGGGCCTGCTACACACCGGACGCCCAGCGCGCGGCCCTGTGCGAGGGGCACGAGGGCTCGTCGATATGCGACGGGAGCTGGTTGATCATCTGCTGGAGCGAGATCTGGGCGGTCGACTGCGCGCTGACTGGGCTCCAGTGCTTCCAGGGCGAGACCGGCGCGTCCTGCGGGCTGGAGGCCTGCGATCCGTCCATGGAGCCATACTGCGACGGGGACTTGCTGTACGAGTGCAGCTCGTCTGGCGTGCTGCAGGCCGAGGACTGCTTGCCGGCCTGGGGCGCGACCTGCTCGGAAGAGGGCGGCGAGCCGGTCTGCACGGGGCCGGGGGAAGCCTGCGAGCTGGAGGATTCCCATTGCGAGGGGTCGGTCTGGGTCGCCTGCGCCTCCGGGCACCTCGGCCCGATCGATTGCAGCGTGCTGCATCCGGAGTTCACCTGCCGCGTTGAATCGGGGGATGCCTTCTGCAGACCCGAGCGCAGGGAATGCGAGACGATGATGGAGGGCTGCGAGGACGGCGTGATCACCTACTGCCACCTGGGCCGGGTGGCCGAGCTGGACTGCGCCCGCTTCGGCGCGTCGGGCTGCGAGATCAGGGAGATCGTGGGCCGCGAGGTCGGGCGCTGCGTGCCCTGAGCCTCAGGCCCGGCCGCCCTCGAGGGCCCGGCGCACGGCGTTCCAGCCGTCGGGATCGAGCAGGTAGGAGTAGTGGGTGAAGGGGGTCATGTCCACGGCCTCGGCGCCCTCGAGCACGGCCGACTCGGGCGGCAGCACGAAGAGGTCGTTCTGGCTCCAGAGGCAGACCGCGCGGACCGAGGCCGGGAAGGGGCGCCCGGCCAGCCTGCGGATCAGGGGGCTGTCGGGGCGCAGCGCCCGGATCTGGGCGGTGTTGGCGTAGCGGGCGGGGTAGGTGCCCCGGTGGGGTGCGCCCATGGTGACCAGCGTGCGCACGCGCTCGGCGAGGCCGTGCTCCTGGACGGCCAGCCGGGCCACCAGGCCGCCCAGGCTGTGGCCGACCATCTCGACCTGCGCCTCGCCGGTTGCGGCGAGCACGTCTCGCACGAAGGCCGCCAGCGCCTCGGCCTGCTCCTCGATGCTCTGGCCGGGCTCGAAGGCGATCCGGTAGCTCCGCTTGCGGCCCACCAGCCACAGGTACCAGCCGAGCAGCAGGAAGGTGCCCCGGTTGCCGCCCAGGCCGTGGACCAGCACCAGCGGCGGGAAGCCGTCCGGCTCGCCCGGCTCGATCTCCTCGTGGCGCTTGCAGAACAGCGAGTAGGACAGCAGCGGCAGCTGGGCCAGGTGCCGGTGCACGTCGGGATCGATCGCCCGGTAGGCGGCCGCGATCCGGCGGCCGAGAAAGGCGCCCCCGGCCAGGATGTGCCGGCCCAGCCAGCCCCCGCCCGAGGCCAGCGCCCGGCCGGTCGTCTCCAGCGCGGCCAGGGCCCGGTTCCTCTCGGCGGGCGTCAGCTCGGCCGCCTTCTTGTCGTCGCCGTCCTCCATGCTGCAGCAGCATATCGGAGACAGCAGCGTGTAGACAAGGCGCATGGCGAAGGCTAGACTGCGGTCCTCGGTCGGCCCGCAGAGAAGGGCCGATGGAGGGCCGGGATGCCCCGCTGGCTCATGCTCGGTGTGTTCTTCGCGCTCGGCGCGCTGGTGCTGGGCTCGACGCACACCTACCTCTACCGGCGCCTCAAGAGGCTCATCCCTCTGGTCACCCGCAGGCAGAGGCTGGCCGCGGCCGTGCCGCTCGCCTTCATGGCCTGCTCCTACCCGCTCTCTCGCCTGTGGCTGCACGCCCACTACGACGCGGTGAGCTGCTGCTTCTTCTGGCTGGCCTGCCTGTGGCTGGGCGCCTTCTTCTACCTCTTCCTCTTCGCGCTGCTCTCGCATCTGCTGGCCTTCCTGGTCCGCCGCTTCGGGCTGGAACGCCCCCTGGAGAAGGTCCTGAGATTGAGCGCCGAGCGCTGTCTCGCGATCCTGGCGGTAGCCGGGGCGGCCTGCCTGACCGTCTACGGGATCTGCGAGGCGCGCTGCAAGGTGGAGGTCACCCGGGTGGCGATCCCCGTCGAGGGCCTGCCCCCGGAGCTCGAGGCCCTGCGGATCGTCCAGGTCACGGACGTCCACGTGGGCGCCATCATCGCGGCCGATCGCCTGACGGGCATCGTCGAGCGGGTCAACGCCCTGGAGCCGGACCTGGTCGTCTTCACCGGCGACCTCGTCGATCAGGACGCGGAGCGCTTCAACGCCGTCAAGCAGCCGCTCTCGGGCCTTTCGAGCCGGCTGGGCGTCTTCGGGGTGACCGGCAACCACGAGTACTTCTCCGACGTGGACAAGGCCGTGGCCCACGCCACGCAGGCCGGGATCCGTTTCCTGCGCAACGAGAAGGTGACGCTCGAGGGCGGCCTGCTGCTCTACGGGATCGACGATCCCACCGGCCGGCGGCTGGGCTTCGAGGTGCCCGACTTCGACGCGGTCATCGGCCCGGAGGCGAGGCGCGCGCCGGCCGTGCTGCTCTACCACCAGCCGAAGGGCTTCGAGGAGGCCGCCGGGCTGGGCATCGACCTGATGCTGTCCGGCCACACGCACCGGGGACAGATCTGGCCCATCTCGTACCTCTCCTCGATCTTCTACCCGCGCCAGTACGGCCTGTACCGCTGCGGGCGCAGCCACCTGTTCGTGTCCCGGGGGATCGGGACCTGGGGCCCGCCCATGCGGGTGGGCTCGCCACCCGAGATCGCCCTGATCACGCTCCACCGCTTGCGCGCGGGCGCCGGGAGTGGTATGGCTTTCGCACCCTGACAGGAGCCGAGACGTGACGAGGAGAATCCTGGTAACCAGCGCCCTGCCGTACGCCAACGGCAGCATCCACATCGGCCACCTGGTCGAGTACCTGCAGACCGACATCTGGGTGCGCTACCTCAAGCTGCGCGGCTACGACGCCCGCTACTTCTGCGCCGACGACACCCACGGCACGCCGGTGATGATCCGGGCCATGAAGGAGGGCATCGAGCCGGAAGCGCTGATCGAGCGCATGCACGCCGAGCACGTCCGGGACTTCGCCGACTTCGGCATCGAGTTCGACAACTACTACTCCACCCACAGCCCGGAGAACGAGCGCTGGGCCGGTCTTTTCTACGAGAGGCTCAAGCAAGGGGGGCATCTCGATCGCCGCAGCGTGGAGCAGACGTACTGCGAGCACGATCGGATCTTCCTGCCGGACAGGCTGGTGCGCGGCATCTGCCCGCGCTGCGGGGCGGCCGACCAGTACGGCGACTCCTGCGAGCAGTGCAACGCCACCTACGAGCCGACCGAGCTGGTCGATCCCCGCTGCTCCATCTGCGGCCAGACACCGGTGCGCAAGACCACCGAGCACATCTTCGTCAAGCTGGCCCACTTCGAGGACATGCTCCGCGAGTGGACCCGCGGGCACCTCCAGCCCGAGGTGGCCAACTACGTGGGCCGCTGGATCGAGGAGGGCCTGCGGGACTGGGACATCAGCCGGGACGGGCCCTACTTCGGCTTTCCCATCCCCGGCGAGGAGAACAAGTACTTCTACGTCTGGCTCGACGCGCCCATCGGCTACATCGCCTCGTCCGACAACTGGTGCCAGCAGCACGGCTGCAGCGCGGACGAGCTCTGGAAGGACGGGCAGACCGAGATCGTCCACATCATCGGCAAGGACATCGTCTACTTCCACACCCTGTTCTGGCCGGCCATGCTGCACGCAGCCGGGCTGAGCCTGCCCACGGCCGTCCACGTCCACGGCTTTTTGCGCGTGGAGGGCGAGAAGATGTCCAAGAGCCGCGGCACCTTCATCAGCGCCCGCACCTACCTCGCGCACCTGGATCCCCAGTGCCTGCGCTACTACTACGCGGCCAAGCTCTCCGACAGGCCAGAGGACATCGATCTGGTCTTCGAGGACTTCATCAACCGGGTCAACGCCGAGCTGGTCAACAAGCTGGCCAACCTCTACAGCCGGAACCTCAAGTTCGTACACAAGCAGCTCGGCGGCCGGCTGGAAGGCCTCGACGAGCAGGGCCGGGCGCTGGTGGCCGAGGCCCGGGCGGCGGCAGGCGAGATCGCCGCCGCCTACGAGCGGCGGGACCTGGCCGCGGTCGTCCTGCGCATCAGCCAGCTCGCCGAGCGGGGCAACCTCTTCATGCAGACCGCCGAGCCCTGGAAGGTGGCCCGCGAGGACGAGCAGAGGGCCCGGGCCATCTGCGCGGCCGCAGCCGGATTCGGGCTCATCCTGGCGATCTACCTCAAGCCGATCCTGCCCGGCATGGTGGCGCGGATCGAGCGCATGATGAAGGTCGAGCCCCTCAGCTGGCAGGACATCGAGCGCGAGTGGGAGGCGGCCGAGATCGGCGAGTTCGAGCGCCTGGCCGAGCGGCTGGACCGCGGGCAGGTCGACGCCCTGGTCGAGGCCAGCCGCGAGGAGTTCGAGCAGCAGGCCGGGGCAGCGGTCGAGACCGAGACCGAGCCCGCGGTGCCGCTGGCGCCCGAGTGCACGATCGAGGACTTCGCCAGGGTGGACATGCGGGTGGCCGAGGTGCTCGAGGTATCCGAGGTGGAGGGCGCATCGAAGCTCCTGCGCCTGAAGCTGTCCCTCGGGCCCCTGGGCGAGCGCCAGGTCTTTGCCGGCATCCGCGAGGCCTACCCCGAGCCGCAGAAGCTCCTGGGCCGCAAGGTCGTCTGCGTCGCCAACCTCAAGCCGCGCAAGATGCGCTTCGGCCTGAGCGAGGGCATGGTCTGCGCCTCGTCCGCGCCGGAGAGCGCCAAGGGCGGCCCGCGCATCCGAGTCCTGGCGGCCGACGCGGACGCCCGGCCGGGTGACAGGATCTCATAGCGCCGAGCAGGTGTTCTCGAGCACCTCGGTGTTGCCGTAGATCTCGAGCTCCCAGTCGTAGCAGTCGCCGGCCGAGTAGTAGACGACGTGGATGTAGACGTCGCGGCCGGAGTGGGTGCCGGTGGGGAAGCCCAGGAAGCAGTCCTCGTCCCAGGCGATCTCCACCAGGTCCGGATCCGAGCCGGAGACCGAGGAGCTGCCGGCCAGCGAGCTGCAGTCGTCGCAGTAGACGCGCAGGTCGTAGTCCGCGCCGTCGGGCGGGAAGAGCACGATCGAGGCGCTCAGGTAGACGCAGAAGATGTCCGAGTTGACCTCGTCCACGTAGAGGTGCAGCCAGCGATCCCCGTGACCGGTGTGGTAGATGACGTCCGCGCCCAGATCGCCCTGGATCGAGCCGAGCGACTCGCAGCCCGCGCAGCCCGCATCTGCGTCCAGGGCGAGCTCGCAGCCGTTGTCGTGAATGTAGTCGTCGTTGCACCAGCCCTCGTCGCAGGCGGCGACCTGGCAGACGCGGCCCTGGCAGCGCGCGGTCGCGTGGGCCAGGTTGCAGACGAGACCGCAGGCGCCGCAGTTGAGCGCGTCGCCCGCCAGATCGGTCTCGCAGCCGTCGTCCCAGCCGCCGTTGCAGTTGCCCCAGCCGTCGAGGCAGGTGCAGGTGTTGTTCGAGCAGTAGGCGTTCTGGCCGCACATGCCCGCGCACGACTCCACGCACTGGCCGGTCGACGGATCACACCACTCGCCCTCCGGGCAGGCCGCGGGCGTGCACCAGCACTGGCCGTCCGCCCGGCACTCGTAGCCCTCCGGGCAGTCCTCGGCGCTGTGGCAGCGGTCCTCGCACGCGCAGGTGGACGGGTTGCAGCTCTGATCGCCGGGGCAGCCGCCGCAGCAGTCGGTCGTGCCGCAAGTGTGGGTGGCGTAGTTGCAGACCTCGGGCGGCTCGCAGTCCTCGTTCGCGTCGCAGCCCGGCTTGCACTGGCCGTCCTGCAGATCGCACCACTGGCCCAGAGGGCAGGAGTAAGGCGAGCAGCCCTGGTCGACGCAGTAGCCTTCCTCGCAGACCTGGCCCGACGCGCAGTCGGATTCGATCAGGCACTGGACGCACTCGCCTTCGAGGCAGCGCGGGAAGCCGGGCTCGGTGCAGTCCTCGTCGATCCGGCAGCCGGTGTCGTCGGGCTCGCAGGTGCCGAAGTTGCAGTGAAAGCCCACGCAGCAGTCGAGGTCCCCCCGGCAGACGGCCGGCGGCTCGGTGCAGATGCCGTTCTTGCAGACCAGGCAGACGGGTCCGGCGCAGTCCTCGCGGGTGCTGCACTCGCGCGGGGTGCAGGCCCCGGCCTGGCAGATCTCCTCCCCGGCGCAGTCGGAGTCCTCGGCGCAGTCCTGGCCGGATACCAGGCAGCGGCCCTGCACGCAGTGCTCGCCCGCATAGCAGTCGCAGTCGTCCAGGCAGCTCGCCGGCGGCTCGCCCGGCTCGCACATTCCGGTGATCTTGCTGCAGACCTCGCCGCGCTCCCGGCTGCAGTCGTAGTTGCACTCGCACGGAAAGCCCTCGGAGCAGACGCCCTGGACGCAGACCATGTCCTGCGGGCAGTCGTCGGCCGACTGGCAGAACAGCGCCCCGGCGTCGGGACCTTCGTCCGTGCCCGCGTCGGGCGGAAGGGTCTCTGCCGAGCAGGCGGCGAAGCTCAGGCACGCGAGCAGGACCGCGCATCTCGAGAAGCTGTGTGCACGGGGGGCCATGATCCTAGAATACCGCTTGTCTGCGCGTATTTGAAGCCGCAAGCAGGCGGGATCGGCCGCCTCGCGCTCAGGCCAGTCCGATCAGGCGCCCGTCGTAGGGCTTCTCCCGGGGGAGTCGCCGGAGCGTGCCGAGCAGGATCGCCACGCCGAAGATCCCGGGCAGGGCCAGCAGGAAGGGTTCCTGGAAAGCCAGGCCGAAGACCCGGCCGCAGAGCAGAGCCAGCACGCCCAGGACCCGCAGCCAGACATAGAGCCGGAAGAAGGCGCCGGCCCAGCCGCGGCCGCGGAGCAGCCGCAGCCCGAGCGCGAGCAGGATCCAGTCCAGCGGTGCGTAGACCAGCACGAGCTCGTTGGAGCCGAACTCGGGCACGTCCGAGAACCACATGAAGAGCAGGATGAGGGTGCCGATGACGCTGGCCGGCAACGACCAGGCGACGAGCCACAATCCGGCCAGGCGCACCCTGGCCGGTGCGAGCAGCAGGGCCAGCAGCCCGAGCAGGACGACCGCGGCCACCGCGATGCCGCCGACCCAGTATGACGCCGTGAACAGACCGCTGACCGCGGGCGCGCCGTATCGCTTGCGGATGAGCTCCGGAGGCCCGGCCAGCGGCACCCGCTTGCCCGTACCGGCCGGGTCGGGCACGCGGACCTCCTGCATGGCCTGTCGCAGCACCTCGGGCAGGAAGGTCGCGTAGTGGAGGTCGATCGGCCGATCGTGGAGGCGGCCGATGAAGAGGTCGGCGGCCACGCCCTCCAGGTCGTGGCCCTCGAATCCCTCGTGGCCGAGCTGGCGAATGCTCCTGTCGAACGGCCGGGGCGAGAGCTGGGCGCGGATGGCTCCGCCGACGACCTCGTCGATGAGGTCGCGGGCCTTGGTCGTGCAGATGCGCTCCAGGTGGTGGTAGACGTAGCTGCGGTTGGCAGGCAGGACCGCTTGCTCGAGCCTCTTCGCCAGATCGCGGGCCTGGGCATCGCTCAGGGCCAGGCGCTGGTGGTAGATGCTGCGGTTCTGCTGGATGCCGTAGAGGCCCACGGTCTCGCGCACGCCGCCCGAGCTGCTGACGAAGAAGATCAGCTTGCCGCGCAGGAAGTTCCAGACGAGATCGGGGTCTTGCCAGTCCGTGTCGCCGTAGTTGTAGACCGCGTCGCGCGCGCTGCCGTCGGGCAAATGCTCGACCACCGTCAGCGCCGCATGCCCGCCCCGCGTATACAGGTGATCGCCGGGCCCCATCGTCATCAAAAAGACTTCGATCCCGGCAACTTCCGAGGCACCCTCCGAGGTACCACCCTCCGAGGTGCCACCCACTTCGGGGGTGCCACCCACTTCGGGAGCTTGGGCTCGCAGGGGGTAGGGCAGGAGCCACAGGCAGCCTAGCAACGCGGAAATCAGCCAGTTTCGCTTGTCTCGCATGCGCCCTCGCAGGTCGGAGCGGATTGTAAGGTACCGCAGTCGCGCGCCGCGATCAACGGATCATGATCGTGACGGATCTCGTTGTTGCGAGAGGCAAAATATGCGAGTCTCAGCACTTGGGAAGGACAGGAGGGACGCATTGTGAGAGCGACGATTCGATGGGCTGCAATCATCTCGGTTGCGATCTTCGCCTTCGCGGGCTGCGATTGGGGCGGCTCGGGCGGGACGGACGCCGGCGTGGACGCTGCGAGCGAGGACGGCGGCGGCGACGACGGCGGCTCGGGCAGCGACAGGGGCGCTGACGATCAGGAGTGGCCGCCCACCATCTGCCTCGACCCGGGCCAGGGGCCGTACAGCCTCCTTTTCAGCGACGTGACTGCCGAGCTCGGCCTGGGGTCCGAGGGGCTCGGGATGACCGGCTCGAACGTGACCATCGCCGACGTGGACGGGGATCACTGGCCCGATATCGTCGTGACCACCGGCCAGGCCTCGAGAGAGTTCCCGGCCGAGAGCAGCGACGCGGCCTGCGAGGACGAGCTGGACAACGACGCAGACGGCTTGACCGACTGCGAGGATCCGAGCTGCGGCCGGACCGCCCACTGCATCGAGCTCGCCGAGACCGGCGACGCGCAGTGCGGCGACGGGAGCGACAACGACGGAGACGGCGCGACGGACTGCGACGACCCGGACTGCCAGGCCGACCCGGAGGTGACGGTCTGCGGTGACCAGGAGAGCAGCGAGCTCGAGTGCGGTGACGGGAGCGACAACGACGACGACGGCCTGACGGACTGCGCCGATCCGTCCTGCGCCCGGAATCGCTGGACGACCGTGTGCGACGAGGTGGGCGAGAGCGACGACGAGCAATGCGCCGACGGCCAGGACAACGACGCAGATGGCCTGACCGACTGCGCGGACTGGTCCTGCCAGCTCAACCCGCTGGTGTCTGCCTGCGCCCGGCCGGTCGACCGCTACCGCCTGCTTCGGAACGCGGGAGGGGCGGGCTTCGAGGACTGGACCTGGCGCTCCGGGCTCTTCCGGGCCCTGGACGGATTCAAGGGCCGGGCGACCAACTTCGTGATCTTCGGGGACGTGGACGGCGACGGGGACGCGGACGCCTTCTCGGCGGTCTCCGAGGACCTGGACAACCGCCTCAGCCTGCTGGACCACAGCAGCATCTACTACAACAAGGGTAACGGGGAGTTCTTCCCCGGACCGCAGCAGCGCTTCAGCTCGGGCGACGTGGACCCGGTGGTCTCGGCGGCCTTCCTGGACTACGACCACGACGGCTGGCTCGACCTCTGGGTAGGGCACCACTACGGGCGCTACGGCTACTTGAACACGGCGGTCCAGGACTCGCTCTTCGCTGGCGACGGGACGGGCCGCTTCACGGATGTGACCGATGCTGTGGGTCTGACCACCTTGCCCTTCAGCCAAGAGACCGCGGCCGCGGGCACCAACCACAAGCCGAGCTGGGGGTTGACCGCCTGCGATGTGGACGGCGACGGCTGGACCGACCTGATGGCCTGCTCCTACGGGCGCCAGTTCAACGCCTTCTACCGCAACCTGGGGGGCGAGTCCTTCGAGGACCTGACCCTGAGCTCGGGCTTCGGCTCGGACGACAGGCTGGACTACGGCGACAACCAGTTCTTCCTGTGCTACTGCTCGATCCGCCGCGACGATCCGTACTGCGAGGACGCCTGGATCCCGTCGATGAACTGCAGCGGGATGACCGACTACTGGTCTCCAGGCTCGGACGATCAGCCCTACCGGCTGGGAGGCAACTCGTCCAACGCGGTCTGCGGAGACATCGACAACGACGGGGACATGGACCTGCTGGCGGTCGAGCTCGCGCACTGGCACATCGGCGAGTCCTCGGACATCACCGAGCTGCTGGTCAACGACGGCTTTCCGGATCGGCCCTTGCAGCGTCCCGGCCGGGAGGCCACCGGGCTCGAGCGTGAGCACATCCGGAGCTGGAACGAGGGCGATCTGGGCGGTCTGCTGGCGGACTTCGACAACGACGGGCGGCTGGACGTGCTGGTCGCGTCCTCGGACTACCCCGGCACCTACTCGCTGCTCTACCAGCAGCAGTCCGACGGGCGCTTCGACGAGCTGGGCGAGGGCGCGGGGGCGCGCATCCACCGTGCGCACGGGCTGGGCCTGATCGACTTCGACCGGGACGGCGACTACGACTTGGTGATCGGCACTTCATTGATGCGCTGGGCGTCGAACGACGATCCGCCGAGGCCCGACGACGACTACGCCTACCTGCTGCGCAACGACAGCGGCCAGGACGCCAACAAGCTCATGATCGCGCTGCGGGGCAGGGGCGCTGCGGTCGGGGGGGCCAACAGCTCGGCGGTCGGCGCCCGGATCACGGTCACGGCGGGCGGTGAGACCTTCATGCGCGAGGTCCAGGGCGGCTATGGCCTGACCGGATGCCAGCAGGATCCGCTGATCTTGATCGGCATCGGAGCCCACTGCGTGGCGGACGAGCTGCGCGTGCGCTGGCCCAACGCCGAGGGCAGCGAGTCGGTCTTCACCGGGGTCAAGGCCAACTACGTGCTGCAGATCACCGAGGGGCAGGATCTCCTCTACATCCCGCTGGAAGACTACCGGGGCCTCTGAGCCGCGCTCTTCGCGATCGAAGAGGCGCCCGCGTTGCTCACCTACTGAGCCTTGCATTCATCTGCTAACAGGTCGGTGCTGTTTGACGCCGGCCACCCCCACTCGTGCTCGCTTCGCTGCGCGCGATCGGAAGGCCCTTAGGCCGGCTACGCGCAACGACAACGATTCGCCAGTGTATGCAAGGCTCAGTAGTCGCTGGCCAGCAGCGGATCGCAGGCCGACGGGACCTCGAGGCCGGGGTACGGGCCCAGCTCGCCGCAGCTCGCCTGCTCCAGGGCCGACAGGCAGGCATCGTAGTCCATCTCGGCCGGCGGCGGCGTGCAGGTGTCCGACATGCACATGCTCACGTCGGTGGCCGTCCAGGAGTAGCCGTCTCCGAACATGAAGCAGTCATGGCCTTCCGGGACGCAACCGCAGGCCCGGGTGCAGATCGCACGCATGGTCTCGATGCACGGGTCCTCCCCTGGCCCGCAGGCGGCCAGGGCGAGCCCGAGCCCGAAAAGGATGGCGAGCCTCGCCACGGGATCAGCGCGGATGGATGGTCAGGGCCCAGTACTCCAGCGTGCCGGTGTCGGCCTCGGCCAGATCGGAGACCGTCAGCACCCAGTCGCCGGCCGCACTCTGGCCCGCGAAGGCCTGCGAGCTGTAGCTCTCGTCGATGTCCTGGGCGCTGCCGCCCTCCTGCTTGCGCAGGTCGACCTCCACGCCGGCGTGCTCGAGCTGGATGCGCAGATCGCCCACGTAGCTGTGCTGGATGCGCACCTGGACCTCCACCTCGCCGGCGATGCTGCTGTCGGAGATGGAGATCGTGCCCTGCACGCCGTTCGCGTCGTTGTCCGGGATGGCGTGCGAGCCCGTGTCCTCGCCCTGGATGACGTCCTGCCCGCCGCCCTCCTCGGTCAGCTCCAGTCCCCAGGAGAGCAGCTTGCCCGTGTCGTAGCCAGCGCAGTCGGCCACGCTCAGGGTCCACTCGCCCGCGGCGTCCATGCCATCGAAGCCCTCGAGAGAGACCGTCGTGCGCAGGTCGTCGCTCCCGCCGCCGGATCGATCGTGCAGGATGCGCTCCGTGCCGCCGTGGCTGAGCTTCACGACCAGGTCGCCGATGTAGGTGTGCTGGATGTCGATCTTGACGGCCGCGGAAGCGATCGCGAAGGAGTCGGGCACCTGCAGGCTGCGGCTCAAGCCCGCCGTGTCGTCGTCCGGGATGGGGAGCTCGACCGCGTCGTCATAGCTGTGGGTGCGGCTCGAGCTGCCGCCCTGCTCGCAGTAGGAGCGGCCGGTCGGGTTGAAGCAGTTGGCCGTCACGCCGCTGGCGCCGTAGATCTCGGCGTGGAACTCCTCCGGGTCGTACCAGCGGGCGCGGCGGTCGGCCGAGTCGTTCATGTAGACGATCAGGTTGTTCCAGCTGTACTTGCTGGGCGCGCGCCCCTGCATCCACTCCGAGCAGGCCTTGAAGAGGTTCTGGTACAGCAGCCAGGCCGTCTCGTGCGAGCCGGTGATGCCCGGCTCGGTGTTGTTGACCACATCGGCGTACTTCATGCCGTCCGCATCGGACTCGCTGGTCTTGTGCTCGAAGACCTGCTTCGTGTAGTAGGCGTACGACCAGCACGCGTCCATGAAGATGACCTGGTAGGTGTCGGTCGGGTAGGCCTCGGGGCGGTCCAGGACGGTCAGGGAGCCGTAGAAGGCGTGCCCGTTGTAGTAGACCAGCTCGTGGTCGTGGATGGCCTGCATGAACAGCTCGTTGACCTCGTCGCGGGGCCGGTGGTCCTTGAGCGCCTCGGGGTTGTAGAAGTCGACCGTCACCTCGAGCCCGCCGGCGTAGGTCTTCTCGAGCTGCTCGCCGAAGCCGTTCTCGAACTCGCGGGTCCGGCTGAAGCCCTCGCGCTCCATGTCGCGTTTGAACTCGCGGTAGGCGATCCAGCCGAGGTCGTTGGACTCGAGATCGCCGTGGGTGATCTGGCCGAAGAGCGCCACCATCGAGATCTTCTTGTCCGCGGTCAGCAGGTCGTACTCCGGGAAGACGCTCGGCGCGTCCAGGGACGAGATGACCTCGTAGTGGGCCTCGACCAGGTCGGTGCCCCTCTGGAGAGGGCAGCCGTCCTTTTCGGGATCGAAGTAGTAGAAGTAGTTGTCATCCCGCAGGTCCTCGGCGTGCAGCTCGTCGCCGTCCGGATCGGTGGCGCAGGCGATTCCGCCCTTCGAGAACGCCGTGGTCGGAACCGCCGGCAGGAGGAACTCGACCTGCTTGCCCACCAGGTCCGCCGGGGTCAGGCCCTTCTCCTCCAGCTCCTTGAACTTGACCAGCGACTCGATCGCGGTCGCGTAGTCGAGCCAGACGCCGTTCGCGTCGGTGCTCACGGACAGGACCTCGGGATCACCCCGCTCCAGGTTGAGGTCCAGCTTCTCGCTCTTGAGCGGGTTGCGGGCGTACTTGAGCTGTGGCGAGGTGTGGCTCTGGAGCGTCCAGCGCGACGCGGTCCGGAGCCGCTCGGCCTCGGCCTGGATGGCCTCGGCAGCCTGGCCGCTCATGTCGATGTAGATCCGGCTCGTCAGCCGTGCTTCGAGCTCGGCGGCCTTGTTGCTCAGGTAGCCCGTGTCGGCCTTGCCGTCGATGAACTCCTCGAAGTCGAGTGGCTGGAACTCGCCCGGATCGGCAGGGCCCGAGCAGGCTCCCAGGACGAGAATCGCCAGAGCATAGAAGAGAGCGGAGATCGGTCTTCGCGTTCGCATGCTTGTCCCCGGAAAGAAATTGGATACCGGTCAAGAGACTACGGGATCGGAGCCCGGAAGTCAAACCGTGGGATCGGCGGTCTCGGACACGATCCAGTCGAAGAAGTCCGGATTTCCCTCCAGCAGGGGCAGCGAGGCCACGCAGGGCACCTCGTAGCTGTGGAGCTCCTTGACCCGCGCGCACACGGCGGGCACGAGCGCGGCCCGGGTCTTGGCGATCATCACCGTCTCGTCCGCGCTCTGGACCGCGCCATCCCACCAGTACATCGATCGCATGCGATCGAGGATGTTCACGCAGGCCGCCAGGCGCGAATCGACCAGCGTCTTGCCGATCCGCTGGGCCTGCTCGGCGCTCTCGCACACGATGTAGACGAAGCGCAGCTCCATGATCCGACCTCCTGTATTCCTTTCCAGCTAGCATAGCCGCCTGCCGGCTCGATGTCAGCGCAGATCCGCACGCCGTTCGGATCCGCACGCTCCGAGCGCTCCAGCGATGGGGTGAGGCCGTGGGATCTCGGTGGCTTGGCTCCATATCGGCCTGGCACGCAGATTGCTGTAAAGACTTATCTTGGCCAGGAGGCTGTCGAGCGACGGAATTCCTTGAGGGACGAGAGGAGACGAAGGATGCGCGAGCGCATCAAGGCGATCGGATCGGTCCTGGGCGAGCAGCTCGGCAAGCGCCTGGGGAGAGGCAAGAACGACGTCCACCTGGGCGAGCCGGGCTTTCTGAAGCAGGTGCTGAGGCGCGAGCGGCTCGAGTCGGTCTTCCTCTTCGTGACCTCGCGCTGCAACGCCCGCTGCAAGACCTGCTTCTACGTGGGCGAGAACGCGAAGGGCGAGGACCTGAGCCTGGAGCAGATTCGCCGCATCTCCGAGACCGGGCCCGCCTTCGACAAGCTCTGGCTCTCCGGCGGGGAGCCGTTTTTGCGCGAGGACCTGGTCGAGATCATCGAGACCTTCCACCGGAACAACGCGGTCAAGTCCATCAACCTGCCCACCAACGGCCTGCTCGGCGGGCGCGTCGAGGAGGTGATCGCGAGGCTGCTCGACAGCTGCCCGGAGCTGAACATCCTGCTCAACTTCTCGGTCGACGGACTGGGCGAGACCCATGACCGGGTGCGCGGCGTGCCGGGCAACTTCCAGAAGGTCATGGCGAGCATCGCCCGCATCGAGGAGCGCTTCGGCCGCCACCCGAAGCTGCACGTCAACATCGCCACGGTGGTCACGCCGGACGCGTACGGGGAGATGTTCGACCTGGGCCTGTACCTGCTGAAGCGCTTCGACAAGGTCGCCACCCACTTCTACGAGACCGTACGCGGCGATCCGCGCGATCCGAGCGTCAAGCGCCTGGGCCGGGCCGACCTCGAGCTGCTGCACGAGCGCCTCATGCCGCTGTACGAGGTCATGGGCGAGAGGCTCTTCGGCGAGCTGCCGGCCGCGGCCCGCTGGTTCGCCAAGATGTACTTCGTCGGGGTGATCGGCTTCGCCTACGGGCTGCAGGAGCGCAACGTGGAAAAGCCGCATCCCTGGGGCATGAAGTGCACGGCCGGCACGACCACGGCGGTGATCGATCACAACGGGGCCTTCCGGGCCTGCGAGATGCGGCCGCGGATCGGCAGGCTCCAGGACTTCGACTTCGATCTCTCGGCGGCCCTGAAGTCGCGGGCCATGCGCGACGAGATCGACGCCATCGGAGGTGGATTCAAGGCGGGCTGCTGGTGCACCCACACCTGCTGGGTGCTGGCCTCCATGCAGTTCAGCCCCAGGACCCTCCTGCTCCGGATCCCCTGGGCCTACGCGAGGTACCGCCTGCGGCGGCCGGCGTCGATCGACCTGCGCACCGCGAGCCCGACCGTATCCATGGCCGGTGCCCAGGGCACATGAGCCCCGGAGGTAGACGGGTGCCGGCGAACAGCCAGCCACCGGGAGCCTCGCATCGCCCCGCATCGCGGATCGAGCCTTCCGGCAAGG
>JAFGRB010000480.1 GCA_016935365.1 Deltaproteobacteria bacterium
AAGGCGACCGAGAAGCCCGCTGAGGGCGCGGAGCCCGGCGAGAAGGCGACCGAGAAGCCCGCTGAGGGCGCGGAGCCCGGCGAGAAGCCCGGCGAGCCAGCCAAAGGCGATGGCAAGGAGGCGGCCGAGCCGAAGGGCTGATGGGCAAGCACGAAACCGGGCTCGCGGGAACCTCGGAACTTCGGGGATGTCGGAGCCGGGTGAGGTTTTTGGAGGTTGACATGAAAGTCGAGAAAAAATGGGTGTTCTTTCTGGTCGCGATCTTGGCCGGCCTGCTGCTGGCTTCCACGGCCCTGGCGCAGGACGAGGAGGCCGGAAGCGTCGAGACCGTCTACAAGAAGACGACCATCATCGACTTCTCGGACGTCACCATCACCGGCGAGCTGACCAAGCCGGAAGGCTCGTATCTGATGAACAAGAAAAAGGCCAACTTCAATCTGCTCATCCGGGTGCGGGACAACTTCCTGCCCGAGATGATCAAATCGGTCGACAACCTCTAACGAGCAGCAGGCACTCGAGGAGGCTGACATGAGATCGCAGCGGAAGTGGGTGTTCTGCCTGATCCTGGTCTTGGCCGGCCTGCTGTTGGCCGCCACCGTCCTGGCGCAGGATGAGGGAGGAGAGGTCGAGGTCTTTTTCAAGAGAACGACCTTCATCCCTTTTGGCGAAGTCATCATCAACGGTGGGACGGCGAGGCCTGAAGGCTCCTTCCTGATGAACAGGAACAAGGCCAAATTCGATCTGCTCATCCGGGTGCGGGACAACTTTCTGCCCGAGATGACCAAGTCGGTCGACAACCTCTAGCGATGGCCGGTGGAGACGGCCAGCTCGGGAGGCGAGGGTTGACATGGCGAAAAAAGGCGAACTGCTGAAGGTCGTTCTTGAGCACGATGGCAAGCGACACGAGTTCGAGCAGAAGAGCGTCATCATCGGCTCGGGTCCAGCTGCCAACCTCCAACTGGAGGACGACTCGGTCTCGGGCGTCCACGCCATCCTGCGCGCGGGAAGCGATCCGGGCATCGCCCTGATCAGCGACCTGGGGAGCGAGGAGGGCACCCGGATCAACGGCGAGGAAGTCGTCCGCGAGGCAGAGGTGCGTCGTGGAGATACGCTGAAGATCGGCCAGATGGAGGTCTTCGTGGTCGGGGTGGGGGAGGACGCTGTCGAGACCAAGGCCGAGCCTGTCCACAAGGCCAAGCCTGCCAAGGAAGTCGCGCCGATGGTGGAGGGTCCCACCAAGCCCGACGTCCAGAAACCGGCCCGACCGCCGAAGCCGGCCCCGTCTCGGACGGAGGACAGGAAGGCCGCAAAGCCCCCGCCCAGGCCCGAGAAGAAACCAGAGAAGAAGATCGAGACGGGCACCCAGGTCGTGCGCAAGCGAGAGATCCCCCGCCAGGTGGAGACCGTCGCGCCGATCTCGGGCGAGAGGTTCTTCACACGCACGATCCATCCGTACGACAAGCCCAGGCCCGGCGATCGCTCCCTCGAGGTCAAGGTCTTCTGGGGGCGCATCTGTCTCGACTCGCGGACCTTCCCCGAGGGGTCGGTGGTCACCGTGGGCGAGCATCCTAGGGCCAGCTTCCAGCTGAGCACGGATCGCTTCCCGGGTGAGCTCTTCACGCTGGCCAGCCCCGGTGGCAAGGACGGGCACGTGATCCAGGTGGCCTCCGGCATGGAGCTCGAGGTGCGCCGGGATGGGAAAGCCGTCGATGTCGACGAGCTGCCCTCGCGCGGAGCGGTGCGCTCCTACCAGCTGCAGCTGGGAGACCGGGCCCGGGTCATGATGGGTCAGATCGCCTTCGTGATCGAGTACGTATCCAGCCCACGGGGCGTTCAGGCCGCCGGCATGGCGGGTCGGGACTGCCAGATGGCCAAGTGGTGGACGACCTTCTTCATCGTGGCAGTGGGAGCCTGGCTGATGATCGAGGCCACTCCCAAGGCGGAGATGGAGGTCGCAGACTACCTGAAGGATCCGGCTCGCTTCGCCAAGATGATCCTCCCCACCAGCAATGTGGAGAAGAAGAAGACCTTCGAGGAGATCAAGAAGAAGAAGGAGGAGAAGCCCAAGTTCGAGGACGACGGCAAGTGGAAGAAAGTTACGGCTCGCTCCAAGACCAAGGATGCGGACATCCCGCGCGAGGTCAAGAGAGAGCGGGACCGGAAGGTCGCCACCAATGCCGGCATTCTGGGCCTGCTCAAGGGGCGGGGAGGCGGCACGGGTGACAATGCCTCATCGGTCTTCGGCGGTGCGGCGATGGCCAACCTGGACGCTTCGCTCGACGGCATTGCGCGAACGGGCATGGGCGACTCCAGCGGCTTCGGCGGCATGGGCACCCGGGGCGGCGGTCCTGGCGGTGGCGGCGGAGGACTGGGCCTAGGCGGCATGGGGACCGCTGGATACGGTCGAGGCTCGGGAGCCGGCTATGGGTCTGTCAAGATCGGCCACCGGGGCAAATCCAGAGTCAAGGTGGTCAAGGGACGCACGCGGATCGTGGGCGGTCTGAGCCAGGAGGTCGTGGGCAAGTACATCAAGCGCTACTGGGCTCAGTTCAAGTTCTGCTATGAGCGCGAGCTGTCAAAGAACCCCAACCTCTACGGCAAGATCACCACGACCTTCACGATCGCCGGCAACGGTCGGGTCAGCGAGGCGCAAGTCATCCACAGCTCCATGCACAACGCGAACGTGGAGCAGTGCCTGCTGCGCGTCATCCGCAGGATCCGCTTTCCGGCTCCGAGAGGTGGCGGCCAGGTCATCGTCACCTATCCCTTCATGTTCACCACGGCAGGTTGACGGGGATGCCCATGACTCGGATCGGAAAAACCACAGTCGGCCTCGCGGTCCTTTGTTCACTGGCTATGTGGACCAACGCGGCCTTGGCGCAAGACAAGGCCAAGGCATCCGAGAAGGCTGTCGCCACCCAGAACAAGGTTGACGAGAGCGAAGAGATCGTCTTCCAGAGGCTGACCGGTTTCTACTTCGAGGGCCGTGGCGGCGTCTTCTTGACCTTCGCGGGCAGTCGCGGCTACTCGAATGGCCAGCCCTTCTTCGGCTTCGAGTTCGGCTACGACATCACCGATGAGCTCTCCGTCCAGGTCGCGTACGCCTCGGGCTATCAGGCAGCCAACCCCATCAAGGACCCGCTCGAGGACCCCACATACAAGCACTACGACTTCGGCCTGACCTTTTTCAACCTGTCGGCCGATTACGACGTCTGGGGTGGAAAACGCTTCGCGCTCGAGGCCAGGCTGGGAGGGGGCGTCGTACTGATCAGCCCGGAGGCCACGCCGGACCAGTGCCCGATCGACGGTGACATCTTCGCCGGCTTCCGCTTCGAGTACTACTCCTTGCTTCGCCACTTCACCTTCGGGGCAGAGGTCGATTTCTACTTCGTCATGCCCACGATGATCCCCGCCTTGTCGGCATCCATCTCCGTCCTTTACAACTTCTGAAATAGACCGCCTGCCTTTCATGGTGAAGGCGATTTCATTGCGAAATCCAGACGGTGTGCTACGATCTGAGCGGGGGCAGGAGAGGCAGATGGAAAGCCGATATCGAATCCTCGCCGTCGACGACGAGCCGGAGATCCTGAGGGTGCTCCGGCGTACGCTGGAGGAGGAGTACGAGGTCCTGACCGCCACCAGCGGCGCCGAAGCGCTCGAGCTGATCCGTTCCACACCGGACATCCATGTGCTGATCACGGATCAGCGCATGCCGGAGATGAGCGGCATCAAGCTCATCGAGCAGGCCAAGAAGACCAACCCTGCGATGGTGCGGATCATCTTGACCGGCTACACCGAGCCCAAGGATCTCATCGACGCCATCAACCGCGGCGAGGTCTACCGTTACATCACCAAGCCCTGGGAGCTGAACGACCTTCTGCTCACGATCCGCAACGGGCTAGAGGCATTCCAGCTCCGCCAGGACAAGGAGCGTCTGCTCCGCGATCTCGAAAAGCGCCTCAACGCATTCACGGTCTTTTTGGATCTGAGCAAGGAGGCCGCCCGGGTGGGCAGCTACCAGGAGCTCATCCAGGCCCTGATCAAGTACCTGCCATACATCGTAGACTTCGACGCTTGCGCTGCTCTGCTGGAGCACGAGGCGGGCGCGAGGGCGTTACTCAACATCCACCGACGCAAACCCCTGCATGCCAACCGGCTGTACGACATCCGCCAGAAGATTCTGCAGGCCTATGCCCGTCAATCCGGACATGCGATTTCCGAGCAGCTCTTGATGCTCCAGGTGACGGGGGAGACGGACGCGGAGAGCGCCCAGGACATCCCGTTCCGCTCCGGCGTCGATGTCCTGCTTCGCTCTGGCGGGTTGCCGGTCGGGCTGGTGCAGATCCACAGCTTCCGAGAGGATGCCTTTCGCGAGGACACGCACGAGTTGCTGGACATCCTGGCCAACCACGCTTCCGAGATCATCCAGGGCTTGCGGCAACAGCTGTCCATCGAGCAGCAGAGGCTGAGGCTCATGGTTCAGAGTCTGCCGGATGGCGTGATCATGGTGGACGACAAGGATCAGGTCTTCGTCATTAATCCAGCTGCCCGGCAGCTTCTGCACCTCTCGCCCGATGCCAAGGTGGACACCCGCTATCTCAAGGAGACGCTGGGATTCTATCCTTTCGATCTGGTCCGCGGCCTCGCCGCGAGGGACAACGCCATCATCCGGGAGGAGATCCAGGTCTTCGACCGGATCCTGCACTCGATCGTCTCACCGGTCCTGATGAGCAACAAGCTCCTCGGCGTGGCCGTGGTCTTGCGCGACATCACCGAAGACAAGCTGCTGGAGGAGCGCAAGGAGGAGTTCGTCTCCATCGTGAGTCACGAGCTGCGCACGCCCCTGACCAGCATTGGTGGAGCATTGGATCTCTTGCTTCACCGCTATGCAGGCGACATCAATCCGAAGCAGGAGAGATACCTGGGCCTGGCGAAGGAGAGCTGCAATAAGTTGAATGTGATCATCGACGATCTCCTCGACTTGAACCGCTTCGCCAAGGGAAAGCTGGAGATGCATCTCGGCCAGGTGGATCTGGCAGCGCTCGTCAAGGATGCGGTCGACCAGTACCTGGCAGCGGCCCAGGAGCGCGAGGTCGATCTCTCGCTGGACATGGAGATGAGCAGCGCGAAGGTTATGGCGGACCGCAACCGCCTGCACCAGGTTCTGAACAACCTCCTTTCCAATGCGCTGAAGTTCACTCAGGACGGAGGCCAGGTGCGCGTGAGGGTCTTCGGCTCATCTGCCATGGAGAGCCTGGTGGGCGTGAGCGTGTTCAATGACGGAGAGGAGATCGATGAGCAGGATCACGAGCGCATCTTTGACAAGTTCGAGCAGGCGCGCCGCAGCCGAGCTGGTGTATCCGGTTCGGGTCTCGGGCTGAGCATCTCGAAGAGCATCATCGAGGCGCATCGCGGCATGATCTGGGTGGAGAGCGGGCGGGGCAAGGGGACGGAGTTCATCTTCACACTTCCGCTCCAGCAATCCACAGAGGTAGCTGAAGCACTTCCCGCGCCGACCAGTTCTTCTCAGGTGCGCTTCAAGTCCCCACCGCGCATCCTGATCGTAGATGACGACGTGAACACGACATACGTGATCAAGGGACTTCTCATCTCGCAGGGCTATCACGTCCTGGTCGCGCACAATGGTGAGGATGCGCTCTCCCTGGCACGCGAGCGCAATCCTGATCTGATCATCATGGACATCCGGATGCCCGAGCGGGATGGACTGCAGATCACCGACATCCTCCACCACGACCCAGAGACGCGCGAGATTCCGGTCCTGGTCGCTTCTATCCTCGACTCGGAGGAGGAGGCTTTCAAGTCGGGCGCCTCGGCGTACCTGGCGAAACCATTTGGCCTGAACGAGCTCAGGGAGCGGGTCCTGGATCTGCTCGAGAAGCGCAATCTGGTCACGCGCCTGTTCCACGTCTTGATCGTGGACGACGATCCGGCCATCCGTTCCATTTGCCGCGACGTGCTCGATCGACAGGGGTACGCAGTCCGGGAGGCCAGTAGCGGCTCCGAGGCGATCGAGATGCTCAACAGGAATCCGGTCGACATCGTGCTGCTCGATGTCATGCTTCCGGATTTCGACGGATTCCAGGTCACCGAACAGATCCGAAGGAATCGAAAGATGGCCGATGTACCAATCATCTTCATCAGCGCTCGAGGCCAGACATCGGACAAGGTCCGCGCGCTGAAGCTGGGCGGTGATGATTACATGGTCAAGCCCTTCGACACGCTCGAGCTCGGAGCAAGGGTCGACGCTGTGCTTCAGCGCAAGGAAAGGGAATTGGACTCAAGCCCCACCACCAAGCTTCCGGGAAGCGTGGCTGTCGAGCGGGAGTTGAACCGTCGGCTGGCCAGCAAGAAAGCTTTCTCTTTATGCTACCTCGACTTGGACAACCTGAAGGCGTACAACGACTACTATGGGTACGCCAAGGCGGACGGGGTCATCCAGCAGACCGGAGACGTCATCCGGAAAGCCGTCGAGAAGCTCGGCACACAGGGTGACTTCGTTGGCCACATCGCGGGTGATGACTTCGTGATCATCACGGAGGTCAACTGCCTCGAGCCGATCGCCCATGAGATCATCCACAACTTCGACAACATCATCCCGCTGTACTACCATCGGGAGGACCAGGCGCGGGGTTATATCGAGACACCTGATCGGTTTGGCGAACTCAGGAGGTTCAAGATCATGAGCATCTCCCTGGCCGCCGTACATGTCGAGCCCAATCAATATCGTTCTCACTCCGAGATTGCTGCCAGGGCGGCTGAGCTCAAGCAGCATGCCAAGACGATCGATCGCAGCGTGCTGGTCATGGGAGTCAAGGAAGGCGAGCCGGTTGTCAAATGAAGCTCTACCAGCAACTGATCCTCTTCGTCTTGACGGCCACGGCCATCCCTCTCGTGGTGGGGCTCGTTGTCCTGAGCCGCAACGAAAGCCAGCTGCTGGACGGCTTGATGGAGTCTAGGCGGGAATCCGCAGCCAGGCTCGCAGAGCTTGTCGATCGGGATCTGGGAGAGGTGCTCGAGAGAATCCAGGCGGCACTGGGCTATGTCAAGATCGAGGGGATGTCAGCCGATGAGATGGAGGGCTTGCTGGGCATCGTGTACAAGCAGAGCGAAGACATCATCCAGGTCGCCCTCGTCGATGACCGAGGAAAGGAGGTGACCCGGGGTGTCTATCTCGAGAGGCCCGAGGACTATCCAGAGTATCAGGGACGTCTGGATGTCAGCGTTCAACGGCACCAGGTCTTCGTCGGGAGCTTACCGCTGGACAAGGCGCTCAGCGCGCCTCCGGGCTCTGCGTATATCTCCAGGCCGCAAGCGCTGAAGGGGAGCGCTTTTCCATGCATTACGATACTCTTCCCGCTGCTCCACGTCGAAGAGCGGGCCACTCGCATCTGCGCCGTGGAGTTCTCGCTCGCACATGTCGTGGCCAGGGTGTTGGAGTCCGGATACGCGCGCGGCTGGCAGGCGACAATCCTGGATCCAACCGGTGGCGAGATGATGGAGAGCTCCCTGGATGAAAGTGGAAGGCTGACGAAGAAGGAGACGGCCATCGGTGCGACGCACGCGAAGATCCGTGCGGGCAAGAAGCGAGGTGCTTTTCTCGTCGGAGAGGCCATCCTGGCCTTCGCACAGGTTGGGCTTACGGATTGGAGCGTGGTGCTCTGGCAGGAGAAGGAAGCCGTTTGGTCAGAGGTGCGTCAGGCTCGATACATGACCCTGGCTTGGACTGGCGCATCCATTTTCGCCTTGCTGGTACTCGGCAGTCTGTTCACTGGTCGAATCACACGTAATCTGCGGAGGATCGCAGCAGGCGCAGAGTCCTTTTCCAAGGGAGCGCTCGACACGCGAATCACGCTCGAATCGAGAGACGAACTCGGCCTTCTGGCCCGGACTTTCAACCAGATGGGTGAGGATTTGGAGAAGTCCCGCCAGGAGATCGAGGCCTGGAACCGGGAACTGGCCCAGCGGGTCGAGGAGCGAACCCGCGAGCTCGAGATTGCCCACCGTCGACTCCTGGAGACGAGCAAACTTGCGGCCATCGGGCAACTCGGCGCTGGCGTGGCCCACGAGGTCAACAATCCGCTCGTCGGGATTCTGGGCAACGTGCAGTTGCTGCTGCTCAAACAAGAAGACGGAAAGACGCGAGAGGTCCTCAGCGAGATCGAAGGCTCTGCCAAGCGTTGTCGCGATGTGATCCAGAAGCTGCTGCATTTTTCCGAGCAGGAAGAGGAGCACGATCACCTGCCCGTCGATCTAAACAAGGTGGTTGAGGATGCTTTCTCGTTGACACGACAGCGCTTCGAGAGCCAGCAGATCGAGGTCCGCTGGAATCTGGACGCCGATCTGCCCGAGTTGCTCGGCGACCAGCGACAGCTCATGCAGGTCTTCTTGAACCTCCTCAGCAACGCTCGTACAGCCATGCCGGATGGTGGCGTTCTCGAGATCGAGACATCTCGGCGCGAGAGTGAGATCGTGGCGCAGGTCCGGGACACGGGACGCGGCATTCCGCCCGAGCAGATCGATCGGATCTTCGAGCCGTTCTTCACGACCAAAGACGTCTGGACCAACACCGGCCTCGGTTTATCGGAGTCTTACCGCATCATCACCGATCACGGAGGTCGGATAGTAGTGGAGAGCACACTGGGGTCCGGTAGCAGCTTCAAAGTGGTTCTTCCCGTGGGTCGGGGAGTTGGAGAGTGAGAGAGCGTATCCTCTTCATCTCGGGCATCGTGCTGTTGGTCGGACTGGTGCCGCTGGTCTACTACCTGCTATTCGAGCGCGGCCTATCGGTGGCGTCGGTGAGAGATGAGGCCCCGCAGGCGCCTGCGCATTTCCGTGTCGAGCCTCACCAGAAAAAGGCACCTGGTATCCCGGTGGCCCTGGCCCTGAACCTGGTCCAGGGCCCTGTCGAGATCCAAC
The DNA here is from genome assembly GCA_016935365.1 of Deltaproteobacteria bacterium. Taxonomy (GTDB): domain Bacteria; phylum Myxococcota; class B64-G9; order B64-G9; family B64-G9; genus JAFGRB01. The sequence continues at coordinate 8,938 of JAFGRB010000480.1, forward strand.
GCGGCCAAGGCGAGTGGAAGCGTGCCGAGGTGGGTATGGTGCTGGAGGCCAACGATCGCATCCGCACAGCCACAGGGGGCCAGGCGGCACTGTCCATGCCCGGAGTCTTCGAGGTCCGGTTGGATAGCGACTCGGAGTTCACCGTCCGTTCGCTGGCCGAGGACGTGTTTCGCTTCATGCTCTCCGAGGGCATGATCGACGCGAATGTCGTCGATGACCCGAATACCTTCTTCGAGGTGGCCGCCTCGACAGCGGTGGCCAGAACCCGAGGAGGCTCCTTCCGGATGCACGTCGATGCAGAAGGGCAGGTGGCCGTAGGCACACAGCGTGGCAGCGTTGATCTCGAGGCAGAGGGAAAGGTCGTCAAAGTGGCGGCTGGCTACCTGGCGAGAGCGGTTCGCGGTGAGCAGCCGCAAGATCCCATCCGCATCCCGAAGCAACTCATGCTCAAGGTTCGCTGGCCCAAGAAGAGAGAGCTGTCGACCCGCAAGCTGGTCCTCTCGGGCAAGACAGCCCCCGGGGCGCGATTGCGGATCGACGGTGTGACCGTTGCAGTCGACGAACGAGGGAGGTTCCGGAAGGTCGTGACGCTCAAAGAGGGCAGCAACCGGATCGCTGTCGAGTCGGAGGATGTGGGCGGCAACCGAACCCAGCTCCGATCACCCAGTCTCCAAGTCGATACCCGGAGCGACAGCTTCCAGATCCAGACCTCGCCGGATATGTGGAAAAAGAAAAAAGGCGGCTGAGTGAGCTGCCGTGTGAATGGCTTGTAAAATAAAGGAAAAACACGTTCGGCTCGCCCCGGTTGGCCCAACGTCGGCAAAAGATTTTGCTTGACATCCATCTTCTCTCCCGTCTATACTAAGGGTGGACATAGAACTGGCCATCCGAAAGGGCAATCCGGGTAACCGGAGCGCAAAGCCATGTACCCCGATTGGGGTCGACAGGCTGCCGAAGATGGTTCTTGGCGTTTGCGGCGGATGCTCTTTCTGGTGTCCGCCGTTCTTTTTTTGGAGCTTGCAGCTGGTCACGAGAGGAGCGGAGCCATGAAGACTCTCTGGGTTCTTGGACTGGCGGTGCTCTTGGTCGGCTTGCTTGCAGCACCCGCACAGGCCTACCGCTTCGAGGGTTCGGAGACGCAGTTGACGACCGACTCGGCCAACCAGTTCGACCCATCGATATCCGGGGCGGTCACCGTCTACAGTGACCGCCGTAACGCCGACGCGGACATCTACCTCTTCGACATCGAGGCAGGAGAAGAGCTCCAGGTGACAGACGGCGGCGGAGATCAGCTCCTCAACGACGTGTCCGACGGGCGCGTCGTCTACACGGACTTCGGTATTGGCAACGGTGAGATCATGCTCTATGATGTCGCCACCGGCAACATCGTCCAGCTGACTTCCGATCCTGCGGAGCAGAGCAACCCGGCCATCAGCGGAGACAAGGTGGTCTTCGAGGACAAGCGGAATGGCAACATCGACATCTACCTCTACGACCTGACCACCAAGACCGAGACGCGTCTGACCTCGGATTCGGCACACCAACGCAACCCGGCCATCTGCGGCTCGATCGTGGTCTGGCAGGACTACCGCGACGGAAACTCAGAGATCTATATGCTGGATCTGGATACCGATGTCTTGACCCGGGTGACCGACGATCCGGGACACGATCAGTCCCCCGATGTGGACGGTGACCTGATCGTCTTCGAGTCGGACCGCGCCAGCGTGGGTGATATCTGGGCCTACCGGATCAGCTCGGGCACGACCTTCGCGATCACCGAGGGCGACGCCTACGAGCGTAACGCCTCGATCTCGGGCGATTTCGTCGCCTACGAGTCCTACGCCGACGGCGATGCTGACATCTGGATCTACAACCTGGCACTGGGCCTGGCCGAGCAGGCGACCATCGATCCGGCCGAGCAGTACCTGCACGACATCTCCGGCAACCGGCTGGTCTACACGGACAACCGAAACGGCAACCTCGACATCTACCTCTTCGAGTTCGTCTTCGACGAGCCGCCGCCCCAGGGCACCGGCTGCGACGATCCGGCCGCCGTGCTCGTCTTCGGGCCCAAGGTCTACACCCGAGGGCATCGCAGGCCAGTGCTGTACCTGGACGGCTTCGCCGGCCAGGGCATCGCCGGTGACGCCTATGTCTGCGTGCAGAACGGAGATGTGAATGGAGAGAATCCGGTCCGCAGCGGCGTCGTGGCGATGAACGGCCGCTTGCTCCTGACGCCAGACGACTTCGGGGAGGCCGGCAGCCTGGAGGTGCCGGTCGAGATCCGGGATGTCAATACACTCGGCGTGCTGGTTCGAGGAACGCCCGGGTCACAGATGACGATGCGGGTAGTCCTCGTGCCGCCCCCCGAAGACCCCATCATCATCACCTGCGGCACGCAAGATCCATCCCGGAGTTCTCTGCCGACTTTGATCGTCTTCTTGGTCCTGCTCGCGCTGCCCATCTCTGTACGGCGTTTGCTCATGTCTCGCGCCTGATCGGCTTTCTGCCCGTACTTGACCCCTTCCCTGTTAGGCGATAGCATCGGCTGCGGTCGACCGGGCCGGTCTGCGGTCCTGGGAGGGGAGATGAACCTGGTCGGAGATCCCATCGGGCTCCAGGAGCTGAAGAAGATGAAGAACGAGCGCAAGGATTTCCTGCGCTTTCTCATCACCGAGGCCAAGACCAGCTTTTCCAGAAGTGCCCAGTTCAAGGGAGCGGATGGGAGAGAGTGGCGACTGACGTACGATGGGACCAAAGGCGAGCTCAGAGTCGAGCCTGCCGAGCAGGAGCCCGATCGGCTTTGACGCATACCCGAGCCCCCCGCATCTGGAGGTGAGTGCATGCCCTTCTGCCCCGAATGCCTGGCCGAGTACCGGGAGGGCTTCACACACTGCAGCTCCTGCGGGGTCGATCTGGTCGACAAGCTACCCGAGCCCATTAACCTGTCCGAGGAGGCCATCAAGGAAGCGCTCGAGGGCAAGGAACTGGTGCCCGTCAGCCGTGGCTGGTTAGAGGCCATTCGCGAGACCCGCCAGGTGCTGACCGACGAGCGCATCATGGCACTGGTCGTAGACGACCCCACCTGGGATCCGATCCCCGGCGTGCCCAACCGGGTCATGCTGGTGGTCAGCAAGGAGGACCAGGAGGCGGCGGCCAAGCTGCTGGGCAAGAGCTTCAAAGACATGATCGACCAGGAAGGACTCGATCGGGAGACCGCTCCGGTCGATACCAGCCAGTGCCCGGCCTGCGGCGCTTCGGTGCCCGACAGTGCAGAGGAGTGCCCCGAATGCGGGCTCTTCGTCGGGAAGGCATGATCCAACTCGCCAGCCTCGTCATCCTCGTTTTCGGGTCGTGCCCGACCGGACGAGCAGGACCGGCCGCCGAGGGGAGCATCCGCTTCTTGCCTCCAGAGGGTTGTCTACCCGCAGACGGCGGCCTTCCGATATCGATCTATCTTTACGTCAGACCCGACGCAGGCAAGCCGATGATCCAGGCCGATGTGGGCGAGGTGGGCATCGCTGAGGCAGTCGCAGACGGTCTGTACCGTTTCGAGTACCGACCAGCCCGCCTGGAGCAGGCCTCGCAGACGCATCTTCGCGTCAGCCTTCCTGGTGGCCGAGCTCACGAGAAGGAACTGCCCGTTTGCCCGGCGCCAGCTGGCCAGATCCTGATCAGCGCGAAGCCCAATCACCTCCTGGCCGGACAGGACCAGCATTCGCAGCTCGACATCCAGGTCTTCGACTCGCGCGGTGCTCCGGTGGCCGGTGCACCGATCACGCTCAGTGTGAACACGGGCATTCTGCACGCAGTAGAGGACCTGGGCCAGGGGCGTTACAGGGCCTCATACGTGCCACCGAGCGACGCTTTCCCACAGGTGGCCATCATCATGGCTGCCAATCCTGCAGGCGCCAGACTTGATCGGGTCGCAGTCGGCAGGGTGGTCATTCCGATCACCGCACGTATCGATCTACCCGGCAAGACGGCACCCGGGACGCGGATGCGGATGGTAGTGGCCGGGCGCAGCTTCGGTCCCGTTCAGGCGGACCGGAGCGGACAATTCAATCTACCCATCCTCGTCCCGCCGGGCTATGGAAAGGGGCAGGCTACCTCCATCGACCGGGTGGGCAACCGAAAGACCCGCTGGGTCGATCTCTTCCTGCCGGAGACGAACCAGCTCGGCCTGTGGGCCTACCCGACGAGGCTGCCGGCGGATGGCCGATCGAAGAGTCGGTTGCTGCTGACCACCATCGATCGCTACGGCAAGCCGTCGGACGTCGGACAGGTCCTGCTCCGGGCGGAGCGGGGCCAGCTCAGCCCCCTGCTTCATCTGGCCGAGGGGCTGTACGAGTCATACTACACAGCGGCCGGGTCCGTGGCCGATGGACGCGATCGGATTCGGGTACGCTTTCCCGAAGGGGGCGGCAAGAGTCACGCCAGCGCAGAGATCGACTTGCTCCCGGGGCCGGCGCAACGTCTCGCGTTGCGCGTGCCCGAGTTGCTTGCCGCAGACAGCAGCAGCCGTGGTCTGATAGAGGTCGAGGTGACGGATCGGCGCGGCAATCCGGTAGCAGGCCAGCCCGTTGCCCTGGCGTGCTCCGAAGGAAAAGTCGTGGACCTCGAGGAGAGCAGGCCGGGATTCCACACAGCGGCTTTGGTCGTGGATCGCGATCCGCAGTGCTGGGACTCTCGGATAGAGGCCCGGGTGGAGGATCGCCCTGGTGGCGCTCCGGACCGCATCCTCGTATGCCAACAATCGCTCGATGAGGGGCTCGACGCCGTGGTGGTCGATCCGCTCGGCCTACCGTCCTCGGGCCAGCCTGTGATGATGGAATGCGACAAGGCGCAACCGAGCACAGCCGCGAGCAATCGCCTTGGCAGGGTGCGATTCGATCTCGCATTGGGTGGATCGGCTCCCGTGACCTGCTTGCTGCACACCTCGAGCGGACGGGTGCGCAAGCAGATCCACTTGCTTCCTGGGAGCGATCGGGAACCAGCCCGCTTGCTTCCGATCGATCTGGATATCGACCTGCCCCCGGATGCCCCTCCCAGCGCGTTGGTGGACGTCCCGCTCCATCCGCCTCTCGCAGTGGCGCTGCACCTGCGGGTCTCTCCACCAGCCCGCGGTCAGGACAGCTATCGACTGGTGGTCGAGGTCACGGGCGAACCCGGCGGGCCCGAGCCCCGCATCGATCTCTCGGCATCATGCGGCAAACTGAGCCCCCTGCATCGAGAGGCTTCCGGACGCTACGCGGGTGAGTGGCGGCCACCGGCTCCGGGGTGGGTACGCGCGGTGCTCACCGCGGTCGAGCGCAGCAGCCACGTGGGTGTGGTCGAGACCCTGATCGAGAGAGAAGGGCAGGAGCCGTGAGCCGAGCCTGGGCATGGCGTCGAGGCAGCACGCTGGGCCTGGTCTTGGCCATGCTGGTCTCTACATCTGTTCAGGGTCAAGAGCTGCTTCCTGGACCGGGAGGACAGGAGCTGGGAAGCGTCTTCGGACGCGTGTTTCTCGATCTGGATGCAGACGGGAAGTTCTCGGAGGGCGACGAGGGGCTCGAGGGTGTGGGCCTGCTCTGCGAGTCGGGACAGCGCGCTTGGACCGATGACCAGGGGCGCTATCATCTCTTCCTGCTCTCGACTGGACGCGAAGTCGGCGGTGGGCACGTCATCGCGCTGGACCGGGCCAGCTTGCCCGAGGGAGCCGCACCGCGCGGCACGGGACGCAAACTGCTGCGATTGGTGGCAATGGGTGTGGAGCGGGCAGACTTCGCCATCCTGCCCCCCCTGCGGAGGGTGCCGGCGAGCCTGTGCCTGGCGCAGGCCCGAGAAAAGACCCCGGGGCAGTTGACCCCTCTCGCGCCCGACCGCATCGAGTCCTGGCTCACGGGTCTGGCGCCCGAGGGCTGCAGGGCCAGCCTGGCCGGACGCGAGATGGAGCTGGATGCATCCCGCGCCTTCAAGCTGCGGGTGGACCTGCACCCCGGGGTGAATGCCTTTCCGGTCGGCCTGCAGTGTGAAGATGGCCGGCTCGAGCTGCTGGTGGCAGAGATCATCTGGCGGCAGCGCCGCGATGGTGGCGATCTGATCGTTCCTGGCCCTTACCGCTCGCTCGTCACCTGCATCGGTCCACCTCCGGGAGACGTTCCCGCCACACCGCGCATCGAGCTGGCCTGCAGGAGCAGGCCGGGCGTCAGGATCGAGATTGGCGGTCGGGCAGCCCAGCAGGGACGTTTCGTGCTGGATGTCGCGCCGGGCGGCAATCGGTACGAGATCCGAGCGTATGCTGCCGGTCAAGAGCCGCTCGACTACCAGGCGGACTGGAATATCTCGTCGACGGTGTTCCAGGGGGCTTTGCTGGGCAGCGCGGCGCTGTCTGTGGGCCTGGGCTCCGACTCGAGCGTGGTCTGGGGAGGCCAACTGCGAGGCCAGGCATGGGCCGAGCTGCCTGGAGACTTGAAGTTGATTCTAGGTGGCGGGATGGAGTCATTCAACATAGAAGGACTTTCTGCTTCAGAGATCGCAGTGCGTGCTCTGGGCAGTCAGTATGTGCCACACAGGTTCGAGCGCGCTTTGGACCCTGAGTCATGTCAGCCTGCACCCGGGGACGAGGGCCGAGTGGAAGACGACAACCCGTCACAATCGCGCTACCTGCTCGCGCTCGCCCACCCCCTGTTCCAGCTGGGGTGGGGGGGGATCCTCGTAGATGAGGCTCACTCCGGTCCGGGTACCTATCGGCGCGCTTTGCAGGGCGGTAGGCTCGCCGTGCAGCCGCTCCGCTATTGGGTGTCGCCCGATCTCGCAGACATGCGCCTCGAGGCCTTCTATGCCCGTCCTGACCCGGCGCGTACCATTCAAGCGGACCCGGGCTCCTTTCCGGCTCCGGCCCACGACGAATTTCTCGCCACGGGTGGAACCCTCTACTTCCTGTCTCACGCACGGGTCATGGAAGGCAGCGAGCGCGTCTTGGCAGAGCTTCGGGATGGTCGGACGGGGATTCCTATCAGCAGCCGAAAGCTGCGCCGGGGCGTGGACTACGAGATCGACTGGCGCTCCGGCAGGCTCATCCTGACCGAGCCGCTGGCCGCCGAGCCGCTGCTGGGTGCAGGGCTGCGCCTGCTGGCAGGCGGCGTGCGAAATGCGGTCCTGAGCGTGGACTACGAGCACCTGAGCGCCGAGGACACGGATCCCCGCGATCAGGTCGCGGGTGGTCGTCTGGACCTGCGCGGCCGACCGATAGGCTGGCTGGATTTGCAGGGCTCGGTGGCGGGCTTCGGAGCGCTGGCCGAGACGGGTGGCGACTATGGACTGCTGCGCACCAGGTTGCAGACCAGGATCGGAGACTGGCTCACGCTCTGGGGTGCATTCGCTGCCAGCAGCGGTCAGAGCCTGGTTCCGAGCTACTCCACGGATGGCGGCCTGAGCTTCTCCTGCGCAAGCATGCCAGCGAGGGACCGAGGCGAGGCATATGAAGCAGGGGCCGAGCTCTCCGCCGGGCCGGTGGAGGCCGGCTTTCGCTTCCGGCGCTGGCTCGAGGGCTTTGCCGACACCGGCCTGCTGGCCGATCAGGATCTGACCCAGTTCGCGGGCGCCCTGCGGGCTGCGATCGTGCCTCGGGCTCTCGATCTGGACGGGCACTTCAGCGCGAGCCGCCTGGGAGACGGCGACCTGTACGACGGAGTGCTGGCGATGCGCTACAGGCCGATCGAGCCGCTCGAGCTGAGTCTTCAGGGCAGCTTCGATGCGAGCGAGGCCCCGGATCTCGGAGAGCGCAGCGCCTTTGCCGAGCGCTTCGGCGAGGGGCGCAGGGCACTGGCAGGCCTGCGGGCCGCGTACCGGATCGCACCCTGGATCTCGGTGCTGGCCGGCCACCAGCACGCGGTCTATCGAAGCGGCCAGGGCTGGTCGGCCCGCGATCTCACCCTGAGCTCGCTCGGAGTCCAGCTCCAGATGGCCGAGCGCTTCCTGCTCGGCCTCGAGGGGGGCTGGGGGCCCGATCTCGGCAATCTGCTCAGGCTCTCGGTGCAGCAGGCCAGAGAGGACGGGAGCGCGACCTTCGCCCACACCACGCTCTCGCCGGACGAGGGAGGACTGCGATCCGTGTCCCTGTCCGCAGGCCGTGCGGCCGCACTGCCCAACGGCTGGTTGCTGAGTGCGGGCCAGTCGCTCGAGCAGGGCCGGCGCTCGGCAGCCCAGGGGCAGCGGGTCGGGCTCGAGCTGCCGATCGCAGATCGGATTCGCCTGGCGGTCGCGTATGAGCGCAGCGAACTGGAGGGGCCCCAGGACGCGGAGAGGCGGGCCGATCTCTTGCCGGCTTTCGTCGATCGCGGCCTGTGGTGGTCGTCCAGTCCGGGCAGACGCAACGCGGTCTTCGGCCGCATCTCCTACCTGGCCGAGCGGCTGGCCCTGTCGGCCGCCGGCGAGTACCGCATCGACGAGCACATGCCGCTCGCCTACGACGATGTGATCGATCCGCGCATGCCCAGCTCCCACCGTCAGACCGTGCTCAGGCTGGCCGGGCGCTGGGCACCACTGGACGGGCTCGCCTTGGGAGGCCGCCTCGCCTGGGGCGAGACCTTCGGCAGCTACAATGGGGCGAGCGGGCCGGGAGTGCCCGAGGGAGCCTTCCTGGAGGCCTCGCTCGGGCTGGCCTGGCGGCCGGCCGAGATCGACTGGCTGCGCTTGTTCCTGCGCTCGGCTGCGGGGCGCGACCAGCGTCCCGATTCCTTCGGTCTGGGGCTTGACTTCAGGGGCAGCGAGGACTGGTGGATGGCCTCGGCAGCAGCGCTCTTCTGCCCGGCTCGCTGGGCCCAACCCACCCTTGTCGCGGCTCCCTATCTGCGCGAGTTTCGCTTCACTGACGGCAGCCAGCCGCTGCGAACATTCGGGGTGCTCTCGATGCTGAGGCTGAGCAGCGAGATCTGGGCCGGCCTGGGCCTGGCGGCCGAAGGCAGGCTCGCCTGGGAGGAAGGCGAGGAGACCAGCACCGAGCTCGACACCCGGGGACTGCGCCTGGGCGCGGCGGTCGAGGCCTTCTACGCCGTGGAGGCCTCCTACGGGGGCCTGCGCCTGGGGGTGGGCTACAGCTTCTCGGACATTCCGGATCCGCTGCTCTGCGACCTGCGCACGGGCCAGCAGGGGATCTATGTGCGTCTGGAGGGCATGCTGTGAGCGCAGGAGGGAAGACCATGCTCTCGTCGAGCGGTTGCCCGCGGCGAAGGAGCGGGCTAGTATGGACTGTGGTGCGTTTCTCGCTGGCATGCCTTCTGTGCTCGCTCCTGCTCGCCGCTCCGGCCGCGGCCCAGGATGGATACTGGGGCAAAGTGGACATGAGCTCCTTCGGTAGCTCAGGAGACGCGTTTCAGGACGTGTTCTTTCTCGATGCGAACGCGGGATGGATCGTGGGCGACAACGGGCTCGTGCTCTACACGAACACTGGCGGCAGTATGGCAGCAGACTGGTCCGAGGCCACCGTAGTGCCTACTTCCGGTATTCTCCGCAAGGTCCATTTCATCGACTTAGACAAAGGCTGGGCCGTGGGCGATAGTGGCACGGTGATCAGGACCACAGATGGGGGAGACTCCTGGGAAGCGATAGGGTCTCTGTCCACCAGCACACCAGTGACCTCGGTGTTTTTCTCGAATGAGAATGAAGGATGGATAAGCACGGACATCGAGACCCGGCCGATCTACAAGACAAGCGATGGAGGTGACAATTGGGGAATGGTCAGTACGCTCAACGAAGCGAAGAAAGGTCTCGATATCCTCGTCGTAGGCTCGAACATATGGCTCTCGTGTAGTGAGAGTTTTAGCGATAAACAAGGATATCTACTTTGGTCGATCAATGACGGGGTGGACTGGGATATTGAACACGTTCCGCTGGAAAAGGACATGTTCGCCTTGACCTATGACGGAACTGTGGTCTGGGCGGCTGGACAGCAAGGTACGATCCTCGAAAACACGGACATGGATAATAATGTGTGGCTGCCCCACAATCTCAGCGACACGAACACCACGCTGTACGACGTGGGCTTCTCGCCCAATCCTGATGTGGCCTGGGTCGTGGGCGACACCGGTTCTGGCGGGGGCGGGATCTGGATCACTGAAAACCGCGATAGCTGGACCCTGGACGCGAGCGATCCGACGAGCATCTTTCGAGCTATCGATGCGAAGGCAAGCAACAGGGCCTGGGCGGTGGGAGACGATCGCACGCTCTACACCTACCGTGAGTGCCAGCAGGACTCACACTGCGGAACGACTTATTGCAACGGCTTGCTGTGGATGCAACCTGTCTGCCAGGACGGCGTCTGTGTAACGCCTCAGAGCACCGACTGCGATACGGGTATCGAGTGTCAGCAGGGGACCTGCGATGATGCGGGTGGCTGCGGCCAGACGCCGCTCACGGGCACCGACTGCGGATCGACGGCTTGCCAGGGCCTGCAGTATGGCCATGAGATCTGCGAGAGCGGCGTCTGCAGCGGCTTTCGCCAGATCGACGACTGCAGCGCGGTGCCCGAGTGCCAGCAGGGCACCTGCGACGATGCGGGTGGCTGCGGCCAGACGCCGCTCACCGGCACCGACTGCGGCTCGACGGCCTGCCAGGGCCTGCTCTTCGGCCATGAGATCTGCGAGAGTGGCGCCTGCAGCGGCTTTCGCGAGATCGACGACTGCAGCGCGTCGCCCGAGTGCCAGCAGGGGACCTGCGATGATGCGGGTGGCTGCGGCCAGACGCCGCTCACCGGCACCGACTGCGGCTCGACGGCCTGCCAGGGCCTGCAGTATGGCCATGAGATCTGCGAGAGCGGCGCCTGCAGCGGCTTTCGCCAGATCGACGACTGCAGC
>JAFGRB010000481.1 GCA_016935365.1 Deltaproteobacteria bacterium
CCCCGCCGGGCGCGAGCCCGCCGAGACCCGGTGCGACGCCGCCGGGCGCGACGCCGCCCAGCCCGGGCGCGAGCCCGCCAGGCGCGACGCCGCTGCCCCCGGGCGCGTCGCCGGCCCCCGGCTCCGAAGGCGCGCCCGAGCCCAAGACCGGCAAGGCCGAGACGGGCGAGCCCGGCAAGGAAGGCGAGGCCAAGGCCGACGAGCAGAGCTCGGAGTCCTTCGTCAAGGGCGAGCTATCGAGCTTCATCGGCGCCACCAAGCTGGCCACCAAGAACAACCGCATCGGGGTCTGCCTGGGCTACAAGATGCTGGATCTGGTCCACTACGCCACCATCACCCCCGAGGCCGACCTGCGCTTCGGCAAGCTCACCTTCGGCCTCGGCGTGCCGCTGGCGCTGCAGGTCTTCGACGGCAACCTGGAGGAGGGCCAGGACGCCTCCGAGGGCTTCGACGACGCGGGCGCCTTCCGCACCGAGGACTGGGACGAGCCCGGCGAGTACGTGCGCTTCATCCGCTACCTGACCTGGGGCCGCAAGGAGGACAACATCTACTTCAGCTTGAGCCAGCTGGGCTCCAACTCCCTGGGCCACGGCGCGCTCGCGCGCCGCTACAGCGTCAACATCGACCCCAACTCGGCCCGGGTGGCCGGGCAGCTCGACATGTACAACGACTACGCGGGCTTCGAGTTCATGGTCAACTCCATCGTGGACTGGGAGATCTTCGGCGCCCTGGGCTTCGTCAAGCCCCTGTCCTTCTTCCTCGACAACGAGATCGCCCGCAGCCTGTCGATCGGCTTCACCTACATGGCCGACCGGGCAGCCCCGGTGAGCCTGGTCACCCAGAGCGATCCGGCCAACCCCTTCTTCATCATGGGCAAGGGCCGGCCGGACGTGGCCAGCGACGCCTTCCTGCACGCCATGGGCGTGGACGTGGAGATCAAGGTCCTCAGGACCGACACGGTCGACATCAAGCCCTTCATCGACATCTCCTGGATGCTGCCGGGCACGCCCTCGGGCGAGACCCCGCCGGATGTCTCGGGCGGCAACGGCTTCACCCTGGGCCTGCTCGGCCGCTTCTCCTTCGGCGCGGAGTCGGTCCACGCCCTGCGCATCATCGCCGAGCTCCGCTCCTTCTCCTCGAACTACATGCCAGGCTACTTCGACACCTTCTACGAGGTGCAGAAGTACGCCGTGAGCCAGGACTACAAGAAGTACGCTGCCGAGACCGGCGCGCTCCCGCCGACCAAGTTCTACGAGATCTTCCACAACCGGCGAGACGGGGATCGCAAGTGGGGCTTCTACCTCGAGTTCAGCTATGCCCTGATCGGCAAGGTCTCGCTCACCCTGGCCCTGGAGGGCTCCGACGCCGACTACGGCAACCACTTCCTGGCCCACCTGGAGGTGCCCGCCCTGGACTGGCTCCAGTTCTTCGCCAGCTTCCACCAGCGAGCCATGCCTTCTGTCGGAGACATCTTCTCGCTCAACGCCTGCGACAAGGTCCTGTTCACGGCCGTGCGGCTCAAGCTGCTGCCCTTCCTCTTCGTCAACTTCCGCTATCACTTCACTCTGGGCCTCCGCGAGCAGTACGCCGATCTGACCGGAGACGGCTTCGAGAACCACTATCGCTTCTATGAGCCGTATCACGGCATCATGGGCGACGTGGAGTTCGGCTGGGAGTTCTGAGCGCCTCGGATGGACGGCGCGCTCCCGATCGACGCGGTCCTGCCCGAGCTCGTCGAGGCGCTGCAGGCCCATCGGGCCGCGGTCCTGACCGCCCCGGCCGGTGCGGGCAAGTCCACCCGGGTGCCGCTGGCCCTGCTGTCCGCGGGCCTGGCGGGCGAAGGTGCCATCTGGATGCTGCAGCCCCGGCGGATCGCCGCCCGGGCCGTGGCCCGGCGCATGGCCGGCCTGCTCGGAGAGGCGGTCGGGCAGACCGTCGGCTTCCAGGTGCGCTTCGAGCGCTGCGCCTCGCGGCAGACCCGCATCCTCGTGCTGACCGAGGGCGTGCTCACCCGCCGGCTGGTACGAGACCCCTTCTGCGAGGGCACGGGCCTGGTCGTGCTCGACGAGTTCCACGAGCGCTCGCTGCACGCGGATCTGGCCCTGGCCATGCTGCGCCAGGTCATGGCCGTCCGGGACGACCTGCGCCTGCTCGTCATGTCCGCCACCCTGGACGCGGCGCCGGTGCAGGGATTCCTGGGCGGCTGCCCGCACGTCGACTGCGCGCTGCGGCAGCACGCGCTGGCGATCGAGCACATCGCGCAGCCCGACGAGCGGCCGCTCGCCGAGCAGCTGCGCTCGGGTCTCGTGCGTCTGGAGGCGGGTCGAGACGAGGGCTGCGCGCTGGTCTTTCTCTCCGGCGCCGGCGAGATCCGGCGCGCGGCCGAGCTGCTGGACGCAAGGCCGCTGCCTGGCTCGCCCGAGCTGCTCACGCTCCACGGCGGTCTCAGCGCAGAAGAGCAGGATCGCGCGCTGCGGCCGGCGCGCCGCGCCCGGGTGGTGCTGGCGACCAACATCGCCGAGACCTCGCTGACCGTCCCGGGCACCACGGCCGTGCTCGACTCGGGCTGGGTCAAGCGCCTGCGCCAGGATCCCTCGAGCGGTCTGGACCGGCTGCGGCGCGAGCGGGTGAGCCGCGCCAGCGCGGCCCAGCGGGCCGGCCGGGCAGGCCGCCTCGGCCCCGGGCGCGCGCTCCGGCTCTGGACGGCTTCCGAGCACGCCGGGCTGCTCGAGGCCGAGACGCCCGAGATCGCCCGGGCGGATCTGGCCGGCGCCCTGCTCTCGGTGCTCGCCTTCCAGCCGGGCGATCCGCGCGAGTTTTGCTTCTTCGAGCCGCCCGACGTCGCGCGGCTCGAGCTGGCCTGGGAGCTGCTCCGATCTCTGGGGGCGCTCGAGCCGGACGGGCACCGCCTGAGCGAGCTGGGCCAGGCCCTGCTCGCGCTCCCGCTGCACCCACGGCTCGGCTGCCTGCTCGAGCGAGGGCGCCGGGCGGGCCTGGCCGACGAGGCGGCCCGGCTGGCCGCCCTGCTGCAAGCCCGCGATCTGCTCCGGCCGGACGCCCCGATGCTGCCGAGCGCCGAGTCGGACCCGGCCAGCCTGGTCGAGCTGCAGCGGGAGCTGGCCGCGCGCAGCTTCGATCCCGTATTCGCCCGCGCCCACGGCCTCGACCCGCGCGCGGGTCGCGAGGCCGAGCGGGCCCGCGAGCAGCTCGTCTCGACGATCACCGCCGCGCCGCCTGCGGAGCCGCCGCGAGATCCGGGCTCGGCCCTGCGCCGGTGCCTGCTGGCCGCATTCCCGGATCGCGTCTGCCGCCGCCGCGGGCCCGGCCATCGCGAGGCGGTCATGGTCGGCGGGGCCGGGCTGCGTCTGGACGAGCGCTCCGGCGTCCGCAGCGCGCCGATCTTCATCGCGATCCAGGCCCGGGCCGCCCGTCCGGGGCCCCGCGCCACCGGCCGGGTCCAGCTCGCCTGCGCCGTGACCCGCGAGGACCTGGAGGCCGTCTTCCCGGACGGGCTGCGCGTGCGCAGCGAGGCGATCTTCGATCCCTCCGCCGAGTCGGTCGTCGGTGTCCGGCGGGTCCGCTTTGCCGACCTCGTCATCGAGGAGCAGCTCGGCGTCCCGATCGAAGACGCGCACGAGGCGAGCCGCCTGCTCGCCGCGCACGCGCGGCAAGACTTCGAGCGCGTCTTCAGGCCGGCGCAGGCGGCCGCCTGCCTGATCGGCCGCCTGCGCTTCGCCTCTTCCGTGCTCCCCGAGCTCGGCTGGCCCTCGGTCGATCCCGCCTCGCTCGCCTCTCGGCTCGACGCGCTGTGCGCGGGCCGGCGCTCCTTTGCCGAGCTCAGGAAGATCGACTGGCGGGCCGTGCTCGCGTCCGAGCTCGACTTCGAGCACCGCAAGGTGCTCGACGCCGAGGCGCCCGAGTGGATCCGCCTGCCCGGAGGGCAGCGGGCGCGAATCGACTACTCGGCCTGCCCGGAGGGCCCGCCCGTGCTGGCGGTCCGCCTCCAGCTCCTCTTCGGCCTGCCCGACGGCCCGCGCATCGGGCGGGGCCGGGTGCCGCTGCAGCTCCACCTGCTGGCCCCGAGCGGCCGCCCGATCCAGATCACCAGCGACCTGGCCAGCTTCTGGGCCCGCGGCTATGCCGGGGTGCGCCGGGAGCTTCGCGGCCGGTACCCCAAGCACGCCTGGCCCGAGGATCCCCTCGGCCCGCGCTGATCGCGCTCGGCTCGTCGCGTCAGAAATCTGGTATCGAGGCTCGGTTTTCAAAGCCGGGAAGCCGCCCACCCTTGTAATCAAGACATTGGAAACAAACAGGATTCCACCCTGGCGAGCCTGGCACCGATCTTGCTCCGAAGCAGAGCGCCAGGTGGTCAATGGATGAACGATGGCACGGTCGATGCTTCGATGAGATGAGATGGAGGACGCGGCTCTTCGCGTTCTGCTGCGCGCTCGGGCTCTTGCTATCATCCCGGGCCGGAGCGGAAGAAGCCAGCGTCCGCGCCCGCAGCCCCTCGGTCTTCGGCGATGGAGTCACGTACCTGGCCGAGCTGGGCTGCGGGCTGAGCTTTCGCTCCGATCTGCCCGCCGAGCTAGGTGGGCTCGAGCCGGGCGCCTTCCTGCGGACCGACTTCGGCCGGCACCTGGGCGCCGGCTTCTACCTGCTGGGGACCCTGGCCTGGAGCCAGCAGGCGGCGAGCGGAGATCTCGAGGCCTGCGAAGGGCCCGACTGCCCGGACATGCGCGCATCGAAGGTCGACAGCCTGCTGTTCGGCCTCTCGGTGCGCTATGCGCTGCGCTTCGAGGCCTGGGAGATCTTCGCCCAGGCCGGCCTCGGGGGCATGCTCGATCTCGTCGACGGCCAGGCCCTGGGCAGCGACGAGCGCCGCATGAGCCTGGACGCGCGGGCGGTCTTCATGGGCAGCCTGGGCTTCGACATCTTTCTCGGGGACGCCTTCTTCGCCGGCCTGCGCTCCGACGGCGTGATGAGCGTCGAGATCTACGCCTCCAACCTGCTCGTCTTCGGCGGCACGCGTTTCTGAGCCTGACATATCCGCCGCGATGTCGTAGCATGGTCGGCACATGGCGCACGCCGGCCTTCAGACCCGCCAGCGGCTCGGCCACGGAGAGCTGCTCTTCGATCGCGACGCCGCGCAGCGACTCACCCAGGTCCAGTTTCTTTCCGCCCGGGGCGCCGAGCACACCTTGCAGCTCGAGCCGGAGATGCCGCTGGGCGAGGAGCGCGACGCGCAGATCGGCCGCTGGTCCGACGAGCTGCTCGACATGCTGCTGCTCGATCGGGAGAGCCGGGAGCTGAGCCGCAGCAACATCGCGCTCGTCGCGGACGCAGCCCAGGTCGAGTGGAAGCTGCGGAGCCCACACAGCCCGATCGATCCCCGGCTGCGGCGCTTCCTCGGCTGGCGCGGCACCTGGCACCAGCGCTTCCAGAAGGCCCGCAGCATCACCGCCCGCGCGTCCCGCTCGCTGGAGTCGGCCCAGACCTTCCGCCGCGCCCTGCGCCTGGTGCTCAACCTCTACCCCTACTTCCTCGACGCCCAGCTGCTCCACCTGCTCCAGCTCGGCTCCGGCGGCACGCTGGACGAGGCCGGTCGCTCCTTCCTCTGGCTGCGGAGGCTGCTTCCCGGGCTCGAGGCCCTGCAGGCCTTCGAGAGCGCCGAGACGCTGATGGCCTGGCTGGAGGCCCACCCGGAAGAGCCGGTGCGCATCCCCGAAGGGCCGGCGAGCCTGGACGAGCTGCTTCCGCCTGGCGGCGTGCGGCACGCGAGCGCGAGTCCAGACTCGCTCGACATCTCCGAGGCCCATCAGCTGCTCCGGGCCCGACCGGGCCAGGACGAGTGGTTCCGGGCTCGGAACTGCCTGATCGTCCGCCTGCTCTTTGCCGGGCTGAGCCCGGGCGAGATCGCCTCCGCGCGCATCCAGCCCGATCCGTTCTTGCTGGTGCTGGTGGGCGAGGACGAGTACGTCCCCAGCCGTTCGTTCTTCTCGCTCGTCGAGCACTGGTGGCTCATCGGCTGCGCCCGCGCCGGCCAGTCTCTGGATGACGTGCGCCGGCCGCTGGCCGTGGAGCCGGACGGCGCAGCCATGCGCCCCGAGGCCATCGATGCCCTGCTCGAGACGCTGTGCAGGCGCTGCGGGCTGGGCTCGCGATCCGCCGATCAGATCCTGGGCTCCTTTGGCTTTGACGCCGACCGCCGTAAGCTGGAATAATGCCCCCATGTGCAAGCGATCACTCGCTCTCGCGACCTGCCTGGCCCTGTGCGGCTGCGAGCTCTTCGGCCACCACTTCTCCAAGCACCCGGACGACGTGGAGATGGACAGCGCCCCGCTCGCATCCACCGGTGCGTGCGACGGAGCGCCGCGCATCGATCCGGCCAGCCTCTTCGACGGCCCGTACTCCCTGGCCATCCAGGCGCCCCCCGAGGGCAGCCGGGTGGCCGTCGACGGCCGGCCGGTCCCCATGCTGATCTGCACCCAGCTCGGCTGCGCCTGGGAGTGCTGCGACAACGCCTGCGGTGACGAGCTGGGCTGCACCTACACGCTTCCGGCCGGCCCGTCCAACGAGCTCTGCCTGGACGGCGAGGGCTTCGCGTGCGGCGGGACCGACTGCAGCCCGTGGTGCAAGCCCTTCAGCACCGAGCCGGAGCACAGCTACCGCTTCATCGGCACGCTGCGCTACGAGCAGCCCGGAAGGGCCTGGATCGAGATCGAGCGCTTCTGCAGACATGACGACTGACGCCTAGCGAGGAGAGCCATGAACGCCAAGACCTTCATCGTGCTGCTGATCGTGATCGCTGTGGGAGTGGGCGGCTATTTCTTCCTGTTCGGCTCGCAGAAGATGCCCGGCCTGCAGGTCAAGGACGCCGATGGAAAAGTCCTCGGCCTGCAGCAGCTGCGCGGCGACAAGGAGTACCTGGCCCTCGTCATGCTGATTCCGGGTTGCCAGATCAGCCAGTTCTCCTCCAATCTGATCAAGCAGCACTTCCAGCGATTCTCGCCCCGGGTCGCCTTCGCCGGGCTCTTCTACGGCGAGATCACCGCGGCGCGCAAGTATGCCGAAGCGGAGGAGCTTCCCTTTCCGGTCTTCGGCATGCGCGACGCGCCCGACCCCTACGCCGTCAATGAGCTGATGAAGCTGGCCCACGCCAGCTCGCGCGTCTACGGCGGCACGGTCTTCGTCGTCGATCGGGACGACTACATGCTGTTCTACCTGGAGCAGGAGGCGGTCCGCGATCTGCCGGAGAAGCTCTCGGACCTGGCCGACCTCTAGCCGCCCGAGGGGCGGTCGTTTTGGGGTGAAGCTGCTGGAATTGAATTCCAGCAGCGAGGGGGCTTTGCGAAAGCCCCCATAGAGTTGCAAAGCCCTGAAACAAGTGCAATGCACTTGTTTCAGGGCCAGCGTTCTCGGCTACACGATCTCGCCCGCCAGCAGCCGGGCCGTCACGCTGGCCCGCGACTCCCACTCCGCCGCCCCGTGGGTCGCCACCAGCACGGTGCAGCCGCGCTCGAGCTTGCGGCTCACGAGCGCGGCCACGCGCGCGCGGGCCTGCTCGTCCAGGCCGGCCAGCGGCTCGTCGAGCAGCAGCAAATCGGTGTCCAGCACGGCCGCCTGCGCCAGCGAGACCAGCTTCTGCTCTCCGACCGACAGGTCGGTGGCCCGTCGCTGGGCGAGCGGCCCGGCGCCGAGCGCGTCGAGCGCCGCCTGCGCCGCCGCCTCTCGCTCCGCGCGGCCCACACCCCGGCAGCGCAGGCCATAGGCCGCATTGGCCAGGGCCGAGCCGCCGAGCATGTACGGCTGCTGGAGCGCCAGGCAGACGCGCCGCCGGGCTGAAAGCGGCGCCGGTGCCCGGCCGGCGTGGAAGCGCGCCCCGTCCAGGCGCACCTCGCCCTGGCGCAGGTCGACGAGCCCGGCTACCGCGAGCAGCAGCGTCGACTTGCCGGAGCCGTTGGGCCCGGCGACGGCGGACAGCTCGCCCGCGGGCAGGCCGAGCAACTCGATGCGCAGCACGACCTTGCCGTCCCTGGCCACGACCAGGTCGTCGATCTGCAGCGCCGGCCCCTTCACGCCCGCCTCCCGGAGCGAAAGCCCAGCGCGCTGACCAGCAGGTTGACCCCCAGCGCCACGCCGAGCAAGACCACGCCCAGGGCCACGCCGAGTGCGAACTCGCCCTTGCCGGTCTCGAAGGCGATCCCGGTGGTGATGTTGCGGGTGCTGCCCCGGATGTTGCCGCCCAGCATCATCGACACGCCGACCTCGGCAAAGACCCGGCCGAAGCCGGCCGCCACCGCGCCGGCCAGGGCAGCCCGCCCTTCGGCCGCGGCCGTCAGCAAGCTGCGCAGCCGGCCGGCGCCCAGCGCCCGGACGGTCAGCAGGATGCGCGGATCGGCCTTCTCCATCCCGGCGGCCGTGAAGCCGGCGATGATCGGAAAGGCGAGCACCACCTGGCCTACAATCATGGCCGCGGGCGTGTAGAGCAGCTCCCAGCCGCCCAGGGGTCCGCTGCGGCTGATGAAGGCATAGACCAGCAGGCCGACCAGCACGGTGGGCAAGGCCATCAGGGTGTTGAGCACGGTGAGCACGATCCTTCGGCCGCGGAAGCGCCCCTGGCCGACCAGCAGGCCGACGGGCAGCGCCAGGGCGGCCGCGATCGCGGTCGAGCAAGCCGAGACGCGGACCGAGACCGAGACGATGCTCCAGACCTCCGCGTCGCCGCAGAACAGCAGATTCAGGCCTTCTGAGATGCCCTCGAGTATCACGGCTCGACCGCGTCCGGGTGGAAGAGGATCTGACCCGAGATCCGGAAGCGGCCGATCCGAGCCTGGCACTCGGCGCTCGTCAGCCAGCCGGCAAAGGCCATGGCCTCGACATAGTGAGCCTTCGGGTGCTTTGCCGGGCTCGTGCAGATCACGCTATAGGGGTTGTGCAGGCGCGGATCGCCCTCGACGAGCACCTGCAGCGATATCCTGTCGGCCGAGAAGACGAAGGTGGCCCTGTCGCACAGGC
This sequence comes from Deltaproteobacteria bacterium, assembly GCA_016935365.1. GTDB lineage: Bacteria > Myxococcota > B64-G9 > B64-G9 > B64-G9 > JAFGRB01. The sequence goes on from JAFGRB010000481.1 coordinate 9,019, forward strand.
AGTAGGCCTGCTTCTCGTGGGCCATCTGGAGCATCATCCGCTGGCCCTGTCCCGACTCGAAGTACCAGCCGTGCGCGGGCTGCGCTTCCCAGGGCGCGAGCCCGCCCGCGCGCCACAGCCGCTGCTCGGCCCGGTGGGTGCCCGACATGTCGCCCCGGGACACGAAGTGCGAGCCCGAAGCGGCGATCCTCGCCATGGCGGCCGCCGCGTCCCGCGTGCCCGAGACCGCAGCCGGATCGGAGGCCGGGCCGAGCAGGACGAAGTCGTTGTGCATGACCGCCCGGCGGTTGATGCCGAAGCCCGCGCGCAGGAAGGCCAACTCGGCCTCTGCGTCGTGGACCAGCACCGCGTCGGCGTCCCCGTTCTCGGCCAGGCGCAAGGCCTGGCCGGTGCCCACGGCCACCGTCTGGACGCGGATGCCCGTCCGCCGGCCGAAAGGCGGGACGATGTCGGCCAGCAGGCCGGTGTTGTCCACCGAGGTCGTGGTGGCCAGCCGCAGGGAACGTTGGGCGCAGGCGCAGAGCTCGTCTCCGCGCTGACATGCTCCGCCCCAGAGAATCGACAAGAGCGCGAAGACCATCCAGCTCTGGCGACCACCCCCACCCGGGCTTCGCCCGACCTCCCCCGTCAAGAGATTGTCGATAATCGCAGGATTATCGAGAAAGACCTCTGCAACTCTGCGGAACGCAGAGGCATGCAAGTCGAAAAACTTCATTTTTCGACAGTCTCTCAAGGAGGTGTTATCCGTCCCTCCCCCGGCGGGAGGGACCGGCCGAAGGCCGAGGGAGGGGGCGCGTAGCTTCGTCGCTTGGCCGCTGTCAGTACGACTGTCTGACATCGCGGATGCCTCCCGCATCTCGTTCACCTCGCTCGATCCAGCTCCAGGTAGGGAGCGATCACCTCGTTCTTGTCGTTCAGCGTCCCGTCGTAGGTCACGGTCACGACCGGCACGCCCGTCTGGCGCTCGATCTCCGCGGCCATGGCCTCGGTCACCAGCGACGGGCAGCAGAAGGCCGGGTTGGCCTGGACGAAGAGCGCCAGGTCGGGGTGGCAGTCGGCCAGGTGGAAGACCTTGATCAAGTTGTCGAAGCTCTCGCCGGTGTGGTGCATGCGGACGCCGAAGCGCCCGAGGATCTCCTCGGGCGTGCGCTTTCTCCGCGGGCGCGGGTCCGGTCCGAGCACCCGCTCGAACTCGCGCCGAAAGGGCCGCTCGAGCTGATCGACCAGCGCGGCCAGGGGCGCGGACTTGATCACGTCGGCGTAGTTGCCCTCGCGAAGCCACTTGCGGAGGTAAGGCCCCGCGATCAGCCGGAGGTAGTCGGAGTAGGGTGTCGTGACGGCCTCGCCCCCGTGGCGCTCGATGCAGCGGATCAGGTCCTGGTTGATCACGTCGTTGTCGCGCACGTAGAGATCGCCGAAGATGGCCACCTTGGGGCGCGTGCCGGGCTGGATATCGATGGCCAGAAAGCGCTCGACCACATCGCGGACCGCGTCCAGCTTGGGCCGCTTGCCCAGGAAAACCTGCTCGAAGATCGCCAGCGACTCGGCCGCAGCACAATCGCTCTCGCCTGGCCTGCGCTCGTAGGGCCGCACGCGGCACATCATCCGCCGGAGCATGCCCGCGAACAAGAACACGAAGAAGGTCTGCAGGGCGGCGCGGACCGAGACCTCCAGGGCCGTGATCTCGCCCGCGTAGGCCGCCGCGTGCTCGAAGCCGCCCCCGTAGGACTCCAGCAAGGCCTTGGCGTACTCGGGAAAGAAGCCGATGTTGCACCCGATGGACGAGTTGGGCATCCACAGCGCGCAGCGCCCCGGATCCAGACCGTCGCGCTCGACGGAATCGATGAAGTCCTGGACGATCACGCTCAGCGGCACGCACTGGCCCGTGTTGTGCTGCAGGCTCTTCTGAATGAGCAGCTCATCCTCGTGCAGCAAGCGAGCGTCGATGCCGAAGCGCTGCAGGTTGGCCACGAAGAGCGGCGAGGCGAAGCTGTCCCAGCGCGGCACGAGCAGGGTCCGGCCGTCGGCTTCGCGGGTCACGCGCGGCACGGTGGGCAGCTCGCTGCGCCTCTCGCGCCGGCCGGCGCCGGACAAGTGGTTGCGAAAAGCCCGCACGGCGGCCTCGATGCGCGTCTCGTAGCCCACCTGGGAGTCGTGCTCGTCGAGCTGGAGGATGAGATACGGCTTGCAGTGCCGATCGAAGAGACGCCGGCAGAACTCCAGGGTACAGGCGTCCGGCGTACACATGAAGGAGGTCACGATCACCGGGTAGAGCCCTGGCATGCGGCTCACCCGCTCGGCCGCGGCCAGGATCCGGGCCGCGTAGCTCCAGTGCACACGCCGGATCAGCTCGGCAGACTGTCCACCGTCGAGCGGCCCGTCGAGCATATCCTGGTAGTAGGTCTCGACCCCCAGGCGGGCGAAGATCTCCGGGATGCCCTTGTTCATGTCGGCCGACAGCACGGTGTACGGCCGGCCGAGCAGCATCACGGCCACGTCGTCGCCCTGGACCCCGTCGGCCGGGATACGACCCGGCAGGCTCGCCAGCCGCTCCAGCCAGAAGCGCTCGGCGCGCTGGTAGGCCAGGACCAGCTCGAAGAAGTCGAGACCGGCCAGGTGCGGCCTGAGCACCTCGTAAAGCCGAGACCAGCCCGCGAAGCGCCGCTCGCCGATGTGCAGCAGCGGGGAGATGATCTTGCTCGCCAGGCCCGGGATCTGCATCGTTCCGATCAGCGCGGGCGCGTACTGGGTGTAGTAGCAGAACTGCCGCCGGCGACGCGGCTCGTGCTCGTGCTCGAGGTAGAACGGGACGAAGAGGAAGTCGGCCCGGTCTGCCAGGCTGGCCACGTGGGCGTGGAACGCGGCCACGGGCGCGCAGAACTCGGCCCCGGCCAAGCGCTTGCCCTTGGATACGGCGTCATCGAGCCGCTCGCTGGTGACCGTGCGAACCCCGAGCAGGTCGAAGAACTTCTTCCACAGCGGCATCTCCTCGACCATGACCAGCGCGGCCGGCAGGCCGATGCAGACATCCCGGCGCGCCGGCTGCGGCTTGAAGGCGAAGTGGCGCCTGCGGCGCGCGAGCAGATCGGCCCCCGCATCCAGGGGCACGCGCCTGCGCTCTTGGTACTCGCGGCCGCACAGGAAGCCGTACGCCACCGTCTCGCCGCCGATCTCGGCGATGCGCAGCTTGCAGTGGTTGCGGCACAGGTCGCAGACCTCGCTGCGGACCTGGATCGCCTGCCGGTACAGGTCCAGGCCTCGAAAGCGCGTCTCGCGCGGCGCCTGCCCTCGCAGCATCAGCGCCACGCCGAGCGCGCCGGTCAGGTGGCAGTAGCGCGAGACCCGGATGGGCCTGCCCAAGCGCTGCTCGAAGGCGGCCACCAGGGAGCGGTTCTTGGCCGTGGCCCCCTGGAAGCAGATCCGCTGCCCGATCAGGCCCTCGGGGGCCACCTTGCGCAGGTAGTTCTCGCGCACCGAGTGCAGGACGCTGGCCAGCACCGCGGGCACGCTGCATCCGTCGGTGAGCAGCTGGTGGATGTCCCGCTCCATGAAGACCGTGCAGCGATCGCTGGCCAGCGGCGCGCTCTGCCCCTGCGCGCGCTCCGACACCTCGCCGAGCCCGCAGCCGAGGCTCGCGGCCTGCTCCTCGATGAAGGATCCGGTGCCCGCCGCGCAGACGTGGTTCATGAAGCACTGGGTCACGGCGCCGTCCCGGAGGGTGGTGAACTTGGCGTCCTGGCCGCCGATCTCGATGATCGTGTCGACCTCCGGGTCCAGCTCGTACGCCGCGCGCGCGTGGGCCGTGATCTCGTCGACGATCCCGTCGGCGCCCAGGATGGCGCCGGCGAACTTGCGCCCCGAGCCGGTGGTGCCCGCGGCCCGCAGCTCGATCGAGATCCCGGCCTCGTCGCGCCATCGGCAGATGGCCTCGAAGATGCCCCGGATCGCCAGAAGCGGCCGGCCCGCGGTGCGGGTGTAGAAGCCGGCCCAGACGCCGTCGCCCTCGCCACGCTCGCCGAGCAGGACCGCCTTGGTGGAGGTCGAGCCGATGTCGATGCCTAAAAAGAGCGCCAGCCGGCTGCCCGGAGGCGGCCGGCGGTAGACGTCGACCTCGACGTCCGGGCAGCCCTCCACCTCCACCGGGGAGTATGCGTAGCTGCGCGCGCCATCGAAGTCCGGGTAGTCGCCCAGGCTGAGCGCGAGCGGCGGGTAGAAGGAGCGCTCTCTGTCCACCCGTCCGCCGAGCAGGTCCGCTGGCTTCTCGAGCTCGAGCGTCTCGACCGGCTCGCCGGCCCGCGCGGCCTCGACCAGGCCGAGCCCGGCGCCGATCGCCCCGTAGAGCGGCGCGTGCGCGTCCGCGAGCAGGCCGCGGTCGAGCAGCGACTCCATGTGCCCCACGACGGCCCGGTTGAGCGCCACACCGCCCGCGAAGACGATCGGATCGCCGACCGGATCGCCAGTGAAGAGAGTGTCTATCACGTTGGCCGCCAGGCCGCGGCACAGCCCGTCGCAGATGGCCTCCAGGCCGTAGCCCTCCTGCTGGGCGTGGATCAGGTCGGTCTTGGCGAAGACCGCGCAGCGGGTCGCGATCCGGGGTAGCTCGCCCTCGTTGGCGAGCGCGATCCGGCTGAGCTCGGCCGCGCCGTCGAGCCCCAGCCTGCGGGCCTGCTGGCCCAGGAAGCTCCCGGTCCCGGCCGCACACAGGCTGTTGAAACGGCTGTCGCGGTAGCGGCCGCGCGCGAAGCGCGACAGGCTGAAGCGCTCGGCGCCCACCACCAGCAGCGCGCCCAGGCCCGGGTGCAGCGCGCTCGCCGCACGGATCTGGCTCACCAGGTCGTCGAAGCGCGCGCTCGCGCGCAGAAAGCCCGGCGCCGAGGACGTGAGCCCGACCCGGCAGGGGCCGGAGACAGAAAGCGAGGCGAGCATCTCGCAGAGCCGCTCCCGCGGCCTGCCCGCGTGCAGGGCGTAGGCCGAGGCCAGGATCTCGCCCTCCGGCGAGAGCTCGACCGCCGACAGCGAGACCGAGCCCATGTCCAGGCCGAGGTAGCGCATCTACGCACCCTCCAGGGCGCGGTAGCAGCCGTCCGCAAACGCCGGCGTGCAGATGCAGTAGAAGACCAGGTCCTCGCTGCCGGCGTTCTCGATCCGCTGCCGCACCCCCGGCGGGATGACGACCAGCGCCCCCGGGCCGACCTCCCGGGGCCCGAGCGAGCCCACCTCGACCCGGCCCCGGCCCTCGGCCAGCAGGTAGATCTCGCGCACCCCCTCGAGGCAATGCCAGGCCGTCCGCTCGCCCGGCGCCACCCGCGCCCGGGCCACCGAGAGCCCCGCGTCCTCGGGCAGGCCCCAGGCCTGGAGCACGAAGCAGCCCTCGGCCCGAAGGAGCCGCTCCTGCGACTCGTCCGGCTCGATCACCCGCGGCTGCGCCCGGTCGGGCATGGGCAGACCTCCTGCGGAGCTGATATGGCAAAGCCGGGCCCAAAAGTCAAAGGCGAGCCCCTGGGCTGTTGCGCCGCCTTTCTCTCTAGTGCTAGTTCATTTCCAGGAATGAGGAGAGAGCCGATGCACAGGACGTGTTTTCCATGCCACTCGAGACTCCTCGCGGGGCTGCTGTGCGCGGCGGCCGCAAGCCTCGCGGGTTGCGCGCCCTGTTACACCAGCTACGGGATCCGGTCCGAGCGCCAGCTCGAGAGCAAGGAATCCGTGCCCATCCTGCTCAAGGCCGTCGCGGACGTGGAGGCCGGCTGCGAGACCAACCTGCAGGCCTTCCTGGTCCTGACGAGGTCAGAGGAGGTTTACAAGCAACACCGGACGCTGATCTCAAGTCCGAGACCGCCGAGCGAAGCGTCTCGACCCGGGTGGGCTGCACGGACGACGACCTCATGGACGGCATGGACAAGATCGCCAAGCAGCTCGCCGCGCAGAAGGAAACCGGGGTCAACTGACGTCCTCAAACGTCCCAACGTTGGGATCTGTCCGTCGGAAAATACCTACATGGACCTACATGCTTGCCCGAGCAGCGCTTGACCGGCTTGCCACGGCTGTACCCGAGTTATAACACATGAGTGATCTGACGTGATGAATACACACGCGAAGCACTCGATACCCTTGCGCAATCCTGCTCTCTCGTGTTACTCCGTGTAGGGTGGGCAGGCACGGAGGTCCACCGGAGACCGCATGACCGAGCTTTCCGAACGCCCATCGATCGACTACCGCTCCCTGTTCAACGAGGTCAACGACGGCATCCTGGTGCTCGGCCTCGGGCAGGACGTGCTGGACGTCAACCGGGCCATGCTGGATCTCTTCGGCTACACGCGCGACGAGGCGCTGCGGCTGCAGGTGTCCGACCTGGGCGTGGACCGCGAGCCTTTCGGGGCGGCCGACCTGCTCAGGCGCCTGCACCGCGCGGCGCTGGGCAAGCCCCAGCTCTTCGAGTGGCAGGCCCGGCGCAAGGACGGCGGCGAGTTCTGGGTGGAGATCAACCTGCGCCTGGCCGAGCTCGGCCGGCAGGAGTGCCTGCTCGCGGTGGTGCGGGACATCGGCGAGCGCAAGAGAGTCGAGCAGGTGCTCCGCGAGAGCGAGGAGCGCAGCCAGACCTTCCTGGCCCAGAGCAGCTCCGGGGTCTTCCGGCTCGAGCTGGAGGACCCGCTCGACACCGACCTGGCAGCGGACGAGCAAGTCGAGCGCATCTTCCGGACCGCCTACCTGGCCGAGTGCAACCCGGGGCTCGACCAGATCTACGGGCGCACGCCGGCGGACTCGCTGCTCGGCTCGCGGCCCGGCGATCGCTTCCTGCCGTTAGGCGGCGAGGACGAGCATCCGATCGAGGCCTTCGTGCGCGGCGGCTACCGGCTGAGCGGAGCCGAGAGCCGGCTGGCGCTGCCCGACGGCAGCGTGGTCCACGTCCAGACCTCGCTCACGGGCGTGGTGGCCGACCGGCACCTGGTGCGCATATGGGGCACCCAGATCGACATCACCGCCCGCAAGACGGCCGAGCTGGACAACCTGCGCCTGGCCGCCTTCGCCCGCCAGAGCCCCTACCCGATCATCGAGTGCGACGCGCGGGGCTTCGCGACCTACCTCAACCCGGCCACGCGGCACCTGCTCGACACGCTGGCCGTCGACCTGGGCGACCTCCTGCCGGTCAACCACGAGGACATCGTGCAGGCCTGCCTGTACGAGGAGGCGCCCAGCTCGAGCATCGAGGTCGAGTGCCAGGAGCGGGTCTTCTCCTGGACCTACCAGCCGGCTGCGGAGTCGGCGGTCGTCCACCTCTACGGGATCGAGATCACCGATCAGCGCCGGGCCGAGGCCCGGCTGCAGCGCAATGCGCTGCAGGACGAGCTCACCGGCCTGCCCACCCGGGCGCTGCTGCTCGACCGCCTGGCGCGCAACATCGATCTCAACAGGCGGCACGCCGACTACTGCTTCGCCCTGGTGCTGCTCGACCTGGACCGCTTCAAGGTGATCAACGAGAGCCTGGGCCACGAGGGCGGCGACCGGATCCTGGTCGAGCTCAGCGAGCGGCTACGCAGCTGCGTCAAGGACTCCGACACCATCGCCCGCACGGGCGGAGACGAGTTCGTCATCCTGCTCGAGGATCTCGGCCCGCCCGGCAACGCCACCCGGATCGCGGACCAGATCCAGCAGGCGCTGGCCAGGCCCTTTGAGGTCGGGGGCCGGGAGCTGTTCATCGGCGCGTCGATGGGCATCAGCATCTCGACCGGCAAGGACGCCTCGCCGTCCGACTTCATCCGCGACGCCGAGACGGCCATGTACCGCGCCAAGACCGCCGGCCAGGGCCGTTACCTGGTCTTCGACCGCGCCCTGCACGAGCAGGCCACAGAGCAGCTCGAGCTGGAGACGGCGCTCCGGCGCGCCCTGGAGCGCCGCGAGTTCGTGGTCCACTACCAGCCCATCGTCCACATCCACTCGCTCGAGATCACCGGCTTCGAGGCGCTGGTGCGCTGGGCGCATCCCGAACGCGGCCTCATCCCGCCCATGCGCTTCATCCCCCTGGCCGAGCAGTGCGGGCTGATCGAGCCGATCGGCGAGTGGGTGCTCGAGACCTCCTGCCATCAGACCCGCGTCTGGCACGCGGCCGGCTACAAGCAGCTCGAGGCCTCGGTCAACATCTCGGCCACCCAGTTCGACCGCGCCGACATCGCCGAGCGCATGCGCGCCGTGCTGCAGCAGACCGGCCTGGACGCCCGCTCGCTCAAGCTCGAGATCACCGAGCGCCTGGCCGCCAAGGACATGGACTTCGCGATGCTGACGCTCGGCGAGCTGCGCAAGATGGGCATCCGGATCATGGTCGATGACTTCGGCACCGGCCTGTCCTCGCTGAGCCAGATCAAGCGCTTCCCCGTGGACGTGCTCAAGATCGACCGCTCCTTCGTGAAGGACCTCGAGCAGGACGAGGGCGATGCGGCCATCGTCACGACCGTCATCCTCATGTCCCACGCCCTGGGCTTCGAGGTGGTGGCCGAGGGCGTGGAGACGGCGGGCCAGCTGGATTTCCTGCAGCGCCGGCACTGCGACTACGCGCAAGGCTACCTCTTCAGCCGCCCCGTGCCGGCCGACGAGTTCTCTGTGCTGCTCCAGCGCGGCGTGCGGCCCGCCTGAGATCGATACCCGGATGCAAGCGGACGCGAAAGCCTTCGATCCCCTCCCCCGGCTCGCGCTCGAGCTCGACCTGCCGGCCAGGCGCATCTCGGCCGTGCTCGATCTGCTCCAGGCGGGCAACACGGTGCCCTTCATCGCGCGGTACCGCAAGGAGGCCACCGGCGAGCTGGACGAGGTCCAGATCCGCTCCATCCAGGAGCGCTGCGCCTACCTGGCGGAGCTCGAGGAGCGACGCCAGCGCATCCTGGCCTCGCTCGAGGCGCAGGGCGTGCTCGACGATGCACTGGCCGAGCGCGTCCTTTCGGCCTCGACCAAGAGCGAGCTCGAGGATCTCTACTTGCCCTACCGGCCCAAGCGGCGCACGCGGGCCGCGATCGCACGGGAGCGGGGCCTGGAGCCGCTCGCGAAGCGCATCCTGGCCCAGCCGCCCGACGGCTCGCCGGAGACCGAGGCGCAGCGCTTCGTCGACCCGGACAAGGGCGTAGAGGACGGCGCGGCCGCCCTTTCCGGTGCGCGCGACATCGCGGCCGAGCACATGAGCGAGCGGGCCGAGTGCCGGGCGCTCGTCCGGGAGGCCTTCTTCCGCTCCGGCCGCCTGCGCGTGGAGGTCCGGCCGGACAAGCGGGAGGCCAAGACGAAGTTCCAGCAGTACTACGACTATGCAGAGGCGATCGCCCGCATCCCCTCCCACCGCTTCCTGGCCATCCGGCGCGGCGAGCGGGAGGAGGTGCTGCACAGCCGGCTCGAGGCGGACGATGCCGAGATCCTCGACAAGCTCCTCGGCCTGTGCGGCCACGCGCCCGCGAGCCCCTGGAGCGAGCAGCTCGGTCTGGCCGTCGAGGACGGCTACCGTCGCCTGCTCCATCCCAGCGTGGGCAACGACGTGCTGGCCGAGCTCAAGCAGCGCTCGGACGCGGCTGCGGTGGAGATCTTCGCCCAGAACCTTCGCGATCTGCTGATGGCCGCGCCGCTCGGCGCCAGGCCGGTCATCGGGATCGATCCCGGCCTGCGGACCGGCTGCAAGTGCATCGCGGTCGACGGCACGGGCAAGGTCTGCGAGCACGCGACGCTGCAGCTCAGCCACGGGGAGAAAGCCAAGCAGGCAGCGCGTGAGGTCCTGCTTGCGATGATCGCCCGCCAGCGCCCGTCGGCCCTGGCGATCGGCAACGGCACCGGCGGGCGCGAGTCCGAGTCGCAGATCCGCGCTTGGCTCGCCGAGGCGGGGCTCGCGGCCGATCTCGTGCTGGTGATGATCGACGAGTCGGGCGCCAGCGTCTACAGCGCCTCGGACCTGGCCCGCGCGGAGATGCCGGATCTCGACGTCACGCTGCGCGGTGCGGCCTCCATCGCCCGCCGCCTGCAGGACCCGCTGGCCGAGCTGGTCAAGATCGAGCCGCGCGCCATCGGCGTGGGGCAGTATCAGCACGACGTGCACCAGCCCCTGCTGGCCCGCAAGCTCGACGAGGTGGTCGAGTCGTGCGTCAACTCGGTCGGGGTGGAGCTCAACACGGCCAGCGCGCCGCTGCTGGCTCGGGTGGCGGGCATCGGGCCGGCCACGGCCCGGCGGATCGTCTCCCATCGGGATGCGCACGGCGCGTTCCGCTCCCGCGCCCAGCTCCTCGATGTCAGCGGCCTGGGGCCGAAGACCTTCGAGCAGGCCGCGGGCTTTTTGCGCGTGCGCGACGGCGAGCATGCCCTGGACGCCTCCGCCGTCCATCCGGAGCGCTACGCCCTGGTCGAGCGGATGGCTTCCGACCTGGGCATCTCGCTCGCTGCGCTTGTGGGCAACGGCGAGGCGGCCGGGCGGATCGACATCCAGCGGTACGTCTCGAAGGACGTGGGCGAGCCCACGCTGCGCGACATCACGGCCGAGCTCGCCAAGCCGGGTCGAGACCCGCGCGCCGACTTCGAGCCGCCTCGCTTTCGCGAGGACGTGTGCAAGATCGAGGACCTCGAGCTCGGCATGCAGCTCGAGGGCGTGGTCACCAACGTGACCCACTTCGGCGCCTTCGTCGACATCGGAGTCCACCGCGATGGCCTGGTCCACATCTCGGAGCTGGCCGACACCTTCGTGTCCGACCCGCGCGCGGCGGTCCGCGTGGGCGCGCGGCTGCGCGTGCGCGTGGTCGAGGTGGACATCGAGCGCAACCGCATCTCGCTCTCGGCCCGGCAAGAGCCGGCCGCGGGGCGCGGCCCCGGACCGCGCAAGCAGAGACGCGCCGGTGAGAAGAACCGGCCACGCCGGTCGGAGCCGCGCCGTGAAGCGACGCCGAAGAAACGCCCGGACGGCGGGCTGACCCACAACCCCTTCGCGGGGCTCGTGCAGAAGCGGAAGGATTGACGGGCTTGCGAGAAGTCCATCAACGGCCGGCGCTGACATGCGCCGGCTGCCAAGCGGGGTTGAACAACTTGCGTTCACTTCAAGTGGCGGGGGAGGGGGCCATCCCCGCCGAGCAGAGTCGCGACTTCAGTGACGGTGGGCCACTAAGGAGCTTTGCCGGTGGGCCATTTCATTCGAGATGTAGGGGCGTGGTTTATCCACGCCCGAACGCTCCTTCGCGTCTGCGGGCGGGCGTAAAGCCCGC
>JAFGRB010000045.1 GCA_016935365.1 Deltaproteobacteria bacterium
GCACCAGCGCGGCCACCGAGGCCTGCTGGCCCGCGACCGGGCTCTGCGGGTAGAGCTGGATATCGGCCGCGACCACGGACAGGTCCGGCAGCAGGTCCCTGTCCAGCACGATCTCGACAGGCTCCGCGCGCGCGCTTTCGTTGCCCGAGCCGTCCTCGGCCTCGGCCGAGAACGCGTTCGCGCCCAGCTCGAGCGGCACGCCCTCGAATCGGAAGCTCCCGGCCGGGTGGAGCAGCGCGAGCTCGCCCTCGAGCGCGTAGACCAGGGGCCCGCGCGAGGACCACTGCAGGCTGTATATCCGGTCTCGCGAGTCGGCCTGCCCGGGCGGGCTGCTCCCGTCCGCACTCGCGATCATGATCTCCGACTCGTCGACCGCATAGGCGATCCGGCTCGCGTCCGGCGACCAGCACGGCCCGCCCTCCTGGGCCGCGTCCTGGCCGAGCAGGATCTCCTCGCCCGTCCACGGGTCGCGCACGACCAGCTCCGGCACCCCGCTCCGCGCGCTCACCCAGGCGAGCCTGGATCCGTCCGGCGACCAGGAGAAGCGCTCGAGCTGCCCTCCCAGCACCAGGTCCGCGTCCAGGACCACGGTCCTGCCGCCCGGCTCCACCGCGCACAGGCCTTCGTAGTAGTCGGCGAAGGCGATGAGAACGCCCGCGGGCGCCGCGTCGAGCGTGTCCACGGCCGCCCCCTCGGTGACCCGCTCGAGCTCGCCGCCGTCCATGGGCGCGAGCCACACGTCCCAGTCTCCGGCCCGGTCGCTCACCAGGGCGATCGAATCCGCGAACCAGTCGAACTCGACCTCGTCCACTCCCTCGTCCGAGCTGACCGGCTTGGACAGCCCGGTCGAAAGGTCGAGCACGGCGACCCGCCTGTAGTTGCCATCATCCCAGTAGATGTAGCCGAGCCTGTCCCCGTCCGGCGACCAGCGCGGCCGCATTCCGGACAGGACCAGCCCTGCCCGCTCGCCGGTATCGAGATCCAGGATCGAAAGCACCTGGCCCGCGCCCGGAGCGTAGCTCGAGTAGGCCAGCCGCGCGCCGTCTGGCGAGAGATCCGCCTGGAACGGCTCGTTGAAGTCCACCCAGTCCAGCGGCCTGAGCTCGGTCTCGTCCTGCGCAGCTGCCGCGGTGGTGGCGATCGGCTCCTCTTCGCGGATCAGCCGGACCACAGCGCCGGGCTCGGCCGTGCCGCCCAGGTCGATCTCGGGCCGGGCCACCGAGATGGGCCTGCCCGCGACGGTGGGCCAGAGGAAGACCGGCGGCTCCGGCGCCAGCAGGTCCGCCGGCACGGCCCAGGCCTCGTTGGAGTCCGGGCTCTGGTTTCCATGCGCGTCCACCGCGCGGACCACATAATAATACGTATCCCCGTCCACCAACCCGAGGTCGTCCGCGCACGGGCCGGAAAGCCCGGAGGCCACGGCCACGTATGGGCCGCCCGACGCCGCGCCCCGCAGCAGCAGGTGCCCGGACGCGGCGTCCGGAGACGGCGTCCAGCAGCACTCGATCGCGCCGCCCTGCGGCAGGGCCGTGGCCGCGAGGCCCGCGGGCGCCGCCGGGAGCGGCGCGGCCACCAGGGCCGAGGCCTCGTTCGAGGGCGGGCTCTCGTTGCCAGCGAGGTCGAAGGCCGTGACCCGGTAGGTGTAGGTCCCGTTGACGAGCCCGCCGTCGACGTACGCGGGCGTGTCCGCGGGTTGTGCGCCCAGCCTGACCCATGTCCCGGCGTCGAGCCGGTAGACGACGTAGCCTGCCAGGTCCGCCTCGGCTCCCGCTTGCCAGCCGAGCGCGACATCGGAGCCCGAGGCGAGGGCCACCAGGGCCTCCGGAGGCGCGGGCGGCTCCACGTCGCCCACGGAGACCTCGACCGGGGAGGTCGGCTGGCTCTCGAAGCCGCTGGTGTCCACCGCGCTCAGGCGGTAGCTGTACCTCCCGTCCTCCAGGTTGTTGTCCGCGAAGTCGGTGAAGGTGATCAGCTTCTGGGCGTAGACGTCCAGCTCCGCGATCCGGACGTGGCTGTAGTAATCGGTCCTGAGCGGCTCGGAGATGTCGATCCGGATCGCGTCGCAGACCACGGGCGGGTCGATCTCGATCCGGCTGTAGTCCTCCGCGCTGCCGGAGATCGAGGCCACCGAGATCCACTCGCCCTCCGAGCGCAGAAGGACCTCGAAGGCGGACGCCGCGCACAGGGTCGACCCGTCCCAGCCCCAGTCCACGTTCACCCGGTCGACCGTGGCGCTGGACGGCAGGTCCAGGCGCCACCACTGGGGCGCGAAGCTCCCGCCGTAGGTCTTGGGCGTGTACCAGTACGACGAGGTGGAGTCGTCGAAGGCCCGGTACGCATAGGTGTCGTAGCACGACGCGCTGGCCGTGCCGGAGCTCAGCGCGCTCGAGGGGTTGATGGGCGCGCCGTCCCGGTAGAGCCGGTAGCCTGCCAGGTCCGGCTCGGGGTTCGGGTTCCAGAGCAGGTAGACCGTGTGGTCGTCCGCGACCGCGTAGAAGCCGGTGGGCGTGGACGGCGGCTCGTCCAGGAAGACCAGGACCTGCTTCGAGTAGCGGCTCTGGTTGCCCTGCTGATCCACGGCCCGGGCCCGGATGCGGTTCTCCCCGGGCTCGAGCTGGGCTGAGAACGCGAACGCCCCCTCGGCGTCCGCCGAGGTGCTGCCCTGCGAGCCGGAGCCGGCATCCGACTCGACCTCGAACTCGACCAGGCTCGAGGGCGCGGCCGCCTCGCCGGTGACCTCGACATGGGTATCCAGGGTGGGCGATCCGGGCGAGTGCAGCAGGGGCGCGTACACGCGGGCCAGGACCTCGGCCGAGGGCGGGCTCTCGTTGTCGTAGATGTCCACCGCGACCACCCGGTAGCGGTGATCGCCGTCGGGCAGGTCCAGGTGCGTATAGACCGTCTCGACCACCGGCTCGTCCGTGACCCTCGCCCACTCGCCGCCCGCGGGCAGGAAGTCCACCGAGTAGCCGGCCAGGTCCCCGTCCGGATCCGCGCTCGCTTCCCAGCCGAGCAGGACGTCGTCCCCTTGGACCGAGGCCGAGAGCCCCTCCGGGCTCACCGGCGGATCCAGGTCGGTGTAGACGATCCGGACGTGGGGAGGCGAGGGGTCTGTCCTGCCGCCCTCGTCCGTGGCCACGGCCCTGAGCCAGTGCTCGCCGTATGCGAGCCCGAGCGCCTCCGGGTCGAGGTAGGCGACCAGGGTCTCGCTCGTCACGGGCGCGCCCAGGTCGGTCCAGTCGACGACCGCGGCCGCCGTGTACTGGAACTGGACCTGTGCGATGTCGCGGTCCTCGGTCTCGGCGATCACGGTCAGCTCGTGCTCGAAGCGGGTCAGGTCCTCGGGCTGCACGATGATCGCCCGGGGGTCGCGCAGGTCGATAAGGACCTGGATGGCGTTCGAGTGCTGGCTCTCGTTGCCGGCCTGATCCACGGCCACCAGCGTGTACTCGAACTGCCCGTCCGGCAGGCCCTGGTCTGCATAGCTCGTGCCCGAGACCAGCAAGGGGGTCGGGTCCACGACCACCAGCTCGTCCGCGTTGGCGATCCGGCCGTCCCGGTAGACCAGGTAGCCCGCCAGGTCGGGCTCGGCGTTCGCCTCCCAGCCGAGCTCCACGTCCTGGCCCGAGGGCGTGGCGAAGACGAGCACGGGGCTCTCGGGCGGCGTGTTGTCCAACGTCACGCCGATCTCGACGGCGCCCTCGTTGCCGGCGAGGTCCTCGGCCTCGAGCCGGATCGCGTACAGGCCCTCGTCGAGCCAGAGCGTGTCCCACACGGCCAGCCGCCCGGAGCTCACGGGCAGCGGCGAGCGGCGGATCTCGGTCCACTCGGCCGGGAAGGCGCCCTCGCCCACCAGGACCGAGTAGCGCTTGAAGTCTCCGCTGCCCTCGGCCTGGCCTTCGATATCGACCAGGTCGCTCACCAGCGCCCCGTCCCGGGGCGCGTGGATGGCCACCTTGGGAGGCGTCAGATCGACGCTCAAGATCAGATCCTCGGACGGCTCGCTGCGCCAGCCGGCCAGGTCCACCGACTCGATCGCGTATCGATAGCGCCCCTCGGAGAGCCCGGCGTCCGTGTAGCTCTCCGCGTGGAGCAGGTCCTCGGAGACCCGATGCCCGTTCCGGTAGAGCGCGTAGCCCGCAAGGTCCGCGTCGGCCGGGGCCGACCAGGAGAGCACGGCGTCGGTGCGGCTCTCGACCCGGCCCGAGAGCACGGGCGTCGCCGGCGGCTGCGTGTCCACCTTCACGTCCACGGTCCTCTCGGCCGGGTTGCCGGCCTGGTCCTGGGCCCGGACGCGCAGGCAGTGCGGCCCGTCGTCGCCGAAGACCGCGATCTGGGCGAGCACGCCGTCCGCGACCTGGCTCTCGGACCTGCCGAGCCGCGTCCAGGAGAGGTCCTGGCCGCAGAGCCCGGCGCCGATCTCCGCCTCGTACCAGGCGAGGTTTGCGTCCTGGACCGAGCCGGTCAACTCGGCCGGGCCCGTCAGGTACTCGCCCGCGGCCGGCGAGCTCACTGCGATCTCGGGCGGGCTGCTGTCCACCCGGACGAGCACGCGGGCCTCCGACTCCGATCCCGCGCAGTCGGTCACGGCGACCGCCAGCGTCACGGCGCCGTCCGGCGCCGCGGCCGGATCCCAGTGGAGCACGGACTCGATTGCCCCCTGCCCCTCGGCTGCCACAGCCCACCCGCCCGAGGGCTCCTCGCCCGCGACCCAGCGGAGCGCCCAGGAGGCCGGGTTGCTCTCCTCGATCTCCAGCCTCAGCTCGACGGGGCCCTGCAGGGCGCTCACCGGCGCTCCGCTCTCGGGCGCGAGCAGGCGGATCTCGGGCGGCGTGCCGTCCATCACGAAGGGGATCGATGCGCTCTTGATGTTCGCGGCCAGGTCCACCGCCTCGGCGAGGAGCTCGTAGGGGCCGTCGGCGAGCCCGGAGAGCCGACCGAAGTCGTGGTCCTGCCTGCTCTGCACGCCCTCGGTAGCGAGCTCGGCCTGGCCGCCTGCGGCCGGGCGGTAATGGATCGTGTAGCTCTTCATGTGGGCGTCTGTCAGCGTGCCGTGGATATCGGGCCCGTCGCGGTAGCACGCGCCGCTCTCCGGTGCGGACAGCGCGATCTCCGGGGCCAGGGTGTCGATCGCAACACCCAGGGACTCCTCCTGGACGATGTCCGGGAGCGACGCCAGGGAGGCGCGCAGGACCACCCGGTACGGCCCGTCCGGGTACGGGAGGCCGGTCTGGCCCAGGCCGCTCCAGGTGAGGGAGTGCTCGCCCGGATCGGTCGCGCCCAGGCTCTCTGCCGAGACCGTCTGCCCGGCCCCGTCGCGGATCTCGAGCGCAAGCTCGCAGGCCGCGGCGATGGTGAATGCCAGCTCGGCGACGTCGGCCTCGCCGTCGCCGTTCGGCGAGATGGTTGCCGGCTGCACCTCAAGCGAGGAGATCATGACCTCGATCGGCACCACCTCGACCGTGACCTGCTCGGTCGAGACGTTGCCCACGCTGTCCTCGGCCTCGAGGACCAGGGTCTGCGGGCCCGAGAGCCCGTAGGTGTTCCAGACGCCGAGCGGGCCGTCCTGGACGGGCTGCGTGCCGATCTGGAAGGGGTCGGCAGCGCCCTCCAGAGAGAGGCTGTAGCGCAGGAATCGCTCGTCCTGGGCCGTGCCCAGGACCTCGACCACCACGGAGAGCGGCTCGCCCGGCTGCGGGTGCGCGATGGCGATCGCGGGCGGCGTGTCGTCCACGACGACCTCGATGGACGCGCTGGCCACGTTGCCGCAGTCGTCCTCGGCCCGGATCTCCACGAAGTAGGTCCCGTCCGCGACCACCTCGTCGTTCTCGTCGCGGCCGTCCCAGATGAGCCAGTCCGCGCCCGCAGGCTGGGACTGCTGAGACACCAGCGTGCGGATCGTCTTGCGGTCCTCCGGCTCCTCGGCGCCGTCCTGGACGAAGGCGTCCAGCAAGACGGGCTCGTAGACGTTGAAGTCGATCTCGAGCTCGTCCATCCGCCCGTCTCCGTTGGGCGAGAAGAAACGGTAGTTGGAGGTGGCCAGCACCTCGGTGAGCATGTCGATCTCGAACTCGACTTCGGTACAGCTGATGTTGCCCGCTCCGTCCGCCACGATCATAAAGAGGGCCACATCGGGCTCCTCGATTGTATCGACCCACCACCGGCCGATAATACCGTCGGACACCTTTCCCCCTTTGATATGAAAGGGTTTGACAGGTAAGGTGGGAGCATCTATGTGCCACGTCATGGCTTCTTGGAGAGATGGCGATTCGCAATCACGATAGTACAGCTCGTACCCGACGCTAGACTCATCCTGCGCAGAGCCCACGACCTCGATCTCTCGAACGAATAATCCAGGCGATATCTCCACGGTAGACGGGCAGACCAAGGATCCCTGCATGGGAGAGCTCAGCACAGCCTCGGGGAGCTCACGATCCACGAGTAGATAGTCCCATCCTTTGAACTGTCTCTCCTGTCCGTCGATCATACAGTCCAGGACTGCATGGAGCTTGTATTGATTCTCCGGCCAGTCACGCGTGTCGAAATCAAGCTCTGGAAAGTGGTTTCTTTTCAGCTCTATCGACGATAGAAGCTGCTCTCCATCTTCATCTTCATCTTCCAGGAAGAAAGAGAGTCGCTGCATATCGAAGCTGTATAGCTCGCCTTCGAACAAGATGAATTCGTCGTTATAGTAGAGCGGTATGTCTGGATAAAATATATTGAACAGTTTCGTTTGGACTCTGACTCCGGGAGAAAGGGAGTTGCAATCTAATGTGGCGATTGGCGAGACCTCGACATCGAGGCCTAGCTTCATCGGAAGACAGGTGGGAGGGAATCTGAAATCGATGGCGTTCGAGGTGCTCTCCTGCCCCTCGCAGCTCACGGCTCTCATCCTGATCTCGTAGCGCGCACCCTCCACCAGGGACTCGGGCATCGGGAGCGCGAAGCAGCCGGTCGGGATCTCGTCTCCCTGTGTCGCGTCGTGCGCGAGGTAAATCGTCCAGTCCGGGTAGGCCGGATCGTCCTGGCTCCGGATCTCGAACACGAGCTGGCAAGGTGGATCGAAGAGCTCCTGGCAGGCCGTACCATGCCACACGCCATCGATGCAGTATGCTCGCAGGCTGAACAGCTCCTGGAAGACGACCGCATTCGAGAAGCGCTCGGTCCCCTCCACATCGATGGTGCTGATCCTGAGCGCCTTGACGGCCTCCTCGTCCATGTAGGAGTTGTCCCAGCGCAGCATGAGATAGCCCGGTGCCGGATCGAGCAAGTCCGCGCCCGAGATCCACTGACCTTCGACCCACATC
This sequence comes from Deltaproteobacteria bacterium, assembly GCA_016935365.1. GTDB lineage: Bacteria > Myxococcota > B64-G9 > B64-G9 > B64-G9 > JAFGRB01. The sequence goes on from JAFGRB010000045.1 coordinate 7,308, forward strand.
TGGGCGTTCGCGAGCAGGATGGGCATCCGGGAGGTCGAGATGCCCAGCACATGGTGCACGCCCGGCCTGGCGAAGGACGGGTCCAGGAGTGTGTCCCTGCATGCGCCTTCGAGATCGCGATGCAGCTCGAGCCGGTGGCTGTCTCCGCCCGGATCGATGAGCTCGAGCGCCACCAGGACATCCTCGATGTAGCCCAGGTCGCGGACGGATCGATTTCCCGCCAGGTCGCTGGCCACGATCCGGAGCTTCATGCCCACGAATCCGCCCAGCTCCGTCTCGCCGATATCGTCGATCGAGCGCTTGAATCGATTTCCTTCCGTGTCGGAATCGAAGACATTGCCCGAACCGCTCTTTCGCAGATACCACTGGCTCGGGTTCTCGCCCTGGCCGTACTCGAGGCGCCAGGCATCGATGTGCTCGTCGAAGACGAGGGTGGAGACGTGGCATCTCAGGAGGTAGTAGTCAGCCGGGCTGATCCTGGAGATGGAGCCCTGGATCTCCGGATAGCTGTTGTCCAGGACGACGTCGAATCCGAGATCGGCGACCTCGATCGTGTACGTGCCGTCCGGAGCGAGATAGCCCGCGTCGTCGCGCCCGTCCCAGGTAAGGAGATCCGGACCCGCGACCGCGTAGCTCTTCTCGATGCGCCGCGCGACCTGGCCGTCCTGCGAGCGGATCACGAAGTCCACGTTCACGGGCTCCAGCACCCGGAAGCTCAGCTCGGCCTGATCGGCCACCCCGTCGCCGTTCGGCGAGAAGTACTCCCTTTCGACCTGGAAGTCCGTCAGGCTGGTCCGGAGGCCCCAGGAGATGCGGCGGCGATCCATCTCCCGGTTGCCTGCCTTGTCCTCTGCGGTCAGCCTGACGAGATAGTCCCCGTCGCCCGGCGGCACCCAGGTCGCGAAGACGTCCTGGATCACCTGCTCGCCCGAGGGCGGCACGATGCGGGTCCACGCGGTCGGCTCGCTCTTCTTTGCGTACTCCATGAGGTGGTGATCGAAGTTGAGATCGGCGGCGATGCCGCTCAGCTCGATGCTGCCGTCTACGCGTCGCGAGGACAGGTCCACGGTCAGGTTGAGCAGCGAGCGGATCGACCACATGTCAAAGTTGCCGCGCCCGTAGCAGATGCTGTCCGGATCGGCGCGGCGCCGCATGTACAGGACCCGGCCGCTCGGAGACATACCCTCGAGCGTGCCGTCCATGGGTATCTGGATCTTCGATCCGTCGTCCAGCCTGTAGGCGATCAGGCCCTGCTCGTCCTGTCCGATGAAGGAGCGGCTGTCGGGCAGCCAGCGGAACGAGCTCCAGCCGAGGCCGAGGGCAGGCGGCAGGTCCGTGCTCGAGCCGGACTTCGTCGGCCCGACGTAGGCGTCCTCCGAGACCTGGATGTGGAAGCTCTCTCCCGTGAGGATGTCGAAGACGAGGAGGTATCCGTCTGCCAGCCAGGGACCCGTGTGCACCAGGCAGGGGTCCATGATCGCGATCTTGCCGCCGTCCGGAGACCAGGAGGGCCCGGCCACCGGCATCCCGCACTCCTCGATCGCGTGCTCATGGAGAGACTGGCAGGCGCCGCTGCGATCGCAGACGGCCAGGCCGCTCATGGACTCGTCCTCGGAGTAAGAGATCGCCAGCAGGTCGCCCGCCGGCCGGGCTGCCGCGTCGTCCAAGCTGCCCGCGAAGCCTACGAGCTCGGCGTGCTGTCCCGCTCCGCTGATGTCGATGAGCCAGAACGACTCGCCCGCCGCGTCGTCCCACATGCGCTTGACGACCGTGCTCCCGTCGAGCCAGGTGAGCGTATACGATGGCTCGGCGGGCAGAGGGATCTCCTGCTCGACACCGATCGCATCCACCACCCAGAGCCGATTCTCTGCACTGTAGACCAGCGGTCCCGAGGGCGCCCACTCGTAGCTGCTGGACAGGCTGGGCTGGTCGGCGACCTTGATGACCGAGGATCCGTCTGCGGCCGCGATCCACAGCTCTGCCTGGCCGCTGGTCAAACGGATGGCCTGTGCCACATGGCTCCCGTCAGCGGACCACCTGATGGTCCTCGATGACTCGTACGGCCCGAGCAGCATCGTCAGCCCGCCGTGGACATCCGCGACCCAGAGCTCTCGCTCGTTCCACTCCTTGACCAGGGAGAAGGCGACCTTCCCGACAGGCGACAGCGAGACGTCGCTGTATGAGTAGTCGTACTCTTCATTCCACTCCCAGGGCACGAGCCTGGCGATCTCCTCCCCGCCCGTGGACACGAAGTACAGCCCTGGCGGGTACTCCGGGGCGTCCGGATCGTCGGAGTAGACGTGCAGCACGATGCCGCTCTCGTCCTCGATGATGTAGCGGTAGCCGTCTGGCAAGAGGCAGGTCATGTTGGCCTCGAGGAGCGCCCCGCGCTCGAAGGCCTTGATGATCGAGGAGCGGTTGTTGTCCACCTCCACCGGCAGACTCCCCAGCACGGTATGGCCCGGGTCGCGGATCTCCATCCGGTACGTGCCGTCCGGCACGACCATGCCGAGCTCGCTCAGGCCGTCCCACTCGACCGTGCCGCCCGAGCAGTCGACAAGCTCGTCTCCCCCGAGCATCCGCGCGAGCTCACCCTGCTCGTCCACGATCGCGACCTGGACGGTCTGCGGCGACTCGAGCCGGAAGCCGAGGCAGGTCGCGTCCTGGACCCCGTCGCCGTTCGGCGAGATGTACTCCTGGCTCAGCCAGAGGTCGGCGTCCTGGACCCCGAAGGTCCTGGAGGCCTCGTTGTTGTCCTCGCGCTGCTCCCGGATCGCGTCCTCCGGATCGATCTCGACCGCCAAGGTGTGAAGGCCCGTCCTGCCCGCGGTGTCGTACACGAACACGTAGCTCGCTCCGCCCAGGCCGGGCACGCTCATGAGGCTCCCCTCGGAGACCGCGGCCCCCTCGTCCTGCACCCGGACGAGGACGCCGCTCGACTCCTGCTCTCCCAGGTTGAGCACTTCGACGGACACGACGACCTGATCGCCCTCCCTGGGCGCGGGCGGGGCGAGCGAGATGGAGCTCGACGAGACGGCCAGATCCGGCAAGCTCAGCACGTCGACGAGCACGAAGGCGTCGTTGTCGTCGTCGGTGATCTCCTGGATCGCCTCGTCCGGATCGACCGCGATGTAGATCACCTGCTCGCCGGCATCCGAGATCGCGGGCCAGTCGAAGTCCACGACCTGCTCGTCCCCGGCCGGGAGCAGCGCCAGGGTCCGGGAGCCGAGCAGCGCGCCACCCGAGCCCGGGACACCGAGGAAGCAGCGAATCTCCACCCCCGAGGCATCGCCCCCTCCGCTGTTGCGCACCAGCGCAGAGATGCTGGCGTCCGCGAGCTGGAGCGCCGGGTCCGGCGTCACGTGGATGTCGCGGTGATCGATCGCCAGGTTGGGCTGCGTGGACGGGTGCACGGTCAGCAGGGCCGAGGCCTCGTTGTTGGTCTCCGAGACCTCCGCGAAGGCGTCGTCCGGATCCACGATCGCCCGGAGGGCCATGCTCTCTCCGGCCGTGGTGGCCAGCCACGCGAGGCTGCGATCCACCGTGCCGCCCGCGGGCAGGTCCAGGGTCAGCGTGGCGATCTCGATCGCTCCCTGCGGCGAGTCGAGCGCGAGGCGCAGCGGCACGGCGTAGGCGTCGCTGGTGCCCAGGTTCCGGACCGCGACCGCCACCTGGACCGTCTCGAAGAGCTCGACCTCGGCCGGCGAGACGGCCAGGCCGTCTGCAGCGATGGCCAGGTCGAAGCTGGCCTCGGGGAAGAGCATCTTGAGGGCCGTGTTGTTCTGCTCGTTGGTCTCGGCCACCCGGTTCTCCGGGTCCAGCACCAGGTAGTAGCGCCGGACCTGGCTGTCGGTCACCAGGAGCTCGAAGGCGACCTGGACCGCCCCGTGGCCCGGGACGGCGATCACGCGAGACTCCAGCAGAAAGGCCGGGTCCACGGCCCCCTCGTACAGCGAGACCGTCGTCTCCACCACGTCCGTGAGCCCCTGGTTGCGGACCATGGCGGCCAGGGTGACAGCCTGCGGCAGCGTGGTGACCGCGGGCGGGTCGAAGGCGATATCGGCCGGGCTCAGGTAGAGGTCCGGGTGGATCGTGGCCATGTAGACGGCCCGCACGGCCCGCGAGGTGAGGTAGGCGCTCTCGAGCCAGGATCCATCCTCGGCCTGCAGGCCGAGCAGGTAGTCGACCGCCTCGGCGAGCGCGTTCGACACGCCCTTGCGGGCGAGCAGCAGCGCGGCCGCCGCGGTCTCCTCGGCCGTGCTCTGCTCGAGGCCGAAGCCTCCGTCCGGGCGCTTGTGGGCGAGCAGCCAGTCCTCGGCCTGCTGCATCGCGCTCTCGGCGTCGCGGATGTCCTTGCTCATGTCCAGGCTGAGCAGCACCTCGGCGGTGACCACCAGGCTCGAGCCCCAGATCCCGAAGCCCCCGTCGGCCTGCTGGGCCTGCTCGAGGTACGCCACGGCCCCGGCGAGGTCCGCGTCCGTGTCGGCCCCCGACTCGACGAGGGCGCGGAGCACCAGGGCCGTGTCCAGCGGATCGCTCGCGTAGCCCAGATCGCTGCCCCAGCCTCCGTCCACGTTCTGCGCCGAGGCCAGGAGCCCGGCCCGCTCCGTCACGTCGCCCTGGCCCGCGTCCAGCGCGAGCAGCATGCGGGCTGCGAAGTCCGCGTTTGCGCCCTCGCGGTCCTCGAACCAGGCAGCCCCTCTCTCGCGCTCCTGCGACGCGCTCTCGAACAGCCCCAGCGCGAGCACGGCCTCGGCCGTGTCGCGCTCGACCGAAAGCGCGCTGTCCTGCCAGCTCCCGTCGGCCTCCTGGCGCTGCTGCAGCCAGGCCACGCCGTCGTCGATCGACGGCAGCTCGGTCCGCGGCTCGACCTCCGGATCGTCCACCCCCGGGTTGGTCGGCAGGTCCTGGAGCGCCGTGGCGCCCACCTCGATCTGCGCGCGGCCGTCCGTGAGCGCGGAGAACCACAGGGTCCACTGCTCGGCCACCCTGACCAGGCTCTGGACGTCCTGGCCCGAGAAGCCGCCCGGCCGGGTGACGAGCACGAAGGCGACCCGGAAGTGCTTCTGGGACTCCGCGACCCCCGGCAACCGGGGACCCTCGACGGCGATGATGTCCTCGACGGTGACGCTCCTCGGCGTGCCGCTCAGCGTGACGTAGGGCTCCGGCATGCGCTCCCGGTCCACGCCCGGGCTGTCGATCAGCAAAAGCGGCGGCACCTCGGAGGCGTCGGCGAGGCCCATCAGGTATAGGTCCAGCGGCCCGAGGTAGCGGTTCCTGGGCAGCGAGGTGAAGGTCCCGTCGCCGTTGTCCTGCCAGCGGTTGCCGTAGTGCGTGGACCCGCCCGAGTCGAGCAGGAAGCTCCAGTGGCAGCGCGCCTCGCCGCCGAGGTCGGTCGAGCCGAGCAGCGCGTCGCTCGGCTCGCCGCCCGCGTCGAAGCGCACATAGGCCCCGAAGCGGTGGAGCAGCTCGTGGGTGAGCACGTCCATGGTGTCCGTGAAGGCGGGCTCGAAGGGCAGGACGGACATCGCGCCCAGGTAGCCCGCGTCCACGTAGCCCTGCAGCACGCCGTCGCTGCCGTAGATCCAGGAGTTGTCGAACAGCGGCCGGCCGATGCCCTGCACGTCGTTGCCGACCGGATGGTAGACGGCGAGCGCCCGGGACTGGCGTCCGGCCGCGGTCACCACCGGCATGGGGTAGTCGAAGCTCGAGAAGAGGTAGACGAAGTCCACGTCGTCCGCGTGCCGGGCGTAGTACTCCTGGAGCACCGCGGCCCGCCGCTCGTCGGACTCCGGGATGTCGGCGTCGTAGATCCCCTCCACCTCGATCACGGCGATGCCGTCGAAGTCGCCCAGGCTGCTGGCGGAGAAGCCCTGGGCCGAGGCGAACGGGCCGGGCAGGAGGACCGCGAGCAGGGCGAGACGGGATCCGGTCTCGAGAAGGCTCGTCATGGCTTCACTCCGGCGGGGGCGGTTCTGGAGGGCGAGGGGGGGACGGGGATCGCTGCGCAGATGGGTACTCCAAGGTACTCCTGCATCGGATCACCCTCGCTTGTCACGGACTGGCCCGTGTGCGCGCGCGATGTGGAAGCGATGAGGATTGTACCTCATCCGGCCCCGAGATCATATGGGAAAAGTATCTCAGGAATGTTACAATATCTTACAGATCGCAAGATTTCTCGGGATTAATCATTCGATAACAAGTCATTACAAAATAATGCGCCTCATTCAAAAATAACGGATCTTCCAGTTCTCGCAGCGCTTGACCCCCGGCGAGCGCCGGCGCTAGTCTGGCCCCATGTCCTCGCGCCTCGCCCTGCCCGCCCTGCTCGCGCTCCTCCTCGCGGCCTGCGATCCGCCGAGCTCGATAGGCCTGCCCTGCCAGCTCGACGCCCACTGCGAAGACGCCCCGGACGGCCGCGAGATCGTCTGCGACCTGTCGGTGCCCGGCGGCTACTGCAGCCTGCCCGGCTGCACGCCGGACGATCTCGAGACCGAGCCCTGCGAGGACGACTGCCCGCAGGGCAGCTACTGCATCGAGATCGAAGAGGACGCCTTCGCCTGCCGGCCGGCCTGCTCGGACGCCGGCGACTGCCGGCCCATCACCCTGTGCATGGAGATCTGCGAGCAGGAAGAGCCCGAGCGCTGCACGACCGAGTGCGACAACGCCTCGCGCTGCAGCCCGGTGCACCCCGAGCAGCGCGACCCGCCCTGGGACGCCCCCAGGGCCTGCACCCTCGAGCGCCCCGAGACGGACTGAGCCGCTACTCGAGCTCCTTGATCCGAGCGCCTCCGGTATCGGAGCGCTCCGGGCAGAACGCGTGCCCGAACTCGACCCGCTCGCGCTCGGGCACCTCCTCGTAGTGCGCGTAGATCTCGCGGCTGTCCAGCGCGCCGCTGTCCGCGGCGATCGCCTCCAGGGCGGGGACGTCGACCAGCCGGAAGGTGACCGTGCGGCCCTCGGAGTTCGCGTACTCGGCCTCCTGCTTCTTGCCCAGGGCCACCGCGATCCGCTGCGCGTGCCCGCGGTCCCGGGCCTTGAAGACGAAGACGCTGTGCTTGTAGCGGGGCACGTGCTGCGCATCGTCCATCTGGATCATCAGCCGCGCACAGGCGCTGTACCAGCCCATCTCGCCGCGCATCGAACCACCTCTCGTCCGCGGCCTCCGCGAGCTCGCGCGCTCACTTCGGCCTGTCGATCTCCCAACTCCCGAGCCGGTAGAAGAACCCGGCCAGGACGGTCAGGCCGCCCGCGTCCTGGGAGAAGCCGCCCGGGGACATCGGGGCGTAGGTGTAGCGGGTCTCCAGCACGAGCGACCACTCGGGCGCCAGGTCCCAGCTCAGCCCGGCCACTGCCGCGTAGGCTGCCTTCGTGTCCTCCACGTAGTTCTGGACCGTGCCCGAGACGGTGCCGGTCAGGTTGTCGCCCCACAGGGCCACGAAGCAAAAGCCGATGCCCACGCCGAGGTGCAGCTGGAGGCTCTCCCCGAGGCGCGGGTTGTAGAGGATGTCGGCCTCGAGGTTGACGAGCATGGCCGTCGCGCCCTCGAAGGTCTCGGTCTCCGAGTGAGAGACCGCCCCGCCGCCGCCGCCCACGTCCAGCCGCACCAGGATCTCGTCGATCACGTTGTAGCCGGTGCGGAGCTCGATCACCGGGAAGAAGGCCGGGAAGGCGAGCCGCCACGGGAAGTGCTGGCCGACGACCGCGCCGATCTGCGCGTTGTGCCCGGGCTGGATCGCCTCGCCGGAGGCCGGGCTCGACCCGGGCGCGAGCCCGACGAGCAGCGCGAGCGCGATCCCGATGCCTCTTCGGCCCGTCATGGCTCAGCCCCTCCTCGGCCGCCGGTCGGCGGCGCTCGACGCCACGGCGGCCCGGATCGCCGATCGGCCCTCGCGGCGAGGAGGCCGCAAAGCGATCTCGAGGTCGCGGGGGACCGCGCCCGCGATGGTGCGAGGGCCCGTCATGGCTCAGCCCCTCCTCGGCCGCCGGTCGGCGGCGCTCGACGCCACGGCGGCCCGGATCGCCGATCGCCCCTCGCGGCGAGGAGGCCGCAAAGCGCTCTCGAGGTCGCGGGGGACCGTGCGCGGCACGGCGCCCGGGCAACGAGCGGCTGCACGGCGAGATGCCGGCGATGGCCCATGGCGGGACGCCCGCGAGCGGCCCCGGAGGCACGCGGCGGCGAGCAGGGTAGAGAGCATCGCGAGCGCGAGGCCGAGGCCGCCCCGCGAGGCCGGAAGCGGAGCGCTCGCGCAGCCGCCGGGCGGGCTGCAGCCCGGCTCGAGGCTGTCGTCGGTCACGCGCCGGCAGTGGCCCTCACTTCCCTCCTGGGCGCAGAACTCGCAGGCCCGATCGCAGGCGTAGTCGCAGCACACGCCGTCCGTGCAGAAGCCCGAGCAGCACTCGGCGCCGTCCTGGCAGGCCGCGCCCAGGCCCTTGGACGCGTCGACGAAGCCCGCGATGAAGTCCTCGAAGACGTCGACTTTCGTGCTGCAGCCGTAGATGTCGCAGCGCCAGTCGCCGTAGGAGGTCACGCCGGCCGCGTACTCGACGCCGCCGCGCTTCACGAAGGCCGGCCCGCCGGAGTCGCCGAAGCACGGGCCGCCCAGCTCCTGGTCGTAGCAGATGGTCCCGGCCGCGGCCGGCACGCCCAGGCCGGAGCAGCTCGTCTGGGTCGCGCAGATCTTGCCCAGCACGCCGGTGACGGTCAGCTTCTCGCTGAAGTGGCCCCGCTCGTCGATGCCGAAGCCGGAGAAGACCAGCGGGCCGCCCAGGTCGGCCTCGCCGAGCGCCAGGCTCGCGGGCAGGGCCGCGATCGGCGCGACGCCCTCGGGCGGGCCCTCGGCCAGGCGCAGCAGGGCGATGTCGTTCGTGAGCCCGTGCGGATCGTAGTCCGGGTGCAGCCGGGCCGCGCTCACGCCCCTCCGCTCGGCCTCCTGGGTCGTGTGGCCGAAGAAGACCTCGAAGCGGGTCCCGTCCCGCCCGTACAGGCAGTGGCCGGCGGTCATGACCACCCGGCTGGTGATCAGGGTGCCCGAGCACAGGGCGCGCTGGTCGTAGATCGCCACCACCGCCATGTGGGCCGGATCCGTGTCGGGCACGCCGTCGATGATCGGCTGCCGTGCGCGGGCAAGGCCGCCGCCCTCGCTGCCGCAGGCCGCCAGCGCGAGCAGGCACAGGCCGCACGGCCACGGCCGCCCGCTCATCTCGCAGCTCCCTGCGGCTTACGCCCCACGCCGATCGCCGAGATGCCCGGCAGCGGCAGCCGGTGCTCGACCCTGGCCAGCAGCGGCACCAGCATGTCGAAGGCCTTGAGCTGCAGGCTGTCGAGCCGGGTGCGGCCGAGCAGCCGCGCGTTGACCAGCCAGCCCAGGATGGCCGCGGCGTTGAACTGCGAGACGGCCTCGACCTCCAGGCCCGCCCCGCCGAGCAGCGCCTCGAGCGCCCCGGGGTCGTAGCGCCGCACGTGGCCGAGCGCCCGGTCCATCTCGCTCATCAAGAAGCCGTGCTGGGGCACCAGGACCACCAGCCGGCCGCCCGGCTCGAGCACCGAGGCCATGCGCCGCACGGCGCCCGCGTCGTCCTCGACGTGCTCGAGGACGTTGAGGCACACGACCGTGTCGTAGCGGCGCTCGAGGCGCTCGAAGTGCGCGTCGCGATCCAGGTCCAGCTCGACGACGTCCACGCCCTCGGCGCCCTCGAAGGCCTGGCGGAGCAGGCGCAGGTACTCGGGATCGCGATCGCTGAGCGTCAGCCGCTCGCGGCGCGGCAGCAGGCGCGAGATGTTCGCGATGCCCGAGCCGATCTCCAGGATGCGGTGGCCCAGCCAGGGCTCGATGGCCGAGACCATCCAGGCGCTGAAGCGCCGCGTGGTCGACAGCGACTGCAGCACGTAGTGGCCGTAGCGCTCGTCGAAGCAGTCGTCCAGCAGCCAGTACTTGCCGATCACGTACAGGGCCTCGAGGCCGTCGCGCCAGGTGATCTTCTTGCCCTCGGCGTACTTGCGCCCGTGGTAGGAGATCGGCACCTCGTAGACGGCGCAGTTGCGCTTGGCGATCTTGGCGGTGATCTCGGGCTCGACGCCGAAGCGCTGCGAGCGGATGGGTATCGTGCGCAGCACGTCGGCCCGGAAGACCTTGTAGCAGGTCTCCATGTCGGACAGGTTGAGCCCGGTGGTCGCGTTGCTCAGGTGGGTCAGCAGCTTGTTGCCCAGCTCGTGGTGGTAGTTCAGCACCCGGCGGCTGCCGCCGGTGGAGAAGCGCGAGCCGTAGACCACGTCGGCCCGGCCGCTCAGGATGGGCTCGAGCAGCCGGCCGTACTCGGCCGGGTCGTACTCCAGGTCCGCGTCCTGGAAGACGGCGATGTCGCCGCGCATCTCCTGGACGGCCCGGGCCAGCGCGGCGCCCTTGCCCATGTTGTGCGGCTGGTGGAAGACGCGCACCCGCTCGGGGTGCCGGCCCTCGAGCTCGTCGAGCTTGTCCGCGCTGCCGTCCGAGGAGCCGTCGTCGACGATGACCAGCTCGCGCTCCACCCCCTCGGGCAGGGGCGCCTGGAGGACCCGGCTCACGATCCGATCGAGGTAGGGCCGCTCGTTGTAGACCGGCATGAGGATCGACAGCAGCTTGGGCATCGGGGCTCCTTGTCGGGTGCGCTGTCCCGCCTTCACCGCGGCGTGAGCTTCAGGTAGACCACCTGGTTCGTATCGAGCTCGATCGCCCCGGCGGCCCGGTCGTCGAGCACGGATATCACGAGCCCCCCGTGCGGGTCGCTGGTGAGCTGATCGGATCCCATCCAGGCCTGGGTGGGCCGGGCGCCCAGGAGCTCGTAGTCCCGGCAGGCCTCGAGCCCCTGGACCTCGACCAGGCAGCCGATCCCGGCCGGGGCGCCCGGGTCCCTGTCTTCGTAGTGGAAGACGAGCAGGTGGACGCCGCCGTCCGGATCCCCGGCGGCCAGCGCGTCCAGGTAGGGGTAGCGCTCCGGGGCGTACGGATGCCCGTCGCTCAGCTCCCGCTCCAGGATCTGCGCGCCGCCCATCTCGGCGCAGGCCTGGATGGTGCGCAGCGTCGGCGTGCCGGGCGCCTCGTACCAGCGGCCGAGGCGCTCCAGGCGCACCGGCGCCTCGTTCGCGATGGCGAAGACGGCCGCGTGCCAGGCCGCCTTGCGGGCCGGGTCCACATCCGGCAGCAGGCCGTACTCGTCGATGCTCAGCGCGGCGTCGGGCATGAAAGGCCCGATCAGCCCCCGGATGCCGGCCGCGAAGTCGCGGAGCTTCCGGGGGTCTCGGGTCTGCAGCTGGACCCCCTCGTAGAGCGAGAAGTGGAAGCGCCCGCGGTGCCGGGGCACGCTCGGCGCGTGGGTCGCGTCCAGGGTCTTGACGACCGCGTCGTCGATCTCGACCGTCGAGTTCCAGGCCATCGCCCCGACCTTGCCGCTCACCAGGTCGTCCGGCTGGGCCGTCCACCGGTATCGGAAGTAGGTCACCCCGTCGATCGAGATGGTGATCGTCTGCCCGTAGCTGTCCTCGTCGTAGGCGTGGCACATGACCTCGAAGAGGTGCTCCTCCTTCGGGTCCAGGCCGGTGAAGACCCAGGCGGGCAGGTCCTCCCACTGGCCGTCCTTCTTGCGGGCGACCTGGAGCGTGCCGTTGGCGTTGTCGTGCAGGCCGGCGGCGAAGAGCTGGGCGTCCTGGCCGTCGAAGCCCTGGGCGTGGAAGGTCACCCAGCCCACCTCCCAGCTCTCGTCGCCGGGGGAGACGGTCTTCATCCTCACGCTGTAGCGGTAGTCGGTCCAGCCGAGATCGCCGGCGTAGACCACGCCCCGGGGATGGGTCTGCGGATCGCCGAGCACGATCCGGAACTTGCCCTGGGGCGTGACCGTGGACAGGTCGGGATCGATGAACATGTAGCTGCCCCAGTCGTCGGTCCAGGTCCCGTCGCTGAAGCTGTCGGAAAAGAGCGTCACCCGCTGCTCGGTGCTCGAAAGGAAGCGGGCCAGCTCCTCGGTCCAGGGGATCCAGTCCTTCAGGTCGCGGGTGTGTTCGGCGTCCCAGAGGCTTCCCGCGAGCCCCCCGTCCGGCAGCATCTCCTCGAGCGGGTAGGCGAGGTTGCCCGGGTAGAGGATCGGATCGGCGATCCCCGCGTCGCGCATGGCCGCCATGGTGTGGTCGTAGAGCTCCCTGTACTTCTCGAAGCCCGCGTTCCAGGCGTGGGGGTTGTCGGGCTCGAAGGACAGCCTGTAGACCCAGTCCTCGACGTCGTGGGCGGCGTAGGCGGTCAGCAGGTAGTCGAACAGGGACCGGATGTAGTCGTAGTACCTGGCGTAGTCCTTGGGCGTGCCCGTGTTGACCCCGAAGACCGACTCGGTCCTCGGCTGGGCCGAGAGCTCGGTCGGGGTCTGGCCGATGTGGAGCACCGGCCTGAGCCCCAGGGCGAGGACGTGGTCCAGGGCCGCGAACAGGCACTCCGAGGGGTCGAGGTCGTAGTACGGCACGCCGTTCGCGTCCTCGTGGTAGATCTCGCAGCCGCCGAGATAATCCGCGAGCTCGACCTCGGCCACCCGGGCCTCGATCGGGTTCTCCGCGGAGCCGAAGGCCCAGAAGCCGGCCTTCACCTCGCCGCTCGAGAGCGCCTGCGCCGGCCGGTGCGCAAGGGCCCAGAAGCGGGTCTCGCCCCCGACCTGGCCGCTGGCGCTCAGCCGGATCATGCCGTCGTGGACCAGGACCTCGTAGCGCGTGTCCGCGGAGAAGTCGAGCTCGGTCGGCACGACCGCCAGGTCGTCGACCAGCGTCCCGTCGATCACGCCGCCGAGCCGCAGCATGCCGTCCGCGTCCAGGCCGGCGAGATAGAAGTGGTCCGAGTCCTGGCGGTGGAACATCAGCCAGCCCGCGTTGAGCGGATCCGCGCCGGCGACCGCGGTCCGCATCCGGGCCTGGACGCGGTAAGGGGCCGCGAGCGGCTGGAGGGCGATGAACGGGCCGTGGCGGATCGCGAGCTCGCCGCCCTCCACCGAGGCCGGGTGTGGGTTGCCGTCCGACTCGATCCAGCGGTCGGCGAGCTCGGCCGGCGGGTAGTCCGAGAAGTCGTCGAAGAAGGCCGTCTCGAAGCGGGCGTAGTCCCGGCAGCCGCCCCGGTGATCGCTGCCCTCGATCTGCAGCGGGCTGCAGAGCTCGGCCTTGCCGCCGGTCGCCAGGCCGAGGATGACCTCCGAGTGCAGGGCGTCCGAGGGGAACATGGGGTTGCTCGGCAGGGCGTCGTTGACCTGGAAGATGTTCATCCGCTCCCAGACGCCCTCCACGTCGAGCCCGATCGGCCGGTCGGCGTGCACGCGGACGACCACGGCCCCGTCGGGCACGCAGACTGCGAGCGGCCCGTGCTGCTCGCAGCTCGAGCCCCGCGGGCAGGCGAACGAACGCTCGGCGTAGTTGCACTCGCCCGCCTCGCAGGCGAGCTCGCAGCCGTACTCGATCCGCGAGCCCGCCTGGCAGCGGCTCGCCGGCGCCGACTCGGGGTAGCACCAGCCGTCCCGGCACGCGTAGCCCTGCCGGCACGCCACGGCCACGCAGCCCGCGGGCTGGCAGACGCCGTCGACGCAGACCTCCCCCTCGCCGCCGCAGCCGACCTCCTCGCAGTCGGCCGGGTAGCAGCGCCCGCCGGCGCAGCGCTCGTCCGAGGGGCAGTCCACGCCGACGCAGCTCCGCTCGACGCACTCGTCCTGCACGCAGACCTCGCCGTAGCCCTGGCAGTCCTTGGTCTCGCAGTCGGCCGGATAGCACTGCCCGCTCGCGCAGCGCTCCCCCTCGGGGCACTCGACGCCGACGCAGCTCGACTGCAGGCACTCCTCCTCGACGCAGATCTCGCCCTGCCCGGGGCAGCTCCTCGAGGGGCAGTCCTCCGCGTAGCAGCGCCCATCGACGCAGACCTCGCCCTCGGGGCAGGTCACGC
>JAFGRB010000046.1 GCA_016935365.1 Deltaproteobacteria bacterium
GCCTTGCCGCGGTCGCCGGTGAAGGCGCCGCTGCCCTTGAGCACCCACTGCGGAGCGCCGCTCGAGGCCATGTTGTTGTGGCCGTTGCCGCAGCCGGCAAAGGCGACCATCAGCGTCAGGGCTGCCAGAATGCACACGATCTTCTTCATTGTCCTCTCCTCCTCGGTCTTGGGAAATTGACGGTCTGGCGTCGTTTAGAGTCCGATGCGGTCCCGCTTTACCTTGATCACCCTTCTACCATTGACGGTGTTGAGTACCTCGAAGTCCAGTCGGCGCTGGCCCGAATCGCCTGAGAAGCGGCCGACGATGAGCAAATCTACTCCCGCCGCGTGGAGCTTTGCAAGATCTTTTTTCTTCGTGCTCTTGCCCATCCGGCTGAGAATCTTGTCGATTTTCGCACCCTCGGCCGGCTCCACCCCGTCGGCCTCGGCGAACTCCTTGAGCATGCGCTCGCGGAAGAGATCGATCAGATCCTGGTTGTCCTCCACCTCGTCCTCGATGGTGCCGATGGCGATCTTGGGCTCGAAGTCCTCGCTCGAGACCTTGTCGCCCTGCTCGAAGGCCGAGACCTCGTCGTGGGTGCTCGCCTTGACCTCCCGGCCTCCCTTGTCGTTCAGATAGACCCAGCCGAGCTCCTGGTCGTCGCGGGTCACCTTGAGCTTCAGCCCGGGCCAGGCGTCCTTGGCGCCGTAGCCCAGCTTGAGCTTGACCGGGTTGGCCTCGTCGTAGGCGTTGACATCGGCGATCGTGCCGGAGACGCGGGGAATGGAGCGGCGGATCTCGGCGATGATGTACTCGGCCGAGTCGTGGAAGGCCTTGGAGTCGAGCATGGCCAGGACCTCGGTCTTTCCATGGCCGCTCGAAGGCCACTTGCCGCTCTTGCCGTAGTCCTTGAGCATCTTGGCGATGTCCTTGATGGCCACGGAGGTTTTTTTGAACGAGCGCATCTCGTAGGCCTTGGCCCAGGCGCTCTCGGCCGTCTCCACGTCCCAGAGGTTCACGTTGAAGGCCACCCGGTCCGTGCAGGTGATCTCGATCCCCATGATGAAATCGGCCTGCAGGAACTTGCCCAGCTCCTTGATGTTCTCGCTCTCGACCAGGCCCACCATCTCCATCTTGTGCTCGCGGAGGATCTTGCGCATCTGGGAGCGGGAGACCACCTTGAAGGCCCGGGTCTCTGCGATGCGGGTGCGCAGGTTCGCGGCGATGGCATCGGCGGCCTGCTGGGAGTAGTAGTGGCTGGAGCTGCAGCCGATCGCCTTGACCTCGCCGACCGCGATGACCTTCTTCTCGTCGGCCGAGGCGAACGGCGCGAGGAGCACCAAGGCGCCGATCAGGCTGAACAGGGTCGCTTTTCGTATCATTTTCGAGGTCCTCCAGTTCGTGAGGCCGAATCCGCTCCCGGTTCACCTGCGGAATTGGACGGAGCCGGCCCGGATTCATTCATCGGAGATTTCGGATCTGCCGGCAAGGGCATGCTCGCCAGGGCGTAGACGTGCCGCCCCTGGATCCAGAAGCGGGTCACGCGCGAGCCGCGCAGGCTGCCGTCAGTCGAGAAACCGTTTTCTTTCAAGATCTTGAGGAGCTCAGCCCGCGCCCGGGAGGCCGCGGCCTGGCGAGCCAGGTCCACGTCCGCCCCCCGGCGGGCCCTGCCGATCGCCTGGACGAGCCGCTCGCCGTCCCGCGTGACGATGCCGGTCTGGATATCGTCGGCCGGCGAGGAGTCGCCTGCCCGCGCATCCGCAAGCTGCGTCCCATCCGCCATCTCATCGGCCTGCGCGGCCGCATCCGGCCTCGGAGCGTCGGTCAGGCCCGCATCCTGGGCAGCCTCGCGCGCCGGGCAGCCTGCGCACAGGAGCGCGAGCGCGCAGATCGGAGCTCCGAATTGAATTGATCGGACCCGCTTGCAGTCGAAGGCGCCGAGTGACACGATCCAAGCCCTCTCCGGAAGGCGACATGATAGCGGAGCCGCTTTGCAGCCGTCAACCCAAATCGTCGCAAGTGGGCCGGGAAAAAAAGAAATCAGGCCCGGTCCGGCTTCGATTCCGCTTGACAGCCACCGAGGGCGTCTGGAATCATGCGGGCGTTCATACTGGCAACCCATCCTTTTCTAGATCAGGAGGAGAGAAGATGAGAAAGGCACTCGTATTGGTATTGGCCGTGGTCTTCGCCGCGACGGTGGTGGGCTGTACGACGGTGGTGGTCAAGGAGGACAAGGGGCCTGAGATCCTCTTGCCGGCCAAGTTCGTCGAGAGCGTCGACGCCAACACGGTCAGCTTGCGCTGCGAGGGGATCGGACCCGACCAGAATGCAGCCATCCTGCAGGCCCGCAAAGCCTGCATCGACTGGTACATCACGAACAAGCTGGCCCCCAAGGCCTCCGAGCGCAAGTCCTACGAGGCCGTCCAGCAGGACATCTTCGCCAAGCTCGATCGCTTCGTCGGCCACCCGCCTCCGGGCGCCAGGGATGGACAGGGTCCTGGTGTCAAGTCACGCACTCGTATCTCGGAGGACAAGATCCGGGTCGAGATCATCGTCCACGTCCAGAAGAAGCTGCTCCAGGATGAGCTGGTCGCCATGGGCGTCATGCAGAGCACCGAGGATTTGATGGCAGCTGTGGGCCAACCCCATCTGATGGCGGTCCCCGGCAAGGCGAGCAAGTCGAGCAAGCTTCGGCCCATCATGGAGACGCTCGTCATGGACTATGCGACCAGCCAAGATCTCGAGATGAAGGATCCTAAAAACGCATCTGACATGGACAAGTTCACCACGGCACTCGGCGAGGTCAAAGACGCGGAGGAGGGAGAGGCAGCTCAGCTGGCGCTCGCACTCGGGGCCGACGTCTATTTCGTCTATGAGGCTTTGAAGGACAAGAAGGGCGATACGATCAACTACTCCGTGAGGGTCAAGGCCTTTGAGACGGTGACGAGCACGGTGTTGGGCGCCAAGGAGGCGAGTGCACCCGCGAGGTATGATGACGTCGCGGGTCAAGAGTCGAAGGCGCTCCGCGAGCCTCTCAACGATGCGATGGGCAAGCTCATGCCGGAAGTGATGAGGTGGTGGAAAAACACCGCCCCCAAGGGACCTCGGTTCAGAGTCCAGTTCAACGGTGGAGAGGGCAACAAGGTAAAGAATGAGATCTACAAGTTGCTGAAGATGAACTGCTCCGCCGTGAAGATGATCACCTTCGTGCCAGGAGAGAAGGTCGCGTTCGAGGCCCAGTGCAAGAAGGACAACATGGAGATGTCCATGGCATTGGAGGAGGCGGTCCCGGCCAAGCTGGGAACGGGGATGGAGTGGATCACGGTGACTCGCTCGTGTCTCTTGGGCAAGATCCAGTAGGCGGGTGAGCGTTCTGCACCTGCATCCAACACACGAGAATCCGCATTGATGCGAGGAGGAGTGGCCATGATCACGCGCGGTATCACCGCAACGGTGATCGCGATGTGCTTGATTGTCGGCTCGGTATCGGCCGAGGATAAGATCGAAAAGCTCTCGTCCGACCAGACCCAGGCCCAGTACACCCGCAAGTCGATGACCTATGTCGGCATCGGCATCGCCTCCGGCGTGCGCATCCTGCCCGAGGCATTGCCGCTGGTCGAGCAGGGCATCCGGCCGGGCATCGAGCTGAAGCGCTTCGACTACAACCAGGTCGACATCAACGCCTTCGGCTCCATCGAGGCCTTCGTGGAGGCGCTGCGGGACTACGTCAAGAAGCGCGCCTCCGACAGGGCGGCGGCCGAGGCCGAGTACGAGGATCGCTTCAAGTCGGCCCGCGTCTATGCCAAGGACGTCGACCGCATCATGAGCTCGGCCTACCTCTACGACATCCGGGTCAACGATCACTCGGTCCAGCCGATCATCTGCTACGACGAGGTCCGCACCAACAAGCAGGGCAAGAAGGTCCGCAAGGAGATCTGCCGGCCGGGCTCGCCCACCAGCCCCAAGCACCGCCCCAAGATGGAGGCCAAGCTCGACCTGTCGGTCACCTTCTACCACGCCAACCTGACCGACCCGAACAAGAAGCCCTACTCGCTGCTCAAGGAGCTGCGCAAACACAACACCGACTCGGTGAGCTACCCCGGCATGCCCAGGCGCCCCAAGGTCTCGAGCCCCGAGGCGCAGCGGGCCTACCAGGCGCGCCTGGAGGAGTACCGGCGCAACCTGCCCGCCATGCAGCGCGACGCGGGCCTGCAGGCGACCGGCGGGGCCGCGCGGGGCCTGCAGGCGATCATCTCCAAGGAGATGAAGCAGATCCCCGACTTCCAGCTCAAGACGCCCGTGCAGACCGCGCTCTCGGACGGGGTCGAGTTCATGCTCGGCCAGGCCGAGGGCCTGGGCCTGGACGACACCTACGACGTGACCGAGTTCGACGCCGCGGGCACCAAGTCGCTGATCGGCTACGTCAAGGTGCGAAAGATCGGCGACGCCACCGGCAGCGGCGGCGGCACGCCCTCGTACGCCGAGAAGGTCAAGGAGAAGCGCGACTTCGTCGGCGGCGAGCAGCTCTACGAGCACCCGATGATCGGCATCAACTTCGGCATCCACCCGGTCTTCGAGTTCACGGTCAAGGACATCCTGAAGGACTCGGACACCGACGAGGTGGGCCTGTACTTCGGCGGCGGGATCCACGTCGACTGGGACATCGCCAACATGGTCCACTGGCCCGAGTTCTACCTCACCCTGGACGGGGACTTCCTCTACCTGGGCGACTACGGCACGGAGAGCGCGTTCCTGACCCACTGGCTGCTCGGCGCGATGAAGAAGTTCTACATCGAGAGCCTGGTGATCGCCATCGGCCTGCGGGGCGGGATCGACTACTTCGTGGTGGGCGATGACGACTCGGGCGACACCCTGATCGGCGGCGGCGCGGATCTCGTGCTGGGCCTGGAGTACTACGTCTCGCCGGAGTTCTCAGCTTACTTGAACCTGGCCGGGCGCTTCTTCACCAACCCGCTGAGCTTCACCGGGGCGGACGCCAACTTCGAGATGGGCGCCCATGCCCAGCTGGGCATCCGGCTCGGCGTGTAGAGGAGAAGAGCCCGCTTGGGCTTGAATAACAGCCCTGTGCGAGCCGTCGTAAAGCGACGGTGGTGCGTATTCGCGAGGAGGGATCATGAAACGTCTCGTGGCCTTTTGGATGATGGCCCTCGGTGGGATGGCTTTTCTGCTGCTCGCCTGCAGCGGGCCGAGCCAGGAGCAACGCGAAGCCAGTGATCGGCGCAAGGCCGCAGGCGTGCGGGCCCGCTCGGCCGACGCCTTCGCCGATCTGAACGCGGTGGAGCGGGGTGGGCCGGCGGCTGCACCGAGCAAGGAGATCGAGGAGGAGCCGCCGCCGCGCAAGGTAGAGCCGCCTCCCGAGCCCGAGGTCAAGCCATACGAGGAGAAAGCCGTCGCCTCGGTGCCGGTCAACCCGGCGCGCGCGGCGCCGGACTGGGTCAACTCCCAGCCGCGGATGTCGGGCTACTACGTGGGCATCGGCGTGGCCACCAGCCACGGGGACGAGGAGCAGGACTGGGCCCGCGCCCGCAACAACGCCTACACCGAGCTGGCCTCCACGCTCAAGGTCCACATCAACTCGGTCATCACCGACTACTTCAAGGAGAACAACCTCCGGCTCTACGACAAGGACAACGTCACCAAGGACGCATCCCGTCAGGACTCCTCGTACTCGCAGGACTCCCAGTTCTTCGTGGACCAGACCCTGGAGGGCGTCGAGATCCACGATCGCTGGAAGGACGAGGGCGCCAAGAAGTACTGGATGCTGGTGCGCTTGAGCCAGGCCGAGATCGCCCGCCGGCTTCGCGAGCGCCTGGAGAAGGCCCGCAAGAAGGCCGTCGACTACGTCCAGGCCGCCTTCAAGGCCGAGCAGGGCAACCGGCTGGGCGAGGCCTTCAAGGGCTACTTCAAGTCCTACCTGGCACTGCGCGAGCACTTCGGCGGCGTGGTGGAGTACGACGTGGACGGGGACGGCAAGAAGGACGTGCTCAACCACGAGATCGAGCGGGCCGTGCACCGCCTGGCGGCCGCCATGGAGTGGAAGGTCGCCAACCCGAACCTCAAGGCCGTCATCGGCCAGGGACCGGCCGAGCCGCTCGAGCTCAAGATCGCGTACAAGGGCAATGCGGTCGGCAGCCTGCCGGTGGAGTACGCCTTCCAGCGCGGCGAGGGCAGCGTGGAGCAGCACGTCTCGACCTCTCCGGAGGGCGTGGCCAAGGCGCGGCTGATCAAGGTCTACGGCGAGAAGAAGGCCATCCTGGGCGCCCGGGTGGACGTCTCGGCGCTCATCGAGGGGAAGCAGCAGGTCCGCGTGGTCCAGGCCAAGTTCGAGAACGACCTCAACCTCAACACCGGCAAGTTCTTCGTGGAGCTGGAGGAGCTGAGCGCCTTCGTGAGCATCGAGGAGGAGCTGCTGGGCGAGGAGGTCAGCCCGGGCTCCGTGGCGGCCGACCTCAAGGACCAGCTGCACAAGGCCCTGGGCCTGACCTTCACGAAGAGCAAGAGCGGAGCCGATCTCGAGATCACCGGCACCGCCGTGGTCGATGCGTGCAACGACTTCTTCCAGCAGCGCCAGTGCACGGCCCGGGTCAACGTCACCGTGACCGATCGCCTGCACAGCCGGCAGATCTTCAGCAAGAAGTACACCGTCAAGGGCAATGGCGAGAACGACCAGGAAGCCGGTCGCGACGCCCTGTCCAAGGTGGGCAAGCGGATCGCCAAGAAGGTCATCGAGGGCATGAAGTAGCTTCCGCTTCGCCTTCCAGGCCGTGACCGCGGCGTTCGACATCCTGTCTGCCAGCTGCGAGGAGCTCGAGTCCTGGTTCGTCTCCCGGGGCGAGAAGCCCTTTCGGGGCCGCCAGGTCTTCCGCTGGCTGCACAGGCGCTGCGCGATGTCTTTCGACGAGATGACCGATCTGACCAAGGGCCTCCGGGCTCGCCTGCCGGAGATGGCAGCTCTGTGCGGGGCGCGGATCGACGGGCGCCAGCGCTCGGTCGACGGCACGATCAAGTACCGCTTCCGCCTGCACGATGGCCAGTCGATCGAGGGCGTGTTCATCCCCGAGCAGCGCCGCAGCACCCTGTGCATCTCCACTCAGGTCGGCTGCGCCATGGGCTGCGCCTTCTGCGCCACCGCCTCCATGGGCCTGAAGCGCAGCCTGAGCGCGGGCGAGATCACGGGCCAGCTCGAGGCCGCGGTCCGCGATCTCCGCGGGGAGACGGGCAGTGCGCGGCCGGTCTCCAACGTGGTCTTCATGGGCATGGGCGAGCCGCTCGCCAACCTGGACGCGGTCGTGCAGGCGGTCCGCATCCTGATCGACCCCCGGGGCATGGACATCGGCAGGCGGCACGTGACGGTCTCGACCGCGGGCCTGCCGGCGGCCATGGAGGACTTCGTCCACCGGGTGCCGGTCCGGCTGGCGGTCTCGCTCAACGCGTCCACCGACGAGCAGCGCAGCCGCCTGATGCCGGTCAACCGCCGCCACCCCATCGCGGAGCTGCTACGGACCTGCCGCAACCTGCCCTTGCAGCACAACGACAGGATCACCTTCGAGTACGTGCTGCTCGGGGGCGTCAACGACGGGCTCGACGACGCCGAGCGGCTGGCCGGGCTGCTCGAGGGCTTGCCGGCCAAGGTCAACTTGATCCCTTTCAATCCCTGCCCGGGGATCCCCTTCGAGCCGCCCCCGCCCGGGCGTGCCGAGGCCTTCGCGGACCGGCTCGCCGCGCTTCACGTCACGGCCATGGTGCGCAAGAGCCGGGGTGCCGATCTCCAGGCTGCCTGCGGCCAGCTCGCAGCGCGCGGCCCGCTTTGACGAGTGGGTAGAGCAAAATAAGGATTATTAGCAGTATTTGCGACGCAAATACGACGATTTTGCGACGCAAAACTAGCCGGGATAGGCGGCGTGGATCCGGGCCCAGCTCGCGTCGTCCATGTGGGCGCCGAGGGTCTGGATGATCTCGGCGGCGACGTGGGCGCCGAAGCGGCCGCAGGTCTCGAGCGGGGCGCCCTGGACCAGGCCGTAGAGAAATCCCGCCGCGTAGAGATCGCCGGCGCCGGTCGTATCGACCGCCTCGACCGGCTCGACGGGGATCCGGGCGCGCTCGGCGCCGCGGGCGAGCAGGGAGCCGCGACGGCCCAGCTTGAGAACCGCTATCTCGGCTCGCTCGGCGAGCGCGGAGAGCGCGCGCTGCTCGTCCTCCTCGCCGGTGAAGACGTGGGCCTCCTCCTCGTTGGCGAAGAGGATGTACACGCCGCCCGACGCGATCTCGCGCAGGAAGTCCAGGTTCTCCTCGACCACGTTGTAGGAGGCCAGGTCGATAGAGATGCGCGCGCGAGCATCCCGGGCGTGCTGCACGGCCGCCCGGAAGAGATCGTGGTTCTGCACCAGGTAGCCCTCGATGTGGAACCAGCCGGCGTCGGCGAAGCTCTGCGCGTCCAGATCCCCGGCCGAGAGCTCGACCGCCGCGCCCAGGAAGGTGGCGAAGGTCCGCTCCGAGTCGGGTGTGACCAGGGCGATGGCCGTGCCGGAGGGCGAGCCGCTCCTGACCAGCCGCGGCTCGACCCCGTGATCGCGCAGGTTCTGCTCGAAGGCCTCGCCGATCGCGTCCCGGCCGATCTTGCCGATCAAGGCGACCGGTAGGCCCAGCTTGCCCAGGCCGCAGATCGTGTTGGACGCGCAGCCGCCGGCGCACATCCGCGCGGCGTCGAGGCGCGAGAGAAGCGAGCGCGAGCGGGCCTCGTCGACGAGCTGCATGCTGCCCTTGGGCAGGTCCAGCGAGTCGAGCGTCGCATCGCTCACGCTGACGCAGACGTCGGTCAGCGCGTTGCCCATGCCGAGGATCTTCTCGTCCATGAATCACTCCTCATCCGTCCGTGACCGGAGCGTAGCCGAACCCGCAGTCATGCGCAATCGCCTCGCTCACACAGTTGACCGCTATCCGGGGCTGGGATAGGCTTCCGGGGCTGCTTCGGCGGAGTGGATCGCAGCAGGAGGGCTCATGGGCGAGGCGATTCTGGGTGTCATCGGGGGCACGGGCCTGTACGAGATCGAGGGGCTGGAGGACGTCGAGCGCGTCGAGCTGGACACGCCTTTCGGCAAGCCTTCGGGGGCGATGGTGACAGGCAGGCTGGCCGGCACGCGCATGGCCTTCTTGCCGCGCCACGGCCCCGGG
This sequence comes from Deltaproteobacteria bacterium, assembly GCA_016935365.1. Taxonomy (GTDB): domain Bacteria; phylum Myxococcota; class B64-G9; order B64-G9; family B64-G9; genus JAFGRB01. The sequence goes on from JAFGRB010000046.1 coordinate 9,175, forward strand.
CACCTGCTGATCCCCTCGGAGGTCAACTACCGGGCCAACATCCACGCCTTCCGGCAGATCGGCGCGCGCCACCTGCTGAGCATCTCGGCGGTCGGCAGCCTGGCCGGCGACATCCATCCCGGCGACATGGTGGTCCCGGATCAGGTCTTCGACCGCACCAAGGGCAGGCCGCATACCTTCTTCGGCCAGGGGATCGCCGCCCACGTGTCCTTTGGCGATCCGTTCTGCCCGGCGATGCGGGAAGCCCTGCTCGAGGTGCTCAAGGAGCTGGACGTGCGCACCCACGCCCGCGGGACCTACGTGTGCATGGAAGGGCCCTGCTTCTCGTCGCGGGCCGAGTCGGAGTTCTACCGCTCGATCGGGGCGGCGGTCATCGGGATGACCAACCTGCCCGAAGCGAAGCTCGCCCGGGAGGCCGAGATCTGCTACGCCACGCTCGCCTTGAGCACGGACTACGACTGCTGGCACCACAGCGAGGAGAGCGTGAGCGCCAACGCCGTCAAGCAGGTCCTGGCCAAGAATGCCGACACCGCGCGCGCGGCCGTGCTCGGGATGGCCAGCCGCTTTCCTCCCTCCGGCACCTGCACCTGCCAGCAAGCCCTGGACACCGCCATCCTGACCGATCCGGCCGACATTCCAGCCGAGACCCGCGACCGCTTGAGGCTGCTGATCGGCCGCTTCCTCTCCGATTGATACGCGCCGGATACCGGGAAAAGACTTGTCAAGCACCGGGCGGGTGTGGTATTTCAATTTCGGCTTGGAAATCAAACCTCTGCCGCTGGAACCCGCGGAGTAGATCCGCGGCTGGCAGCCGGACGTCAGAGGGGTAGCAGGCCATTGCGGTATCGCTGACCGGCCCCAGAGTGGCCGTCGAGTGCCGAGGTAGGCCGATGAAATTCAGGTGTCAGGCGTGCAGCGCCCAGTACATGATCGCGGATGAGAAGCTCGGCAAGAAGGGTGTCCGCGTCCGCTGCAAGAAATGCGGCGAGATCATCACGGTCCGGCCTCCCGAGGACGAGGCGCCGGGCATGACGGACCCGGATGTGGACGCCCCGCAAGAGGAGCAGCTGTCCGACGAGCAGGACGAGGCCCTGGAGCGGGAGACGACGGCGGTCGGCAACCCGGAAGACGATGCGCAGGCGGGAAGGGCTTTCGGAGAGGAGGACGAGCTGAGCAGCGCCCTGGACAACATCCTCGGTGACGAGGAGCTCCCGGAAAGCCTGGATGACGAGGAAGACGATGCCGATATGGATCGTCAGGCCACGCGCGTCTTCAGCATGGAGGAGATGGCCCAGGTCCAGGCCGAGCGCGAGCAGGCCTCGCAGGAGCCATCCGAGGAGGATCAACAGGCGTTTTCGGGCCTGTACGGCTCCTCGCAGGAGCCCGGGCACGAGGAGGAGCCGGCCGGCGGGACAACCGATCGAGAGCGCGTCGAGTGGTATGCTGCTGTCGACGAGCAGCAGGTCGGTCCCATGAGCCTGAGCGAGTTTGCCGAGCGCTGGGAGCAGGGCGAGTTCGACGCCGATACGCTCGTGTGGAAGTCGGGCTTCGACGAATGGCTTCCGGTCTACGACATCGGCGAGTTCCGCTTTCTGGTCGAGGAGCAGAAGAAGGCGGTGGTGGATGACGACTCGAGCTGGTCGTACGATGGAGATGAGGGAGACGCGCTTGCGAATCTCGGAGCGGACGACCTCGGCTCCGGCGGGAGCGAGTACGAGGATGGCGACACGGGAGATGTGGCCGGCGAGAGCCACCCGGGGGGCTTCTCGGACGAAGGGTATCCGGGGGATGATTACTACGACGACGGAGAGGCGTCGGCCTCCGCTTCGGCGGCTGCCTTTGCAGGCGCGGACGTGGACTGGAAGCCCGCAGCGCTGTCCTCCTTGAGCGCGCTCGCCGAGGAGGAGCTGGCCGGCCTCAAGCCAGCCGATCCGGAGCCGGAGGAGGAGTCCCTGTTCGGAGATGAGGAAGGCGTGCCGGGAGCGGGTGAGGAGGCGATGGAGGACGGCGACAGCTCTCTGATCGCCCAGATTGCGGCCGAGGAGGAGGAGACTGCCAGGCGTGTCGAGAAGCTGCGGATGGAGGAGGAGCTCCGGGCAGCGGAGACCCGGCGCAAGGAGGAGGAGGAGGCCCTCGAGGCGCAGAAGGCAGCCAGCCGCGAGCAGTACGAGGAGAAGCGTGAGCGCGCGGCCCCTTCCGCCGAGCAGTTCATCCCCGATGCGCGGACCGGGATGTCCAGGCAGATGAAGTACATCCTGCTCGGCGGTGGCGCTGCTTTCCTGCTCATGTTCACGGTCGTGATCTTCCTGCTGGTCAAGGTGACCGAGCAGCCCCAGCCCCAGACACCCACGCCCATGCTCCCCGCAGGCCCGGGAATGCAGCCCACGCAGCCGGGCACGCAGCCGGGCGCGCAGCCGGGCACTCAGCCGGGCGTGCAGCCGGGCGTGCAGCCGGGCGCGCAGCCGGGCACTCAGCCGGGCACTCAGCCGGGCGCGCAGCCGGGCGCGCAGCCGGGCGCACAGCCGGGCGTGCAGCCGGGCGCGCAGCCGGGTACCCAGCCTGGAGGGCAAGCAGATCAGCCGCAACCGGCAGCGCCACCCGCAGCGCCGCCCGGGGTGATCCCTTCCTCACCCTCTCCGAGCGCGGAGAAAGCGCACAGGGTGGAGCCCGGAGAGCGGGCCAAGGACAAGGATCGCACGCCGAAGCACAAGCGCAAGACGCCCGGGCGCAAGCGAAAGACAGAGGTGGCCAGCGTGACCCCGGCGCCGGAGCCCGAGCCGCCGCCCGAGCCGCGCGAGAGGAAGCCCGAGCGCAAGAAGACCAAGAAGAACATCCTGGACTTCGAGGACGAGGACGACCGCGAGCTCGCCAAGGAGATGGGCCTTAAGTCCCAGCCCAAGGCCGAGAAGAAGAAGGAGCTTCCGCCCCTGACCGATGCGGACGTGCTGTCCGTCATGCGGCGGCATATCGCCGAGTTCAAGGCCTGCAACCGGAAGCAGAAGGAGCGGGACGCCTCGGTGCAGGGCAGGATGGTGGTCAGCTTCACCATCCAGCCGAGCGGCAAGGTCGCCAGCGTCAACCTGACCACGGATCAGTTCAAGGGCACCTTCGTGGCCGAGTGCGTCAGCAACATCATCCGCCGGCTGAAGTTCCCGGAGTTCGGCGGCGCCCCCAAGAAGGTGCCTTTCCCCTTCAAGGTGAACTGAGCTTCCCGGATCGGGAAGGCCGCACATCGCGGGCGCCTATCAGAAGAGCACCGAGCCGTCTGCCGATACCAGGCCGGCCTCGTACATGCTCTGGCGTTGCTCGTCCAGCCGCTCGGCAGACAGCGCTTCGAGCGCCTGGCGAATCTGGGGGCGCTCCTGGATCAGCTCCTGGAAGTCCTCGCGCGCGAGGAAGAGGAACTCCCCCCCGCGGACCGCCTGCACGGTGGCGGTGGTGGGCGTATCCTGCACGAGAGAGATCTCGCCCAGGATCGCGCCTTCGGCCAGACGTGCGAGGTGCACCCGGGTGTCGCCGTCGAACTTGCTGACCTCGACCTCACCTCCGAGGATGACGTACAGACCGGGGCCTGGAGAGCCCTCCTCGATGATCACCTCGTCCGTGGGCACGCCGACGGAGGTGAAGCGATCGAGGATCTCCTTGCGGTCCCCGGGTGGAAAGGGCTTGAAGACCGGCGAGGTCAGCAGGATGTTGTGGAGGAATCGCTGGCGGATGAACTTGGCCGTGGCCCAGGTGATGTCGTCCAGATCCTCGGCCGCGCTCTCCAGCTCATCGCGCCGCAGCTCCAGCACGGCGCTCTCCTTGATGCAGATCGCCGACGCGACCCGCGGGGCCTCTGAGATCAGCGCCATCTCGCCGAAGACCGAGCCGGTGGGAAGGCGGGCGAGCACGTGCTCGTCGTTGCCTTGGAGCTCGGTGATCTCCACCTCGCCACACGCCAGCATGTACACGGAGGAGCAGGGTGTGCCCTGCTTGATGATCGTCTCGCCCGGCTGGTACGTCCTCAGGTGCAGGATCTCCAGGATGGGGAAGAAGCTCTCGCTCGTCAGCATGGAGAACAGCGGGATGGGAGGCAGCATCTTCGGGTAGCGCGGATCCGGGAACTCCTGACCGAGCTTCGAGGCGAAGTGGACGAGCCGGTCCGGAGAGAATTCCTCCGGCTCGATCTCCAGCTCTCCGTGTAGCTCCGGCAAGGCGAACAGGGACAGGCTCTGGTCGATCCGATCCGACTCGAGGCTGTAGAGCTCGGCCAGGATGCTGAGGGTGTCCTCGAAGCCCGCCTGGAGCTGCGCCGCGCGCTTCGTGGCCACCAGCCCCATGAGGGGGAAGCCGGCCTTGGTGCAGTGCCACGCCAGCGCCTTGTAGACCTCGAACGCCCGGTTGGACTCCTTGAGCCCTTCGAGCGCCTGGGCGATCTTGAATCGCGAGAGGATGTGCTCCGGATCGGCCCGGGCCACGTTCGCGAAGCCGGTCAGGGCCTGATCGTGTTTCTCCTCGAGCAGTCGGCTGTCTGCCTTCTGATAGATTTCGCTCAGACGGGTCGGCATCTACAGGTCTCCCCTGAGTGCAAGTACGGTGGGATTGTTTCGTTTCCGGGTGGGTGAAGCATGCAGCTGACCAAGAATGGTTCACCGATATCAGAAGTCGGGGCCGAAGGCAAGGGAATTCCTGGTTTTCCCTTGGAATCCGACCCGGGCTCTAGTAAGGAGGATGGAGACTTGGATCTGGATTTCGGCGATGGATTTTTTTGACCTGGTCTTGACCGCAGGCGGCGGGATTCTGGCAGGTCTCGTGGGGGCCTTGATGGGCCTCGGAGGCGGGCTGATCGCCGTCCCTTTCCTGAACCTCGGCCTCGGCCTTCCCATTCACGAGGCTGCAGCCGCAGGGCTGGTCTCGACCCTGGTCGTCTCGTGCACGGCGGCGGGACGCTACCTGCGCCAGGGCGGTCTGGTGGACGTCTACCGGGCTCTGGAGATCGAGCTGGCTGCGGCTGCGGGCGGCCTGGCGGGTGGCTTCGTGGCCGGGTGGCTGGGGGGAGGGATCATCCAGGGCCTGTTCGCCCTGGTCATGCTGTACGCCGGGGTCCAGGTCGTCCGGAGCTCGAGCCGGCCGGAGAGGCCCGAGGCCGCTTGTCGGGACCTGGCCCGTTGGCGTCGCTGCTTGGCCGGATGCCTGTGCTTCCTGGCCGGCATGCTATCGGGCCTGCTGGGGATCGGGGGCGGCGTGATCCTGGTGCCGATCCTCCACCTCGTGCTGTGCATGCGCTTCAAGAGCGCGGCCGCGACGAGCAACTTCATGATGGGGATGACGGCGGTGCCGGCCCTGTGCGGCTTCGTGGCCCGCTCCGAGCTCGTCCTGGCCGTCTCCATCCCGCTCGCGCTGGGCGTGCTGGCCGGCGCCTCGATCGGGGCCTGGCTCATGCCTCGCCTGCGGGCGAGCTGGCTCAAGATCACCTTTGCCCTCTTGCTCTTCGCGACGGCGGTCGAGATGGCTGCCAGGGCCCTGGAAGCGTGGTGAGCGAATGGCCGCGCTGGATAGACTGGCCCGCCATCTCGGGGCGTTGATGATCGGAGGCTCGCTGCTGGGTGTGGGGGTGGCTCTCGCCGCGGCCGTCGTTCTGGTCGCGCTCGGATCGGATCTGGCGGACTGGCGGATGGGGCTCGATGGCTGGTGGCGAGGCCCGCACGGCTGGCTCGAGGCCATCGGGGGAGCGGGTATTCTCGTGCTCGGTGCGACGCCGGTGGTGATGCTGGTCGTGTGCGGGGTCCAGGCGCTTCGCGATGGAAGGCCGCGCTCCGTGCTCACGGTGCTGGGGATCCTGTCTGTCCTGGCTGTGGGGATCTGCCTGGCGTGGATATCGGGGCCCTGAGCCTGCCCGCCAGGCGAACGATCATGTCGCGATCGAATCCCAGCAGGAGCTCTCCTGCCAGGTCGAACACCGGTACGCCGCTGAGACGCTTGCCGGCCTTGAGCGCCTTGCAGGCGAGCTCCCTCTGGGCTGCGGGATCTATCTCCACGTCCTTTCTCTCGAAGGGAATGCCCTCCTTCTCGAGAAAGACCGCTGCCGCCCTGCAGACGCCGCACCACGACGTCGCATACATGATGACCCGATCTCGCGGGGAAGGCGGAAGCTCGGCGCACTCCGGAGGCAGCACGCCGGAGGCCGCCGAGGGATCCCGGACGAGATCGCGCTCGAACTTGAAGCGGCTGACCAGCGAGTAGGAATAGGTCCCGTCCTCGTTTTTCTTTTTGAGATCGGCTATATAGAGTACCTGGCCGGATTTGCGCTCCCGGGGGCTGAGCCGGGTGTCGACCACGATGACCTGATCTCGAGCCTCGGCGGGAACGGCGCTCGCCCGCTCCACCGTCTCGAAGCTCCCGTCGGCCAGCATGTACGTGTAGAGGATGTGCTCGGCCTGGTCGGTGATCTGGATGGGGGCGAAGTCCTCGGGTTTGTCCGGTGGAGCCCGGGGCGGCTCGTCGTCCGGGCAAGCGCCGAGCGCGATCCACACGATCAGGGCCGGCCAGACGAATCGCCACCTCATGTCCGGCAATGGTACCGGCGAGCCGGGCGGCGGTCAAGCCGCCCGCCGGCCGCACACGGTTTTTACATTCTTTTTTCATGCAACTGACCACGCGCTTCTCGTCGGGCGGCATACTGGAGGCAGGAACTCGTAACCAAGGAGGGTATGTCATGCTCAAAGGCAAGGCCCCGGTGATCGTCGCAGTGGTGCTGGGCGTGATGGCCGCGTTTCTGGCCTACAAGACCATCAAGCACAAGGAGGAGAAGATCCGCGAGGGCTGGACCCTCGTGCCGGTCGTGGTGGCCAACCGGGACGTGGTCGAGGGCTCGGTGCTCGACTACGACATGGTGGCCAAGATGCAGATGCCCGAGCAGTTCGTGACCCCGAGCGTGGTCAAGCCGAACCAGTTCGAGAAGGTCCTGGGGCAGAAGCTGATGTCGCCGCTGCAGCGCGGCGACTTGATCCTGTGGAGCCACTTCCGCTCGGAGGGGGCCTTCGAGCGCCTGAGCAACATCGTGCGCAAGCGGGGCCGTGCGGTCACGCTGCCGATCGGCGGTGCGGCGGCGGTCGGCGGGATGGTCAAGCCGAACGACCACGTGGACATCCTGGGCTCGTTCACCGATCCGAAGACGCAGACGCTGGTGACGGTGACGCTGATGCAGAACGTGATCGTGCTGGCGACGGGCAAGATCACGGCCACGACCAACGTGGCGGCGATGTCGGATGACGACAAGATCTTCTCCCACCTGACCCTCCTGGTGCTGCCGGAGGAGGCGGAGATCGTGGTGCTGGCGTCGCAGATGGGCTCGCTGACGCTGACGCTGCGCAACCCCGAGGACATCGGCGGGGAGGAGGAGCGGGCCCGGGCGACCATCGAGACC
>JAFGRB010000047.1 GCA_016935365.1 Deltaproteobacteria bacterium
CTTCTCTGCCTTCTCTGCCTTCTCTGCCTTCTCTGCCTTCTCTGCCTTCTCTGCCTTCTCTGCCTTCTCTGCCTTCTCTGCCTTCTCGGTCTTGTCGGGCTTCTCGGTCTTCTCGTCGGATCCCGGGGCCGCTGCAACCGCCTGCCTGGGCTTCGCGACCGGCTTGTCCGCCGACGGCGCGTCGGCCTGCTCGGTCAGGCCAGGGTCGTCGGAGACGGTCACCACGATCGAGGAACCGACCGCCCTGGCGCCGAAGCGGACATCCGGCCGCAGGCCGATGATCACGCGGCTGATGACGCTTCCGGCCTGCTTGAACTGCGCGGTCGCGATCCGGCCCACCCTCCGGTCGTCGACCTTGACGGGCTCGCGCGCCTCGGGCTCCAAGTCCGTGTTGATCAGGTCCACGACCAGGCGATCCGGGCTCTTGAGCTTGAACACGGTGAAGGTCGGTGTCGCCCTGGCCTTCAACACGATCCGGGTCGCGTGATCCGCCGCCTGGATCTCCAGGCCGGTGATGGCGTTTCCCCCGGCGCCCGAGGTCTCGCCAGACGTGGCGGCCGTGCCGGCCACCAGGATCGGGAACGCCAACACGCCGATCAGGACTTTCCGAGATGCCATGGATTCTCTCCTTCAGCCCGGGCACGGGCCCGAGTCGCTCTCGATTCGACGAAGGATCACGGCTGGGGGTTCAACTGCTCCTTCTTGATCTCCATGTGGATGTAGTTCGTCACCTTGCGTCCGTTCCAGTCGCGATAATCCTCGGCGATGATCAGCTCGCTGCTCTTGATCTTGACCACCTTGCCGAAGTTCTTCCCGATCCGGGTGCCGATCTTGACCGTGTAGCCCTTGCCGCCGGGCCCCTCCACCATGGCGCGCGGCTGGCTGATGCCCGAGACGACCGCGATCAGCTTGAGCTGATCGATCTCGAACTGCTGCAGCGGAGACGTGATCACCTCGGATGGGCCGGTCTCGGTGCGGGCCTTGGGCATCCTGTACTGGGACTTGAAGGGGTCCCGCTTGCCCACCGGCGTGTAGATGAAGCTGTCGGCCGCGGCCTCGGCGGCCAGATCCAGCTCCGCGACCTTGGCCTGGACCGGCTGCTTCGGCGGCGGCGGTGGCGGCGGCGGCGGCCTGTCGCTCCCGCAGTCGCACAAGAGCGCCATCGAGGCCAGGAAGGCCGCCAGCCAGATCCATGTCCACTTTCGCTTCGGGGCCATCACCTGGTCGCCCCCGCTTTCGCCGCGCCCGGTGCGGCCGCGGTCGTCGCAGCCACGGGCAGGGTCTTGAAGGTTTTCGCCATGCAATCGACGTTCAGGACGATCTTGCCGTTCTTGAGCTCCGGGTGGGTCAGGGTGATGTCCGAGATGTTGATGATCCGGTCCTCCTTGGCGATCTTGTCGAAGAAGGTGGCGATCTCGTGGTAGTTGCCCTTGAGACTCATCTTGACCGGGATCTCCGAGTAGAACTGCCTCGGCGCCTCGGGCATGGGGGTGAACTTCTCGATCCGCATGTCGGACTTCTCGGCCAGCTCGTTCAGCGTCTTCAGGAGCTGATCGAGGTTCGCGTCGTCGGGCAGGTTCTTTTTCTTCTCCTGGAGCTTCTGCTGGAGGAACTCGACCTTCTTCTTGAACATGGAGAGGTTGCCGGCGATCTCCTGCTTGTCGTGCAGCTCGTCCTCGAGCTTCTTGAGCTCGAGCCCGAGCCTGTCGATCTCCCTGATCTGATCCTTGTAGCCGAAGTAGTAGTACCCGGCGATCATGGCGGCCAGGACGACCAGCAAGAAGACCAGCTTGTGGGCCAGCGGAATCTTGTTGATCTGGGCGACTATCTTGTCCATTTGCGCGCCTCTTGTCCTCAGATTCCGTAATTGACGCCCATGCTCAGCTCGAACTCGACAAAGGACTGGCCGAGCTGCGAGTCATCTATCGCCTTGGTCTCGACCATCCTGATGTTCGAGAAGTGGCTGCGCTGCCTGGCGTCGGTCTTGGCGTCGGGCTTGGCGTCGGGCTTGGCCTCCGGGGCGGCCCCGTCAACCGCAGAGCTCGCCTTGGGCTCGCTCTCCTCCTTGAGCAGAGAGACGAACTCGGCCACGTACTTGTGCTTGAGCGCCTCGCCCTTGACCGAGACCAGGCCCCCCTTGTCGGTCCAGCTCGTGAGCCAGACCTGCTTGGGAATGATCGTGCTGAGCTTGTCCAGCACCCGGACCGGGCCGGTCTTGCCCTTGATGAGGCTCTCGATGATCTCCAGCTTGCGGTTGAGCTGCTCCTCGAGCCCCTTGTACCTCTCCACCTGCCCGATGGCCTTCTTGTACTGCTCGATCTGCTGCTTCGTGCTGGCGATCTTGACCTTCTCCTGCTCGATCTTGTCCTCCATGCTCGATGAGAAGAGGTAGATGCCCACGATGCCGCCCAGGATGAGGATGGCGAAGAGGATCAGCTGCTGGACCACGTACTCCCGCTTCCGAGCCGCTCGGATGGGAAGTAGATTGATCTTGATCATGACGGCCTCGCTACCTTAGCCTACTTGTCGTCCGGGCTCCGGATGGCCAGACCCACGGCCACCGCGGACGCCGGACCCACCTCGCGGATGTACTCCTGATCGAAGCGTTTCGGATCCAGCTCGACGTTGCGGAACGGGTACATGATGTCGACCGGAACCCCGACCTTGTTCTCGATGATCTTGTAGAGCGACGGGATCTTGCAGGTCCCGCCGCTCAAGTAGATGCGCGTGATCTGGCTGTCGGCCGCCGTGGCCGCGTAGAAGTCGAGCGAGCGCTGGATCTCGCTGGCCAGCGTCTCGGACACCGAGACGATGACCCGCTCGACTTCCTGAGGCACCACCGAGTCCTCGTCCATCGGCGTGCCGCCGCCCAGCTTGAGCGCCTCGGCCTCGTCGTAGGAGACGTTGAGCTGCTTCTGGATCTCCTCGGTGAACTGGTTGCCGCCCATGGAGATGTCGCGCGTGAAGGCGGTCGCGCCGCCCGACAGCACGTTGATGTTGATCACGCTCGCCCCGATGTTGACCAGCACGATGGTGTCGGAGGCCGGCATGTCGTAGTTGATCTCGAAGGCGTTCTCGACGCAGAAGGCCGCCACGTCCACCACCATGGGCGTCAGGCCGGCCTCCTGGACGACCGCCAGGTAGTCGTTGATCATGTCCTTCTTGGCCGCGACCAGCAGCACGTCCATCTGTCCCTGGCTGGTCGGGTCCGGGGTGAGGACCTGGACGTCGATGTTGACGTCGTTGATGTCGAAGGGGATGTACTGCTCCGCCTCCCACTGGATGGACTCCTCCAGCTCCTCGTCGGTCATGGCCGGCAGGGTGATCTTCTTGATGATCACCGAGTGCCCGCTGATGGCGATCCCGGCCTCCTTGTGCTTGATGCGGTGCTGCCTGACGAGGTCTCGGATGGTCGAGACGATGACCGTCGAGTTCATCAGCGCGCCGTCGATGATGGCCTCCGGGGGCAGCTCGGCCTTGCCGAAGTGCAGCAGCTGGTAGCCCCGCTTGCTCTCCTTCATCTGGACGAGCTTGATGGAGCTCGATCCGATGTCCAGCCCGACCACCGTCTTGGATTTCGCCATGGGTCCTTCCCGCTTCGCGAGCCGCGCCGCGGCCGCGCTACGCTTCCTCGCCGAAGACCTTGTCCTTCTCGGCGATCTTCAAACCCAGCGCCAGGATGATCTTGCGCTTGGTGTCCATGCGACAGTTGTAGCCGGCCTCCACGCGGTCGATGGTCAGCGCGCTCAGGCCCGCCTTGCGGGCGAGCTCCGCCTTGCTCATCAGCAGGTCCTCGCGCATCTTGCGCAGGTTGTTCTGCGCCCGCTTCGGCTCGGCCTGGCCCTCCTCCTCGCCGTGAGCCTCGACCGCGTCGACTGCGGATCGCCGGTCCTTCTTTTTCATGGCCTGTCTTCTCCTGTCCGGCTCGGCTGCGATGAGACGCCCTCGCTGCTGAGTATCCACCAGCCCAGGTGCGATGTCAAGAAATGTAACATAACTTACATATAAATTAGGTATAACTTTACTTCGTTCGGCCTGCGCATCGAGGCGCATTTCGCCTTTCCGATCAAAGAGGTCCGCGCCCGGCCGGGGGGCTGGAGGGCTTCCGGGGCACGAGCTTGCGCTTGCTGCGCAGCTCACGCAGCTTGCGCTGCTGGCGCTCTCGAATCTTCTCCCAGGTACCCTTCGCCATGTCCACGCCCTTGTTGTGGGTCATGGGGATCCGCACTGGCTCCGCGACGGGCCCGGCCTGCGCTCCGGCGTCCGCCAGAACGGGCTCCGCGACGGGCCCGGCCTGCGCCCCGGCGTCCGCCGGCCCGCGCCCCGCATCGCGCGGCACAGCCGCCTCGCGCTCCTCGCACGCAAAGAGCCCGAAGAGCACCGCGGCTCCGATCCAGGTCCACCTCATCGCTGCCCCTCGATCGCCCATGTTATACCCTGCCGCGGGTGCCTGGCAAGCCGCCCGCCAAAGATGAAACGGCCGGCCGCGCGCTGTGCGCGGCCGGCCGCTCGCTCGCGTGCCGGGTGGGCTCAGAGCACCTTGCTCCAGTTGAGGATGTGGTGCCCGGGCTCGGTCGCCCGGTTGCCCAGATCGATGCGCCCCACCGCCTCCTTCTGCTGGACGAGGACCTGGGGTCCGGCCGGCGTCCAGGCGAGCTGGGCCTGGGCCGGGCCGCCGGTCGTGACCGTGACCGGGATCTTCTGCGGCGCCGAGTCCGGGACGTCGGGGATGTCGCTGAACGGGAAGACGTAGATCGTGCCGGAGCCGCGATCGCACTTGTCGTCGTCGGCCGTGTAGGTGGTGATGATCGCGGTCCCGCCCACGATGATCGGCTTGGAGTACAGGCGCTCGTTCTCGTCGAACTTGAGCAGGCCGCAGCCGGTCGGATTGTCGAGCTCGTCCTTGCCGTAGAAGAACTCGCCCTCGCCGGTCGGCACGCCGTCCGCGTCCTTGATCTCCTTCACGGCCAAGAAGTAGTCGCGCTCCGGGTAAGCCTCCAGGGTGTCGGTGCGCCCCGTGCCGAAGAAGAGCACCAGGTCCTGCTCGTAGCTCATGGCCAGGGACATCGGCGCCATCACAGGCCGCGCGGCGATCTTCTCGGTCGGCGTCTCGGGCTCGTCCACTTCCGTGATGTCGAAGAAGATCGACGAGTCCCAGCCATAGGTAATCTCGTCGACATCGTAGGACTCGATCATCTCCCCCTCGTCCTGGCTCAGGTCGTAGAGCCCGTTGGCCATGTCGATGCGGTAGATCTTGCCCGTGTTGGTCCCCACGAAGACCCGGCTGATGAAGCTGCCCAGGGTCGTGTTGTAGGCCACCGGCCGGGTGGCCGCGCTCTCGACGGTGAACTTGCCGCCGATGCGGAACGACAGCTTGCCCTTCTTGTCGTTGTCCGGCTCCAGCCAGCAGCCCTCGGTCTTCAGCCAGTGGTAGACCGAGCCGTCCTCGTACTCGGCGTGCTGGTAGGAGCAGTTGCCGTTGTGGAGCTTGGTCTCGTCCAGGAAGGCCGAGCTGTCGAGATCGCTGCAGCGCGACGGCACGACCTGGTTCTGCTTCTCGGTCCAGCAGTGGGCCTCGTCGACCTCCTCGTGGCAGGTCGCGGGATCGTCGCAGGTCCAGCCCGTGCACGTGGTGCAGGGATCATCTCCAAAGTGCCCGCAGGGCTGGTCGCAGACCGTCTGCAGCGAGTGGCACTTGTGGTCGTGGCACCTGGGGTAGCTGCTGCCGCAGTCGCCGTCGTTGTCGCAGTCCTCGCAGACCGTCACGTCCACCTGGATGGTCTTGGGGTTGGAGCAGCAGACGCGGCTGTAGGTCACGCCCGCCGGGCAGGGGAAGTCCGCCGGGCAGCTCGTGCACATGTCGTCCTGGAGCAGCCGGTCGGGCGGCCTGGCCTTGTTCGGCATGTTCCTGTTCACCTGGCAGAACCAGCCCGTGCCCTCGGCCTCGTCGTAGTCGTCCGTCTCGAAGGCGTTCCCGACGCCCCAGTGGTTCCAGGAGGCGGTCTCACCCTCCTCGAGATCCTTGAGCGCCAGGTAGTAGTTCTCCAGCGTCGTCTGGAGGTTCTGGTACTCGTCCGACTGGTTGAAGGAGAACTTGCGCAGCAGCTTGCCGGTCTCCATGTCGATGATGTGCAGCGAGGACGGGCCCAGGGTGGCCTCGATCAGGTCGACGCACGACGCGACCGCCTCGTAGCCCCGGCCCGGCACGTAACCGCCCGGCACGATCATGACCGATCGGGCCTGGTAGAGCTTTTGCGGATCCGGATCCGTCGTCTTCAGCCAGACCTGCCCAATCAGCGGCTGGGCCCAGCTCTGGGAGGTGTCGGACCAGTCGCACTGGACCGCCGAGTCGGTGTAGGCGAACTGGAAGTCGCCCGAGGCGTTCTTGGCCACGGGCACGTCCACCCGGTACTCCCAGAGGTACTTGACGTTGGCCGGGTCGGGATGGGTCACGTCCAGGGCGAAGTAGGAATTGCCGCCCCCCCGCTGGCCCGAGATCAGGATGGTCCGGTAGGCGCCCCTGACCGGCAGCTCCACCTCGTTGTGGTCCGCGTCGAGCACGGTCTCCTGGATGTCGTTGAAGTACACGTCGCGCACCACGGGCGTGGCGTCGACGAAGAACTCGTGGCTGCGGCGGACCTCCTGGATCGTAGCCAGCAGGTTGGTGGGGACGAAGGCCCACAGCTCCTCGCCTTCCTCGTAGATCTTGGGGTCGTTGGGATCCTCGCCCACGAAGGCGTGCAGCATGCCGTCGTTGGACCCCACGTAGACCATGGTCGGCCGCATGAGGTTGTTGAGGAAGTAGGCCTCGTACTTGTAGTCTATCCCCAGCGAGGTCGGCCGCGGCACGGCCACCGGCGAGGAGTGGAAGATGTCGCCCAGCCAGGGGCCGTCCGTGGTGAAGGAGCGGCTGTAGTCCTTCTTCCCGTCCACGCCCCGGACGAAGTCCTTGATGTAGTTGGCCAGCTCCGTGGCCGTGAGCGGGGTGCAGTCGTCGTCGTCGTCTCCCCCGCCGGGCAGACACTCGCCGAGCTTGAGGCACATGAGCGCCTCGTTCGTGCCCATGGCCGTGCCGGGCTTGAACTCGTCCATCTCGCGGAAGGGCGGGGTGGCCACGTCCTGGCTGCGGGGGTCCTCGACGATGGTGAAGATCTTCCGCGAGGCCGGATCCTGGGCGGCCAGCTTGCTCGCGAAGTCGATCGGCGAGCCCTCGAACTCGGGGATCCCGTCGTCGTTCGAGTCGGTGATCTTCTGCTGCATCAGGTGGCCGAGCCAGGGCCCGACCTCGGTGAGCTCGAAGTGGGCCGAGTAGACGTAGGACTCGGATACCGTCAGCACCGAGCGCGCAGAGGTCAGCTCGGTGCGGCTGGACACGCCGGCCAGGATCGCGCTCATGACCGCGTCGAACTGGGCGTAGAGCTCGGGCGCGGTCGTGCCGATGAAGGCCTCGTACTTGTCGCCCGTGCCCGCCATGGCGATCGCGTCCAGGCCGGGCTCCAGAGAGCCGTCGTTGTCCATGCCGACGACGAAGACCGGCACCCCGCTCTCCTTGCCGGACCACTTGGTGGAGATGTCGTTGGGGACCGCCGAGTCACCGAAAATATCCGCCGCCCAGTAGGTCGCGTCCTGGCCTCCGAGCTCCCGGTTCTCCTCGCCGTCCGTGAAAAGGAGGATGTACTTGGGCCGGCACTCGTTGTACGGATCGGTGTAGTTGAGGTTGTCCGCGTCCTGCCAGTGCTTCATGTAGTTGCGGGCGCCGTCGATGGCCGGTCCGATCGGCGTGTACTGGTCGCCGCTCAGGCCGCAGATCGCGCTCTGGATGGACAGGTTGTGCGACTGGTAGTCGTCGGGGTGATCCGGGTCGAAGAAGTCGATCAGCCCGCCGTTGCTCTGGTTGCGGTCCCGGAGGCCGTCGTCGAAGTTGCTGGTGGTGATGTCGCCCCCATAGGTGGTCTCGTAGTCGTCGCGGTAGCCGTGGTTTTTGGAGTAGCTGTTGCTGGTCGTGAAGCCCGCGAAGCCGAAGTTCACGTCGTCCATGTACTTGTCGAGGATGCCGTCCGGTTGCTGGACCGAGCTGTCGTTGGCATCGCAGGTCCGGCACTGCTCGTTCTTGGGGTTGGACCAGTTGCAGTTGGTGTAGTTCCTGTAGGTGCCGGTCAGGACCTGCTTGATCATCTCCATCCGGTTGCACATGGCGTCCACGCCGCAGGGGATGTTCCGGGTGTAGTTGTTCTGGAAGCCGTACTCCATCGATCCCGAGGTGTCGACGATGATGAAGACATTCGGCTTGACGATCAGCGGATCGTCCTGGGCCCGGGCCGGACCCGCGGTCAGGATCGCGGCCGTCAGAGCCAGGGAGAAGAAAACGGTGTAACGCTTCATATCCGAACCCTCCTGAAGGTAGTTCGATCGCCTCGGGAATCCTCCGACGAGCTCAACGCCGCAGGCAGGGCGCCGGACCGACCAGCCCCCGGCCCCGGACCTCCACCACGACCGAGTCCGAGGCGTTCAGCGCATCCTCGGGCGACTGGCCGGAGCGGGACGGGATGCCGCCCACGCCGTTGATGTCCACCACGTAGTTGCAGATGTTCGCATCCACATCGCTGCCCCTCACGTCCTTGCGCTCGTCCACGAAGTGGTACTCGGACTCCATGGCCATGTCCTGCGCCTTGCGCGCGAGCACCTCGCTGCCCGAAGCGGGGGAGATGTAGCTCATGAAGCGGTCCTTGTCCACGTTGGCTGGATCGGTCACGGCGGTGCTCATCGCGAGCAGCTTGGCCGTCCTGACCGTGGTCAGCCCGGCCACGTTCCTCTGCTCCAGCTCGAAGATGAGCCGCTGGGCATCCCTGGAGAGCAGCGCCAGGCCCTGGGCCATGCTCGCCTCCCCGGCCAGCTCGGCCCGTTCGGCCCGGATCACGTTGCCCGCTGCCAGCAGATCCGTGTTGGTCCGCTCCACGGCCAGGATGCCCACCGAGGTGAGCGCCAGCAGCATGAGCACCGCCAGGATCATGGCGTTTCCTCGCCTCGCCTCGCCTCGCCTTGTCTTCATCTCGCCACTCCTCGGTCCGAGTTCACCAGGTCTGCGTGTCCGTGACCAGGTTCTGCATCATCACCACCGCCCGCTCCGTACGCACATACGCCAGCCCGTTGCCCGGATCGGTGTCGAGATTCAGGGCGTAGTCGAAGACCGCCGGCTGGTTGCCGTTGTAGTCCGCGACTCCGTAGTCCGGATCCTCCAGCTCGGTCCTGGCCCGCAAGCTGACCACGATCGCCCGGACCTTGGTCATGTCCGCGAGCTCGATGTCCTTCGGTGGCTGCCAGTTCGGGGATTTCATCGTCGTGCAGATCTGCACGCTGTCGTCCTCGACCGCCTCGATCCTGACCCCGCCCAGGGCCAGGGGGAGGAGGAATTCCGCGATCTCCATCCCGGTGTGGGAAGGCGTGTCCCGGGTGAGGATCCAGCGCGCGCCGCGCTCCGCGTCGTACAGGATCCCGGCGGGGCTATCGTAGTCGCCGTCCTTCTTCATCGTGTAGACCACCTCGGAGATCGGATTGATCCACAGCGTCTCTCCCTGCTCCTCCTCTCTGACAATGCGCTGCGTCTCCTCGATGTTCAGGCCCTGGGCAGTATGACCCGTGACCTTGTGGTAGGAGTACTTGCCGGCGTTCTTGCCGCCTCGGTTCTCCACCCGGATGAAGCAGTCGTCCGGAAAGGTGTGCTCCAGGTCCTCCGGCCCGTCCCCGAAGGGCTTGAGGAACTGCTCGGTTATCTTCTCGTCTTCATCGTAGGGCGGCGGCTTCACCATGCACCCGCCTGGGTTGAGGGGATTCTTGCTCGCATCCATCCCGTTGCGGCAGACGATCATGTTGTTGGAGCCCGGGTCGTATCGATAGTCCCGGCTGCTGATGTAGTTGCCCTTCATCCGCAGCACGAACTGATCCGCCAGGGCATCGTAGGCGACCGGCAGATCGGGCTTGCTATCGCTGTCCTCGTCGAGTTCGGGGGGTGGGTTCGGGGCCCCCATGCAATGAGAAGAGTACATGTACGACGCCCGCCGCAGGTCCTGGATCAGCAAGCGGGTCGCCATCCGGAGGTTGGCCTGCAGCAGGGTGATGTCGCGGGTCCGGCCGAAGCTCCGCTGCACCGAGCCGGACAGGGCGACCAGGCTGGCCATGACCAGCCCGGCGACCACCAACGCCACCATCATCTCGATCAGGGTGAATCCGCGCCTCGCCATCTCAGTCGCCTCCTCGGCCCCTCTACCAGTTGCGGTGGCGGGTCAGGAAGAAGGTCGCCACGACCATGTTGCGCTTCCAGAAGTTGTCTCCGTCCTCCCACCACTCGGACCAGTTGTAATCCCGGGTCCCGAAGTCCTTGCTGTCCCAGGACACGATCACCGACATGCGGATCAGGCGCACCTGCGTCGGGACCCCTGTGAGCGGCTCGGCCGGCAGCAGGGGCATCTCGTGGGCGATGTAGTGCAGCCGGTAGATCGCCCCCGGGCCCGTACGGCCGAACTGATCGATCAGCGGTGCGCCGGACGGGTCGGAGGCGGCCGCGATCTCCTGGCCCAGGTAATGGCGGACCGCTCGCAGGTCGGCCGTGCCCAGGGTCCCTCCGGGGTAGGCCGGGGGGCTGCCCGTGAACTCGATCTCGGTGCCGACCGAGCCGCCGTCCACGAAGACCGCATCCCAGCCGACCGCGGCGCCCTGGTTGTCGAGCCAGCCCAGCGACTGCGCCCGCATCTCCTCGACCACCGACTGGGCCATGCGGGAGGCCACCACGGCCTCCTCGGCCGCGGAGCTGCCCCGGATGGAGATCAGCTGCAGGTTGATGACCGCAAACAGCCCCACGGCCATGATCACCATGGCCACCATGACCTCGACCAGGGTGAAGCCCGCGCGGCCTGAACGCATCGCTCTCATCTCTCCCTCTCCCTGGGCTCCCAGCTAGTCGCGCTTGATGGTGACCAGGACCGATCCGCCCTCGGAGATCCGGACCTGCTGATCCACGCCGACGCCCGTACCCGCGGCGTCGAAGGCCGCCACGTGGAAGAAGCGCCGGTCGACATCGCCGATGAAGGGCTCGCCGGTCGGCTCGAAGCGGAGCACGACCGCGTTGGGGCTGTTGATCTCCCCGCCCACATCGGCCACGCACTGGCTCAGGGCCACGTCCGGGCCCACCGAGCTGACCCTGAAGCGGTTGACCACGTTCCACTCGGCGGGCAGGGCGCCCTCAGTCGCGTTGCAGTTGAGGGTCCGGCGGCGCACCTTGGTCGGGTCGCCCAGGTACTCCTCGACCAGGACCTCCCCGCCCGAGCCGCCGCCCACCACGGGGGCGTCCAGGGTGACCGTCATCCGGTGGCAGCGCCCGGTCCGGGCCGCCCTGGAGCGGGCCGAGAACACGCCCTTGATGATGAAGTTGGACACCTGGCGCTGCCGCTCGCGCTGGAGGGCGACCGAGAAGGAGGGCACAACCAGGGCGCTGACCACGGCGATGATGGCCACGACCACCATCAGCTCTATCAGGGTGAATCCCTCGATCCTCCGCATTCGCACGCCTCCTCTCAGGGCTTTCCTGCAAGGGGTATACCAGCACCTGCAATATGCCAAGTGCATGAAATAAAAGATCAACTTATCACACGCCGCCGACGCGTGGCGCCTGGAAGCATGTGAAATGATTGCGGTCGCGCGGAAAACATTTCAGCCCTCTCCCGGACGGTCTCAATCCCTGGAGAAGCTGTCCGCGTCCACGCCGTAGTCCTTGAGCTTGTAGAGCAGGGTCCGGTGGCTGATCTCGAGCAGGCGCGCTGCGCGGGTGCGGTTGCCGCCGGTCTCGGCCAGGGCGCGGCGGATGAGCTCCTCCTCGATCGCGCGCACGGTCTTCTTGATCGAGAGCTGGCCGGCCGCGAGCTGCGAGAGGGTCGGCGGCGGGGCCTGGCGCACCTTGTCGGTCAAGAGCTCCGGGGTGATCTGCTCGCCGTCGCACAGGATGACCGCCCGCTCGATCAGGTTCTCCAGCTCACGCACGTTGCCCGGCCACTCGTAGTCGACCAGCAGCTTCATGGCGCCCGGCTCCACCCCGCGCACGGCCGTCTTGAGCTTGGCGTTGCAGCGCACGAGGAAGTGCTCGACCAGCAGCGGGATGTCCTCGGGCCGCTCCCGGAGCGGCGGGATACGGACCGTGAGCACGTTGAGGCGGTAGAAGAGATCCTCGCGGAACCGGCCCGCGCGCGCCTCCGCGGCCAGGTCCCGGATCGTGGCCGCCAGGATGCGCACGTCCACGGCCCGGGAGCGGTTCTCGCCCACGCGCCGGATCTCCTCCTCCTGCAGCACGCGCAGCAGCTTGACCTGCAGCCCCAGCGGCAGCTCGCCGATCTCGTCGAGGAATAGCGTGCCGCGATCGGCCTCCTCGAACAGCCCCTGCTTGTTGCGCACGGCGTCGGTGAACGCGCCCCGGGCGTGTCCGAAGAGCTCGCTCTCGAGCAGGTTCTCGGGGATGGCGCCGCAGTTGATGGCCACGAAGGCCTCGTCGCGCCGGGGGCTGCGCTGGTGGATGGCCCGGGCGAGCAGCTCCTTGCCCGTGCCGCTCTCGCCGCTGATGAGCACCGTGGACTTGAAGTCGGCGATCTTCTCCACCGTCCTGAAGACCGCCTCCATGGGCGCCGAGCGGCCGACGATGTTCTCGAAGTCGCTCTCCTCGCGCATGGCCCGCTTCAGGCGCAGGTTCTCCCGGCGCAGGGCCTGGCGCTGCTCGGCGATGCAGATGCGCAGCAAGACCTCGTCGTTCTTGTAGGGCTTGTTGAGGTAGTCGCTCGCGCCCCGGCGGACCGCCTCCCGGGCCATGTCGATGTCCCCGTAGGCCGACATCATGATGACGGCCGCCTCGGAGCCCGGCCCGCCTACGGACTCCAGGAACTCCATCCCCCCCATGCCCGGCATGCGAACGTCGCAGACGACCAGATCGAAGTCCCCGCCGCGGTAGACCTCCAGGGCCTGCTCGGCGTCGGCCGCGGTCTCGACCTCGTAGCCCTTGAGGGCCAGCAGCGAGGAGAGCTGGTGCCGCACGCTCTCCTCGTCGTCGACGATCAGGATCCTGGACGCAGCCATCAGCCCCATTCTATCGGCCGGGGGGCGCTTGTCAAAAAGCCCGCCCCGCCCGGATACGCCACCTCGCCGCGAAACTCGGCGTCGCCGTGCCGAAGTCGATGCTCGACGTGGAGAACCACGCCTCCGCTCGACTTCGGCGCGGCTCCTTGATTTGCGCGGCGATCTGGCGTCCCGGATCAGCAGGAGTGCGAGCTGCTGGCCGCCGGCAGCCAGAAGGCGATCTGCGTCCCCTGACCCGGCAGGCTGTAGGCCCAGATCTCGCCGCCCAGGCTGCCCACCGCCGCGTGGCAGATGGCCAGGCCGAGCCCGGTGCCGCGGCCGGGCTCCTTGGTGGTGAAGAAGGGATCGAAGACGTTGGGCAGGTCGGCCGGGTCGATGCCCTGGCCGTCGTCGACCACCGCGAAGACCAGCGCGCAGTCGCCCACCGCCCGGCCTTCCCGGGGCGGCCGGACGCGGTGCAGGGGGCCGCTCTCGAAGAACTCGGGCTCCTCGCCCTCGCCCGGCGGCAGCCAGCACAGGCGCTCGCCTTCGCGCTGCAGGCCCAGGACCCGGATCCAGATCCGACCGCCGCGCTCCACCGCGTCCAGGGCGTTGAACAGCAGATTGACCAGGACCTGGCGGATCCGCTCGGGATCGCTCGCCAGCGCCGGCAGCCCCTCGGGAACACAGCGCTCGACCCGCACGTCCTTGGACCTGGCCTGCGGCACGAGCAGCCCTGTAGCGTCCTCGACGAGCGCGGCCGGATCCAGCGCCACCCGCTCGCCGCGGCCCGGCCGCGAGTAGGCCAGCAGGTCCTTGATGATCCGGTCCACCCGCTCGACCTCTCGCTCCACCCGGGCCAGGATCTCGTCCCGCTCAGACTCGGGCAGCTGCTCGGTCCTGAGCATGCCCGCGTAGCCCAGCACGGCCGCGATCGGGTTGCCCAGCTCGTGCGCCAGCCCCGCCGCCAGCCGGCCCACCGACGCGAGCTTCTCGGAGCGGATCAGGCTCTGCTGGGCCTGGCCCAGCTCCCGGTTGAGCTTCTCGAGCTCGGCGATCTGGGCCTGCATCCGCGCCTGGTCGGCCTCGATCCGGCGTCCCATGCGGCTCAGCGAGGCGCCGAGCCGCCCCAGCTCGCTGCCGCGCTCGGCCTGCAGCAGCAGCGTCCAGTCGCCCTGCTCCGAGATGCGGCTCGAGACCTCGAGCAGCCTGTCGATCGGCCTGAGCAGCAGGCGAAAGAGCAGCAGCCAGCCGATCAGCGCCATGACCGCCGCGACCAGCCCGGCGTAGATCCAGACGTGGACGGTCGCCCGGGACGCGTCCGCGTCCACCCGCACCAGAGACAGCGAGGCCCGCAGTCGCCAGCCCTCCCGTCCGAGCTTCCGCACCACCTCGAGCTCTCGGCCGACCGGCTCCTCGACGACCGACCAGTCCTCGCCGCGCGCCGCGATCGGCGTGCTGCCGAGTGCGCCCCACATGGCGCGGGGCACCCTGTCTGGGTCCGAGCAGGCCACCGCCCGGCCGTCCGGATCGAGCAGCGTCACCGAGAGCAGATCGGTGAAGGCCGCTCGCTTTTTCTGGACCCAGCCGGCGAGCTCCGGGCAGGCGTGCGTCTCGAAGACCCCCGGGCAGAGCGACTCCAGCCCTCCGGCCGTCTCGGCCAGCAGGCAGCGCGCCGCGTGGGCGCTCTGCATGACCATGCCGTGGCGAAAGAGCCGCCCGGCGGCGAAGCTCAGCAGCGCGACGGCCAGCCCGAGCAGCAGCACGAGGTACGCGGTCAGGGTGTGCTTGAGCGTCATGGGCCTTTCTTGCTCAGGCGCCCCGCAGCAAACCGTAGAACCAGGGGCCCAGGAAGAGGTACTCCACGGCGGCCAGGGCCAGGAAGGGTCCGAAAGGGATCGCCGCGGCCATGAACGGCACCCCCTGCGGCCCGGCCTCGGCCTGGCCGCTCATCTGGGATGCCAGCTCCTGCTCGGGCTCCTCGCCTTCCTCGGGCAGGGGCGGTTTGAGCTGGACCCCGCCGACGACCATGCCCAGCGTGACCAGCACGCCCTGGATCGAGGCGAAGAGCACGATGAACAGCAGCGACTTCCAGCCGAGCCAGGCCCCCAGCATGCCCAGCAGCTTCACGTCGCCCATGCCCATGCCCTCGCGGCCCCGGAGAAGCGCATACAGGAGCGAGACGAGCAGCAGGCCCCCGCCGCCGACGAGCAGCCCGAGGATCGACTCCCAGTGGAAGCCCTGCTCGTACCACAGAAAGGAGCCGCCGAGGCCGAGCGCGATGCCCGGCAGGCTGATCTCGTTGGGGATGATCCGGAAGTCGATGTCGATGAAGCACACCGCCAAGAGCGCCGAGCAGAAGACCAGGTGGACCGCGAAGGCCTTGCCCGGACCGAAGCGCAGAAAGAGCGCCGCCCAGAGCAGCCCGCACAGCAGCTCCACCAGGGGGTAGCGCCAGGAGATACGCCCCTGGCAGCGCCGGCAGCGCGCCCCCAGCAGGACGAAGCTCAAAAGCGGCACGTTGTCGTACCAGCGGATGGTCTGCCCGCAGGCCGGGCAGCGCGAGCGCGGCCGGACGATGGACTCGCCCCGCGGCAGGCGGTGGATGACCACGTTGAGAAAGCTGCCCGCGAAGGTGCCCAGCACGAGGAGCACCGCGGCGGCGGTCCACGGATGGCTGCGGCACCAGAGCTCGACGAGTTCGAAGACGCTCACCCGCTCTCCTCGTCCCCTTTATAGCACCATAGGCCCCCGAACGAAAGCCGCTGGCCGAAGAAGCGCAGCCCCTCCAGACCACAGCGCAGCGCCGCCTCCGGGCTCGCCCCGCGAGCCCGGCCCCGGAGCCGGGGCCGGTAGCGCATGGGCACCTGGACCAGCCGGCAGCCGGCCGCCTCGGCGCGCAGGATGGCCTCGGCGGTGACGAAGACGCCCCGGCTCTCCAGCAAGAGCTCGGCGAAGAGCTGCCGGCGCAGCATCTGGATGTAGGTGAACTGGCGCAGGGCCGAGCGCCCGAGCAGGCGGACGGCCGTGGTGAAGACGGCCGAGAGCGCCCGGCGCGAAAGGCCCACGTCGCCGCGGGCACCGCGCAGCCCGACCACCAGGTCGGCCTGCAGCCTGGCCGCCCACAGCTTGCCCAGGTCCGCAGGCTCGCAGGCCAGGTCCGCCGGCACCAGCGCCATCCAGTCCCCCCGCGCCCAGAACAGCCCGGTGGGCACGCCCGCCCCCGGGCCGAGCCTGCGCGGGTGGCGGACCAGGCGCAGGCGGGGATCGCGCCGCGCGGCCCGGCGCACGATCTCGGCGCTGCGGTCGGTGCTGCCGTCGTCGACCACCAGGATCTCGTGCGCCGGGGTGCAGGCCCGGGCGGCCGCCCGCAGCGCGGGCAGGTTCCGGCGCAGGTTGGCCTGCTCGTCGAAGACCGGCACCAGGATCGAGAGCGCGGGCCTCACCGCGGCTCCTCGGAATGGAGCGGGCGGGCCGGCACGCCGGCCACCACCGCGCCCGCGGGCACCGACCGGGTCACGACCGCGCCCGCCCCGACCCGGGCCCGCGCCCCGATCCGCACGCCTGGCAGGATCACGCTGCGGGCGCCCAGGTCGGCCCCGTCCTCGATCACCACCTCGCGGGCCTCGAGCGGCGTGTCGAGCACGGCCCTGTCGCGTTCGCCGCCCGCGTGCTCCGAGGACAGCACGCACGCGCCCGGCCCCAGGCCCACCCGGCGGCCCAGCCGCACGCCGCCGTAGCTGTTGATGAAGCAGCCGGGCCCGATCCAGCAGCCGTCCCCGATCCGAAGCTCGCCTCCGGGATAGGCGCGCAGCAGTGCGCCGTGCCCGATGTAGACGTCCTCCCCCAGGTGCACGTGGGCGGGCCCGAAGATCCGCGCGCCCGGCTCGATCACGCAGCCCCGGCCCGCCGATCCGAGCGCCTCCAGCGAGACCCGGCCGTCTCCCAGAGAAGCTCGCCCCGTCATGGCAGCCCTCCCCGCCGCCCGGCGGCCCGCGCGTACCAGTCCCAGGTCCGGCGCAGCCCCTCGTCCAGGTCCACCCGGGGCGCGAAGCCCAGCAGCCGAGCGGCGCGCTCCACACAGGGCGTGCGCTCCGCGACCTCGTCCGGCTCGGCATCGCCCTCGACCAGCGCGACGCCGCCTGCCAGCGCGGACACCCTGACGGCCAGCTCGCGCACGCTGACCGCGGCCTCGGGGTTGCCCAGGTTGAAGACCCGGCCCGGCGCCTCGGGCCTGTCGAGCGCGGCCAGCGCGCCCTGGACGAAATCGTCCACGTAGCACCAGGCGCGGACCTGCCCGCCGCCGCCCCGCAGCACGAGCGGTCCGCCCTCGAGCGCGCCCAGCACGAAAGCGCGGACCGCGCCCTGCCCCCACTGGCCCGGCCCGTAGACGTTGAAGGGGCGCAGCACCGCGACCGGAAGGCCCTCCCGCGCGCCGCAGGCCATGACCAGGTGCTCGCAGGCGAGCTTGGCGGCCGCGTAGGTCCAGCGGGCCCGGCCGACCGGGCCCACCGCGCACGCGTCGTCCTCCCGGGCGCAGCTCGCCCGCGGGCCGTAGACCTCGCTGGTCGACGCGTAGACGAGGCGCTCGATGCGCCTGCCCCGGCAGGCCTGAAGCAGCATGTCCGTGCCCCGGAGCGCGATCCGCATGGTCTCGACCGGCCGCTCGCAGACCGGACCCACACCGGCGATCGAGGCCAGGTGCACCACCCGATCGGCGCCGTCCAGGGCGGCCTCCAGATCTCGGGCGCAGCACACGTCGCCCTGGACGAGCTCCAGGCCGGCTCGCCCGGCGGCCTCCCGCTGGGCCGGCCCGTGGCGCAGGCTGTCGAGCAATCGCGGCTCGGCGCCCAGCGCCTTGAGCTGCCGCGCCAGGGCCAGGCCCAGAAAGCCCGCCCCGCCCGTGAGCAGCACCCGCATCGCGCCTCCCGCCCGGAGTCTACCCGCCCTTACCCGGAGGCCACAACCAAAACCCTGGAGTTGCCGTTTTTCGTCCTCTGCGGGTGACGTTTCCCGTCACCGCCGGCTGCCGGCCGGGCCGGGCCTGTGTTTTTTTCTTGTAATTTATGGAGATTGTCGCTAGGCTCGCCCGGCATGGAACCTGCAGACAACCCCGGACCGGAGAAGAAGACGGTCCGCGGGGAAGCGGCCCGATAGAGATAGATGATGCGAGATGACGAAAGAAGATGAGATGAGCGGAGAGAGAAGCGCAACCAAGTCAGAAAAGGAGAACCCATGATTTTGAAGATTCGCAGAAAGCTCGGCCGCAAGGGCTTTACCCTGATCGAGCTGATGATCGTCGTGGCCATCATCGGCATCCTGGCCGCGGTGGCCATCCCGGCCTTCATCGACTACATCCGGAAGTCGAAGGCCGCGGAGGTCAACGAGAACCTGGACAAGTGCTACAAGGGCGGCGTGGACTACTTCGACAAGCCTCACGGACGCACGAACGGCACCACGTTCTCCTCCCAGCTGCCGGCGACCTTCGGCGCCAACTTCGGGGCGAACTATGCGGGTGGTGCCAACTGTAGTCCAGGCGCCCTGACCGGCCAGTCCGACTTCGTTCCGGCTTCTGTCTTCAACCAGAAGACGGATGACCGGGGCCTCGCGCTTCGCGAGATGGGCTGGGTCATCACCGAGGCCACCTACGCTTGCTACAACTACCGGTGCTCCAATGTGCGCCCCACCAACAACACGGACACCTTCACGTGCGAGGCCTGGACCAACATCGACGACGACGGGGCTACGAACTTCGCCCACTGGCACAAGCTCGCCACGTACAACACGGACACCTCGTCCTTCTCGGCCGGCCACGTCTGGCACGACAACGCCAAGGACGACTGGTAGGCAATAGGCGTCCGGGCACCTGTTTCTCCAGGGGACGAAACCTTTGCGTTTCGTCCCCTTCTTGCTAGCATCCAGAGCCACGATGATCGGCGGACAGGGCAGTCGCACTCGCGTCGCAGCGCTCGTCGTTCTCGCAGCCTGCCTCGGCCTGGCCGCCTGGTCGCGGAGCTGGCTCGTCGCGCATCCGCCCGATCCAGAGATCGCCCAGAAGGAGGTCTTCATGCTGCCGCCGGGCAGCGTCATCCGGCAGCTCGACCTGGGCTACCACAGCCTGGCGGCCGACCTGCTCTTCATCCGGGCCAACCTCTACTACGGCCACCACATGTACACCGATGAGCAGCTCTCCTGGCTGCCCCAGTTCATCGACAACCTGGTCGAGGTGGATCCCCTCTTCCACAAGGCCTACCACTGGGGCGCTCTGGTGACCGTCTTCTACAGGCGCGAGATCGACGTCGTGCCCCGCTCGCTCGTGGAGCGGGCCAACCGGCTGCTCGAGGCGGGCATGCAGCGCTTCCCGGACGACCCGAGCTTTCCGGCCCGGATCGCATCCAACCTCTACTACGAGCTCGGAGAGGTGGACGCCTCGCTGGACTACTTCCTCAGGGCCGCCAGCCTGCCCGGCGCCGAGCAGTGGGTGCAGGAGAAGAACATCGACCTGCTCAGCCGGAGCGGGCGGAAGAAGGCGGCCACCGAGGTGCTGCACAGGATGATCGCCCTGGAGGAGGATCCCGCCCTGAGCCGTGCGCTCAGGAGCCGCATGGCCTACCTGCTGGCAGAGCCGGAGCGCAAGGCGCTCGAGCAGCGCTGGCGCGGGCTGCTCCGCGAATGGAAGGCGAGCTACCCCTACCTCGACCTCAACCTCTATCTCCTGATCCGGGATCGCGGCCCAGAGGCATCCCGGCTGCGGGGTGCCGGGCCATGAGCGAGGCGATCGCCATCCGCATCCGCGACCTGCACAAGACCTTCCACCTGGGCCTGCGGCGCAAGAAGGTGCCGGCCCTTCTCGGGCTCGATCTGGACGTGCGCGCCGGCCAGGTCTTCGGCTTCCTGGGCCCCAACGGGGCGGGCAAGACCACGGCCATCAAGATCCTGATCGGCCTGCTGCGCGCGGACCGGGGCGAGACCTTTCTCCTCGGGCGGCCGAGCGCGCACTGCCGCGCTCGCGCGCGCGTCGCCTACCTGCCCGAGCTGCCGGACTTCTACGACTACCTGCGACCGGGGGAGTTCCTGGCCCACTGCGGCCGGCTGTCCGGCCTGGACCGAGACACGCTGCGCGCACGCGTGCCCGCGCTGCTCGAGAGAGTCGGCCTGAACCCGGCCGAGCGGCGGCCCATGCGCAAGTTCTCGCGGGGCATGCTCCAGCGGGTGGGCATCGCCCAGGCCCTGCTGGCCGATCCGGAGCTCTACATCCTGGACGAGCCCATGGGGGGGCTGGATCCCATCGGCCGCCGCTGGATCAAGGACCTGCTCCACGAGCTGGGCGAGCGCGGCAAGACGGTCTTCTTCTCCTCCCACGTGCTGGCCGAGGCCGAGGCGGTCTGCGACGAGGCCGCCTTCCTCTTCCGGGGCCGGCTCATCGCCCAGGGCAGCCTGCACGAGCTGCTCGGCCACGAGCAGCAGCAGGCCTGGGAGGTCCTGGTGGAAGGCGAGGCGGTGCGCGAGCACGAGGCGATCTGCAAGCTGGCCGCCGAGGTCCAGGTGGCGGGCGGCGACACGCTGCTGGTGCTCGACGCCGAGGCGCGCCCGGAGCCCGTCGTGACCGCCCTGGCGCAGGCAGGCCTGCGCCTGCGCTCGGTCAGCTTGCGGCACGCGTCGCTCGAGGACGTCTTCATCCGCCGGGTTGAGCGGGAGGGATAGATGCGCCCCATCCTCTCCATCGCCGCCACGACATTCCGCGAGTCCATCCGCAACCGGACCGTGCTCGCCATCCTGGTGCTGGCCGCGGGCTTCATCGCCTCCTCGTTGCTGCTCGCCGAGCTGGCCCTGGACCAGCGCGTCCGGGTGCTCAAGGAC
Source organism: Deltaproteobacteria bacterium (assembly GCA_016935365.1). Classification (GTDB taxonomy): domain Bacteria; phylum Myxococcota; class B64-G9; order B64-G9; family B64-G9; genus JAFGRB01. Next base: position 20,950 of record JAFGRB010000047.1, read on the forward strand.
TGGGGCCTGTTCTGCGTGGCCGCGTTCGGCGTGGGACTGGCCATCCTGATGGGCGTCAACCAGGTCCACAAGGAGGTCCGCCGCAAGACGCTCTACGCCGTGCTCAGCCGGCCCATCCCGCGCTGGAAGTACGTGCTGGGCAAGTACGCGGGCACCGCCCTGACCCTGCTGGTCGAGGTGGGTGCGCTGGCGGCCGGGCTCGTGCTGCTGCTGCTGCTCGAGGGCGCAGCTCCGGACATCCTGCTGCTCAAGGCCCTGCTGCTGTCCCTGGCCGAGATCCTGCTCGTGGCCGCCCTGGCGGTCTTCTTCGCCTCCTTCTCCTCACCCTACCTGAGCGGCTTCTTCACCCTGGGGACCTTCCTGGTCGGCCGCTCGGTGACGGTGCTCGTCGACCTCGTCGAGCGCATCGACCAGGCATCCGTGCATGCGGTCCTCAAGGGCCTGGTGCTCGCCCTGCCCGATCTGGTCGACTTCAACCTCAGCACCCAGGCCGTGCACGGCATCGACACGCCCTGGGCGACGGTCGGCATCACCGCCCTGTACGGGCTGGCCTACGCGACGGGGCTCCTGTTCTGCTCCATGTGGATCTTCTCCCGCCGCAACCTGACCTGAGCGCCCTTGCCCCCCTCGGCGCACAAGCCCCCTGTGGTCGACCTCGCGAGAAGGCTGCGCGGGCTCTGGCGCTCGGCGCTCGACCGCCTCGCGGCGCTCGCGGCGGCGGCGGCATGCCTGGCCTGCTACCTGTCTTTTGCCGAGCCCTTCCCCGGCTGGCTCGACAGCCCGGAGCTGCTGCGGGCCGCGCTGCGCGCGGGCATCTTCCATCCGCCCGGATCGCCGCTGGTCGTGCTCTGCGGCGCCGGGCTCGATCTCGCGCCCGGCGGCGCGGCCGGTCTCCTGTCGCCCCTGTGGGCGGCGGCAGCGGTCTACCTGCTCGTCCGCATCTTCCAGCTGCTCTGGCAGCGCCTGGGCCCCGAGCGCCGCGGCGGACGCGCGGCACGGCTGGGCGAGGCGCTCGGGCTCGCGTGCTTCGGGCTGGCCTTCGGGCTGAGCGCGGGCGCGGGCAGCCAGGCGGTGCGGGCCGAGGTCTACAGCCCGGCGCTCGCGCTGCTGCTCGGCAGCCTCGCCTCGCTGCTGCGCCTGCTCGGCTCTGCTGGTCCCAGGGGGCCTTCGCAAAACCCCCTCGCTGCTGGAAATGATCTCCAGCAGCTTCACCCCACAACGACCGCCCTTCGGACGGCCAGACCCGCAAACAAGCGCGTCTCGAATAGCCGCGTTTCTTCCGGGTCCAGCGAGGCTGGACCGGTCGCACGTGCGCCCGTCCGGACCGCGCTTCGGGCCAGCGCGCTTCTCGGCATGGGCCTCGCGGTCCACCCCTGCGTCGCCCTGTGCGCGCTGCCGGCGCTCGCGGCCGCAGCCCAGCTGCGCCCGGGCCTGTACTTCCGGCCGGCGCTTCTCGCCCGCCACCTGGCCTTCGGCCTGCTGGGCGCCGCGCCGTTGCTGCTCTTGCCGGCCATGGTCCACGACTGGTCGGACCTGCGCTGGGGGGATCCGACCTCGCTCGCCGGCTGGCTGCGCTTCGTCACGGGCGCCACCTTCAGCCCGGCCTTCGCCCCTACATCGTCGTCGGTTTCAGCCGGCATGGGCCGCCTGGCGGGGGTGCTGGTCTGTGGGCTGGGCTGGGCGCCGATCGGGGCCGCGCTCGCAGGCCTGTACCTGCTCGCCAGGTGCCAGCTGCGGCTGTGTCTCGCCCTGATCGGCACGGCCGCGCTCGGCGCGGCCAGCCTGCTGCTGCAGCGCTCGTTCCGCATGGACAACCCGGACGTGACCGGCTATGCCCTGCCGATCCTCGCGAGCCTGGCCCTGCTCGCGGGCGGAGGCGTGGCGATTGCGGCCCGCCTGCTCGACAGAGCGCGCGCGGGGCTGGGACGCGCGGTGTCGGTCTCGCTGCTCTCGCTCGCGGCCCTGGGCGCTCTTTGCAGCGCTTCGGCATGGGATCGGGCGGATTGCCGCTGCGCGGAGCGGATCGCAAACAAGGCCACGGACGCCCTGCCTCCGGGCAGCGCGCTGCTCATCAGCGACTTCAACCTGCTCTTCATGCTCGACTACCGGGTGCAGGTCGAGAATCTCGATCTCTTTCCCGTCTACCTCCGCGACCTGGACAACGCAGCGCTTCGCGCCCGGCTGCGCGCCGAGCGGCCCGACCTCGACCTGCGCCTGCCCGCCACGGCAGCGCTCGACGCGTCCTCGCTCCGCGATCTCCGCGGCCCGATCTTCGTCGACGCGGGCCCGCATCTCGACCCGCGGTACTTGCCCCCCCTGCGTCCCGCCGGCTTGCTCTGGCAGGTCGGCACCGCCTGCACGCCGGAGGATCTCGCGCGCCAGAGCCGCTTCTTCGCCCCGGCACCGCCGCGCTGCGGCGGCGGGCGCATCGATGCGCAGAGCGCCAAGGTCGTGGCCTGGCACGCCCTGTTCCAGGCCCGGCTCGCAGCCGCCTACGGATGGAACGCGCTCGCGGCCAGTCTCCTCGGCCAGGCCTGGTGCGCCAGCCCGGAAGACGGCGCGATCGCCGCTGCCGCGCGGGAGCAGGGGGTCGAGCTGCCCGCGGCTTGCCCGGCCATGAGCGAGCTCGACGGCCGGGGCAGCGCCCGAGCCGCATCCGGCGGGCGAGCCAGATCGCTCGGCATCGCGCTCGGCCTGCTCCTCTGGGCCCTCGTCTGCCTGGCTCTCGGACCCTACTCCGCCCGAGCGGATGGGCTGCGCTGGCTTGCGGGCATGGCCGGCCTGGCCGTGGTGGGGATCTGCTGCGCTGTCGTTTGACAGCTGTCCTCCCTTGTCCCTATCATCACGGCCTGATGCTACGACACATCGCGGTCGCCATCGCCCTCGCGCTCGCATGTGCGATCGCCTTTGGTGGAGCCCTGTCGTCGGACTTCGTGAACTTCGACGACGATACCTATGTATACGAGAACGCGTACGTCAAGCAGGGCTTGACCGCCGAGGGTCTCAGGGCGGCCTTCTGCCAGACCACCGGAAGCATCTACCAACCCCTGACGATCCTGTCTCTGATGCTGGACGCCGAGCTGTGGGGGCTGGATCCGGCGGGCTTTCACCTGACCAACCTCCTGCTCCACATCCTGTGCGGGTTCTTGCTGTATCTCTTCCTCTTTCTGGTCACCGATGCCTTCGGACGCAGCGCGATGGTGGCCCTGCTATTCGCCATTCACCCGCTGCGGGTCGAGTCGGTGGTCTGGGTGACCGAGCGGAAGGACGTGCTCAGCGGCGTCTTCTTCATGTTGACGCTGATCTGCTGGCAGCGCTACCTGCGCGCTCCCCGTGCGCGGAGCTATGTGCTGGTCGTGCTCGCCTTCACGCTCGGATTGCTGACCAAGCCCATCCTGGTGGTCCTTCCGGTCCTCCTGCTCCTGCTCGACTGGTGGCCCCTGGGGCGTTGGCGCTCGGCTTCGCCGGACGGCTCGACTGCGAGCTTGGGCCGCCTCGTTCGAGAGAAGGTCCCCTTGCTGGTCCTGTCTCTGGCCTTCGGTCTGGTGGCCCTTCTGGCCGTATCGGCCTCCGGCTCCGCCGCCGGCTTCCAGCAGGTCGGGCTGGACAGCCGCCTGGCGAATGCAGCCCTCAGCTATGTGCGTTACATGGGCATGTGGCTGTGGCCGAGCGATCTGGCCGTGCTCTATCCTCATCCACGAGATGGGATGAGCGGGTGGCAAGTCCTGGGGGCTTCGATCATCTTGGGGAGCATCACCGGACTGGCCATCCAGCAGGCGAAGCAGAGGCGGTATCTGATCGTCGGTTGGCTCTGGTACTGCATCGCCCTGCTCCCGGTCAGCGGCATCGCCCAGGCCGGCTCCCACGCCATGGCCGATCGCTTCACCTACCTGTCCCAGATCGGAACGACCTTCGCGGCGGTCTACCTGGTGGCAGACCTGGCGGAGCGCCGCCTGTCGATCCTCGGCCGGCGCTCGCTCCTGGCCGGGCTCGGCCTTCTGTCGGTGGGCTTGTTCACCGCCCTGAGCTGGAACCAGACCCGCTTCTGGAAGGACAGCGAGGCGCTCTACCGGCACGCCCTGGCCGGGGGAGCCCAGCATCACTTCATCTACAACAACCTGGGGCTCGCGCTGATGGAGAAGGGAGAGCTGGACGCGGCCAGCCGCAGCTTCCAGCGCGCCATCGAGCTGCACCCGGACGATGCCAAGGCGATCATGAACCTGGGCCTGGTGGCAGCCCGGGCCCACCGCCACCGGGAGGCCATCGCTCTGTTCCGCAAGGCCATTCGGCTCGCACCGGAGATGGCCGACGCCTACGACAACCTGGCGATCAGCCTCTACCTGGTCGGCGATCTCGAGCAGGCCTGGCAGCGGGTGATCCAGTGCTTCGAGCGCGGCGGTGCCCCCCATCCTGACTTTCTCCGGGCCCTGAGCCGCAGCGAGCCGCCGCCGGCCGAGGCGCTGCCCTGGCTGAACGGCCGTGAGGCTCGAGAGTAGGGGGCCTCGGTCACCAGTCGTCGGCGCCGTCGTCGTGCCAGACGACGCCCGTGGTGAAGGACCAGTCCTGGGGGTTGAAATTCCCCCCGGTCCTGACCCAGTGGGCGGTCGCGCCGTCCACGTCGAGATCGGTGCGCGCGTGGCAGCGGAAGCCGTCGTTGGCCGTCCGCGGGGTCTGGTTGCCGAGCAGCTCGAAGCCGTAGCAGGCGTATGCGGCGTCGGTGATCTCGAAGTGGATCAGGCGGAAGGTCTCGGGCCAGGTCTGGAAGTAGTACGAGTCGTTTTTCACCTCGGTCGCGTTGGCCTTTCCGCCGGGGCAGTGCTCCGGCATGACCTCGTCGGGCAGCGAGGGGATGCCCTTGTTGCCCTGGGCGTCTGCGCGCAGGTCCTGGTAGTAGCGCAGCGTCCCCTTGTGGCACTTGTCCAGGCACTCCTGGACCTCGGTGATCTTCGACGCGTAGATGTAGTCGATCAGGATCGGGATGGCCACGGCCGCCAGCACGCCGACGATGGCGACGGCCACGATCATCTCGATCAGGGTGAAGCCCTTCTCGGACCTCGCACGTCTGTCTGCTCGCATGTCCAGGCCCTCAGTAGGTGGCCGCATGGCCCGGCCCCGGCGGGTTGTCGTCCTTGTCGCAGCGGAACACGGCGTTGTTGGCCGAGTTGGTCCGTATGTAGACCAGCGCCTCGTCGTAGTCGGTGTCGCCCTCGGCCTCGACCACGACCCAGGGCATCATCTCGTCGAACACGCCATCCGCGTCGGCGTCCGTGCTCGCCAGGTGCTCGGCCCAGTTGACCCCGAACGCTCCGGACATGCCTGCCGGCTGTGGCAGCACCGCGCCCGTGGGGTGGAAGGCGGGATTGCCGTTGGCGTCGTATGAGGTGAAGACCCGGTAGCGAAAGGCGACCGGCCTCTCGGGCGCCCAGCCGAAGCTGTTCCAGTCGGCGCCGCAGTTCGGCCAGAGCTGTGTCTCGTAGGCCGTCTTGGCCAAGATGGAAGCCGGCAGGGTGGGCGGGCACCACCCCAGGGCGGTCGTGTACTGGTGGTGGTTGTTGTAGTAGGCCTGCTCGGCCACCATGATGCTCTGGACGTTCTCGATGGCTTCGCTCAGCCGGGCGTCCTTGATGTAGCCCAAGAAGCTCGGGATGGCCACCGCGGCCAGGATCCCGACGATGGCCACGACCACCATGAGCTCGACCAGGGTGAAGCCCCGCGAGGGCTCGCGCTCGACACGCCGGGCAGCCATCAGAACTTCCCGTCGTCCGGAGAGTAGACCGAGCGGTTGGCGGACGAGATGTAGAAGTGCTTGCATATCCCGTCGACGTCCATGTCCCCGCAGGCCTCGGCCGTGAACCAGGGCCGCTGGGTCGCAGGCCAGGTCGTGCCGTTCCCGTCTGCCGGATGGTTGTTCACGAACACACAGCCCTGGTAGGCGGAGTCGACCTTGTAGGTGAACCAGACCGGCCCGTCCGGCACGACACCCAGCTGTTGAAATCCAGTCCCCCCTGGCCAGGGAATGGTCTCATAGCCAGGCGGGCACGTGTCGCCGTCGCAATCGTAGGGTGTCCACGGGATGTGGTCGGTGTAGCACTTGTAGATGTCGAAGTAGCGCTCCTGCTTCTCGCGGATGTCGAGCAGGATGGTGGCCGCCTCGGCCGCCTTGGCCCGGTCGATGTACGAGCCGAGCGCCGCCGCCGCGACCGCGGCCAGGACACCCACGATGGCCAGGGCCACGATCAGCTCCAGCAGGGTGAATCCAGATCGTCTTTGCATGCGGGCCTCCACTCGGGCTTGCCGATCTCGAAGAATACTGCAGGTTCCATGCCACTTCAAGTCGGCTGGCCGCGTCCCGAAAGGGGCCATTATGCGAGCCGATTCGCGCCTCGGCCTGCAAGCCAGCTCGAGCTCGGAGCGGCCGGATACGCATTTTTTTCCAGCACGGAAGAGATTTCCTGTCGAATCCCGTCACTCTGTAAGGCCCAGCTTGGCGATCCGGTAGCGGATCGAGCGAAAGGAGATGCCGAGCAGGCGGGCGGCATCCTTCTTGACGCCCTTCGCCGCGACCAGCGCATCCTGGATGAGCCGGCGCTCGGTCTCGGCCAGCACCCGGTCCAGGTCGACGCCCCCGGCGACCAGATCGGGCGTCGCGGGAGCGATCCCGCGCTGCACGTGCTCGGCGATCAGCTCCGGCCCGATCGGCCGGCCGTCGCAGAGCGCCACGGCCCGCTCCACCAGGTTCTCGAGCTCCCGCACGTTGCCGGGCAAGGCCTGGCGCGCGAGGAAGGCCAGCGTCTCCGGCAGGACCGCGGGCGCGGCCCGGTCCTGCTCGGTGCAGACCTTGCCCACGAAGTGCCGGACCAGGTCCGGGATGTCCGCCTTGCGCTCGCGCAGCGGGGGCAGGTGGATGCGGATCACGTTCAGCCGGTAGAAGAGGTCCTCGCGGAAGGCCCCCCGGCTGACCTCCTGCTCGATCTCGCGGTTGGTGGCCGCCACCAGCCGGACGTCGGCCCGCCGGTCTCTTCGCTCGCCCAGGCGCCGGAAGACCCGCTCCTGCAGGACGCGCAGCAGCTTGACCTGCACCGAGGGCGGCACCTCGGCGATCTCGTCGAAGAAGACCGTCCCTCCCTGCGCGAGCTCGAACAGGCCTCGCCGATCGGTCGACGCCCCGGTGAACGCGCCCCGGACGTAGCCGAACAGCTCGCTCTCCAGGAGCTGCTCCGGGATCGAGCTGCAGTCGATCGGCACGAAGGGCCCGTCCGCGCGCTCGCTGCGCAGGTGGATGGCCCGGGCCACCAGCTCCTTGCCCGTGCCGCTCTCGCCGGTGATGAGCACGTTCGAGTGCGTCGGCGCCACCTGCTCGACGAGCCGGTAGATCTCCTTCATCCGCGGGCTGCGGCCGATCAGGCCGCCGAAGTCGTAGCGCCCGGTCAGCTCGGCCCGCATGGCGACGTTCTCGCGCAGCAGCCGCTGGCGCTCCTGGGCCCGCTGGACCACGACCCGGATCTCGTCGACCTGGAAGGGCTTCTGAACGTAGTCGTAGGCGCCCATCCGCAAGGCCTCGATGGCCGACTCGTCGCTGGCGTAGGCGGTCACCACGATCACCTCGATGCTCGGGTGATCGCGCTTGAGCTCCCGGAGCAGGTCGAGCCCCGAGCCGCCCTGCATGCGCAGGTCGGTGATGACCACGTCGGGCTCGCGCTCGGCTGTGCGCTCGAGCGCCTCGCGCATGCTGGACGCGCTGCGGGTCTCCCAGCCCTCCCTGGACCAGAATATCTCCAGAAACTCCCGCATGCTGAGCTCGTCGTCGACGATCAAGACGTCAGCCATGCCGAACCCCCGGGAGATCGATCTCGAACACGGCCCCTCCTCCGGGCGGGCTGTCGACCCGGAGCGCGCCCCGGTGGGCCTCGACGATCTGGCTCACGGTGGCCAGGCCCAGGCCCGAGCCCCCATTGCGGGTGGTGAAGAACGGCTCGAAGATGCGATCGCGGATCTCGGGCTCGACGCCCGGCCCGTCGTCGGCGACCGCGAGCTGCACGCGGCCGTTCGCCGAGCGCAGAGAGACGGTCACGCGCCCTTCCGGCCCGCACGCCTGGCCCGCGTTCGACAGCAGGTTCCACAGCGCACGCCGGATCATCTCCGGGTCCACCTCGGCCTCCACGTCTTCGAGCTCGCGGTCCACCCGCGGCCCGGGCACGAGCTGGCTGGAAAAGGCCTCCACGGTCTGCTCCACCAGCGGGCGCAGCTGGCTGCGCCGCGCCAGGGGCTCGCGGGGCCGGGCATAGTCCAGAAAATCCCGAAGCAGCCCGTCGAGCCGCTGCGTCTCGCGCAGGATGATCTCCATCAGCCGCTGCTCGGTGCGCTCGGTGCCGATCGCCTCTCTCAGCATCTGGACCGATCCGCTGATGGAGGCGAGCGGGTTGCGGATCTCGTGGGCGATCCCGGCGGCCATCCTCCCCAGTGCGGCCAGCCGCTCGGAGCGCTCGACCGAGGCCTCCATGGCCCGCATCTCCCGCTCGGCCTGGAGAAGCTTGCGGCCCGCCCGGCCGAGCTGGGCGCCCAGGTGGCCGGCCAGCCATGCGATGCTGAAGAACATGGCGTAGTTGAGCACCAGCAGGTAGACGACCCGCTCCATGGACGGTCTCTCGCCGACGCGCCCGGCGAGGTCGACCGGCAGGATGCCCTGCTTCTCCAGGATGAAGAGCGCGCCGAGCATCAGGCAGCACAGCCCGGCGGTCAGCAGCGCGCCGCGGCTCTCGAAGGACACCGCGGTGTTGATGATGGGCAAGGTGTAGAAGAAAGTGAACGGGCTCTCGATGCCGCCGGTCAGGTAGACCAGCAAGGTGGCCAGCAGGACGTCGAGGAAGACCTGCACCTGGAAGTGGGTCCGCAGGTCGCGCTGCACGCGCCAGATCCACAGCAGGTAGCCCAGCGTCAAGGCATAGACGCAGCCGACCGAGGCGTACAGGATCCACTCCGAGCGGCTCACCCCGGGCGCCTCGCGCTGGAGGCCGAAGAAGAGGGTCGAGGCGAACAGCGCGGTGACGACCAGCGCCCGCACGACCATCATCAGGACGAAGCGCCCGCGCTGCTTGGGGTCGGAATCGGGTCTGCTCGTTCCGCGCACCGGCACGGAAGTGAGCTCAGGCATTGACGGCCGAGGCCAGGCTGAAGATGGGCAGGTACATGGCGACCAGGAAGTAGCCGACCATGCCGCCGAGGCCCACCATCATGATGGGCTCCATGAGCGAGGTGAGCGCGTCGACCGCCACGTCCACCTCCTCATCGTAGAAGTCAGCGATCTTGTTGAGCATCTGGTCCAGCGCGCCGGTGCTCTCGCCGACGGCGATCATCTGGACCACCATGCCCGGGAAGACGCCCGCCTCGGCCAGCGGCTCGGCCATGGTCTTGCCCTCGCTGATCTTCTCCCGGGTGTAGTAGATGCCCTCCTCGACGATCTTGTTGCCCGCCGACTTGGCCACCACGTCCAGCGCGTCGAGGATGGGCACGCCGGAGGAGATCATTGTCCCCAGGGTGCGGGTGAACTTGGCCACCGCCACCTTGCGGAGCAGCGAGCCGAAGATCGGGAGCTTGAGCACGGTCTTGTCCCAGAGGTATCGACCCCTGGGCCACTTCTTGAAGTAGTGCGTGCCGAAGATCAGGCCGAAGATGAAGCCGAAGACCAGGATGTAGTTGTCCCGCATCCACTCGGAGAGGTCGATCAGGTTCTGGGTCGTGGCCGGCAGGGACTGGCTCGAGCCGAAGTCCTCGAACATCTTCTGGAAGACCGGGATGACCCAGTAGAGCAGGATGAGCAGGACGATCAGGGCCACCATCATGATGCAGATCGGGTAGACCAGCGCGCCCTTGACCTTCTTGCGCAGCTTCATGTTCTTCTCGATGTAGACGGCCAGGCGCGCCATGATCGTATCGAGAATACCGCCCACCTCGCCGGCGGCCACGAGGTTGACATACAAATCGTCGAAGACCTTGGGGTGCTTCTTGAGCGCATCGGCGAAGGTCGCGCCGCTCTCGACGACTTCCTTGACGCCGCTGAGCACCTCCCGCAGCTTGGTGCTCTCGGCCTGGTTGGCCAGGATGTCCAGGCACTGGACGAGGGGCAGGCCGGCGTCGATCATGGTGGAGAACTGGCGGGTGAAGATCACCAGATCCTTGAGCCCCACGCCGGTGGAGATCTTCGGGAACTGGAAGCCGCCCTTCTTCTTGACCTTGGAGGGGGTGATGTTCTGAGCCCGGAGCTTCTTCATCACCTCGTCGGCGTTCTTGGCGGCGAGCTCGCCCGTGCGCATCTCCCCGCTCCTGGTCTTGCCTTCCCATGCAAACGTCGGCATTGGAATTCCTCCGACTGTCTCGGCCGACCTTCAGCCGGCCGGGTGCGCGGCTCTCGGCCCCGACCGCCTCTCAGCCCCGCTCGCTCCGGATCGGCTGACCGTGCCCGTACTCGGAGCGGTACTGCTGCTGGGGCGCCGCCGTGACGCCCGAGGCCATCATCTCGCGCAGCTCGTCCACGTTGCTGCTGCGGCCGATGGCATCGTCGAGCGTGATCATCTTGCGCTGGTACAGGGCGTGCAGCGACTGGTTCATCGTCTGCATGCCAAACTTGGACTGGCCCACCTGCATCTGGCTGTAGATCTGGTGGACCTTGTCCTCGCGGATCAGGTTGCGGACGGCCGGGTTGGGGACCAGCACCTCGCAGGCGAGCGTCCGGCCCTGGCCGCTGGCCTTGGGGATGAGCTGCTGGGACAGCACGCCCTGGAGGACGAAGCTGAGCTGGGCCCGGACCTGCGGCTGCTGGTAGGGCGGGAAGACGTCCAGGATGCGGTTGATGGACTGGACCGCGGAGTTGGTGTGCAGGGTGGCGAAGGTCAGGTGGCCGGTCTCGGAGATCACCAGCGCCGCCTCGATGGTCTCCAGATCGCGCATCTCGCCGACCAGCACGACGTCGGGGTCCTGCCGCAGGATGTACTTCAGCGCTCGCTTGAAGCTCTGGGTGTCGGCGCCCACCTCCCGCTGGTTGACCAGGCAGTTCTTGTGGGGATGGAGGTACTCGATGGGATCCTCGATGGTGATGATGTGCTCGTGCCGCTCGGCGTTGATCTTGTCGATGATGGCCGCCAGCGTGGTCGACTTCCCGGAGCCGGTCGGGCCGGTCACCAGCACCAGGCCGCGCGGGCGCTTGGCCAGGTCGGCGACCACCGGGGGCAGACCCAGCTCGGAGAACGAGAGGATCTTGAACGGGATGGTCCGGAAGGCGCCGGCCACCGCCCCGCGCTGCATGAAGATGTTGGACCGGAAGCGGCTCAATCCCTTGACGCCGAAGGAGAGATCGAGCTCGCTCTCCTCCTCGAAGCGGTGCTTCTGGGCGTCGGTCAGCACCGAGTAGCACAGCTGCCGGGTCTCGACGGGGGTCAGCGGCGGCGTCTTGAGCGGCACCAGGCGCCCGTCGATCCGCAGCTGGGGGGGAGAGCCCGTCGTAATGTGCAGGTCCGAGGCCCCCTTCTCGATCATCGCCTTCAAGAGCTGATGCAGATTCGGCATGGGTTCTCCTACATCTGGTCTGCGGCCGTCACGCGGACCACCTCGTCGATCGTGGTCACACCTTCGGCGAGTTTGGTCAACCCGGACATCCGCAAGCTCTTCATGCCGAGCTTGATGGCCTCCATCTTGAGCTCTGCGGTCGAGGCGCCGTTGAGCACCATGTCCTTCAGGTCATCCCAGAACGGCATGACCTCGTACAGGGCCACGCGGCCCCGATAGCCGGTATCCGCGCAGTTGCGGCAGCCGGACCCTTGGAAGACCGACAGGCCCCTGATCTCCTCGGGCCGCATGCCCAGGTCGAGCAGCGACTGCTCGGGCACCTTGGCGGGCTGCTTGCACTCCTGGCAGATCCGCCGCGCCAGTCGCTGGGCCAGGATCAGCACCACCGAGGCGGTGACCAGGAAGGGCTCGACGCCCATGTTGAGCAAGCGGCTGATCGTCGACGGCGCGTCGTTGGTGTGCAGGGTCGACAGCACGAGGTGGCCGGTCAAGGCGGCCTTGACGGCAATCTCGGCCGTCTCGAAGTCGCGGATCTCGCCCACCATGATGATGTCCGGGTCCTGGCGCAGAAAGGACCGCAGGGCCGCCGCGAAGTTGAGCCCGATCTCGTCGTGCATCTGGACCTGGTTGATGCCCGGCAGGTTGAACTCCACCGGATCCTCGGCGGTCGACAGGTTCACGGTCGGCTGGTTGAGCTCGCTGAGCGCCGAGTACAGCGTGGTGGTCTTGCCGGATCCGGTCGGTCCGGTGACCAGGATCATGCCGAAGGGCCTCTGGATGGCGTCCTTGAACCAGCTCAGCGGCTCGGGCTCGAAGCCCAGCTTGGTCATGTCGAGCTGCAGGTTGCTCTTGTCCAGCAGCCGCAGCACGACCTTCTCGCCGAAGAGCGTGGGCAGGACGCTCACGCGGAAGTCCATCTCGCGCCCCTTGCCCAGCTTGAGCTTGATGCGGCCGTCCTGGGGCAGGCGGCGCTCGGCGATGTCGAGGTCGCTCATGATCTTGATGCGGGAGGTGATGGCGCTGCGCAGCTTCAGCGGCGGCTTCATCACCTCGTAGAGCACCCCGTCGATCCGGTAGCGCACGCGGAAGGTCTTCTCGTAGGGCTCGATGTGGATGTCGGAGGCGTTCTTCTTGATGGCGTCGATCAGGATGAGGTTGACCAGCCGGACCACGGGCGCCTCTTCGGCGCTGTTCTCGAGGTCGACGACGTCGACGTCCTCCTCCTCTTCGCCGTAGTCGATCTCCCCCTCGTCGAAGCCCTCCATCACGTCATCGTAAGAGACCCGCTCCGAGTAGTAGCGCTCGATGGCGTCCCGGATGGACTGCTCGGCGGCCACCATGACCTCGACGTTGTAGCCGGTGATGAACTTGATGTCGTCGATGGCGAAGATGTTCGACGGGTCGCCCATGGCCACGCTGATCGTCGAGCCCGAACGGTTGATGGGAATCAGGGTGTGCTTCTCGGCCACGTCCTTGGGCACCAGGTTGATGACGTCCTGATCGATGTCGAAGTCGTTCAGGTTGATGGCCGGGACACCGTACTGCTTGCTCAAAAAGGAGGTGAGCTCGGTCTCCTCGATCATCCCCAGCTTGACGAGGCTCGATCCAAGGCGCCCCCCGGTCTGCCGCTGCTCATCCTGGGCCTTCTTGAGCTGACCCACGCTGATGACGTTCTCCCGTACGAGGAGCTCTCCCAGTCTACCGGCCATGCAAGCACCTCTCTGCTCGGCTCCAAGAAGCCTGGCTTCCTTGTGTTTCCCCTTACCAGGTCTCTCGATTATCGGAGACAGGGCCGGATCCTGTCAAGAACGATGGACGCGGTCAGAGCGCGATGCCGTCGAGCGGATCGAGCTCCGGCGCCGAGCGATCGGCCGCCCAGACCCGCGCGCGGGCCGCATCCCGTCCGATCTGCGCGGCCAGATCGGCCGCCGAGGGGAACGCCACCTCGTCCCGCAGCCGCTCCGCGAAGGCCAGCACCATGTGCTGCCGGACGAGATCGCCGGAGAAATCCAGCAGGTGCGCCTCGATCGTCCTGGGGCCGGGGCCGAAGGTCGGGTTGACCCCGATGTTGGTCACGGCGGGCTGCCCGCGGCGGGCCCCGGCGATCCAGGCCCAGCCCGCGTACACACCCCGGGCCGGCAGCAGCTCGGCGCCGGAGCGCAGGTTGGCGGTCGGAAAACCGAGCTGCCGCCCCCGCCCCTCGCCCGCGACCACCTCCCCCTCCACGACGAATGGCCGCCCCAGCAGCATGGCCGCCGCGCCCACCTGGCCCTGGAGCAGGAAGGCGCGGATCCGGGAGCTCGAGGCGACCACGCCCTGCACGGACAGCTTTCGGCAGACCTCGACCTCGAATCCGTGCGCCCGGCCGAGCGAGCGGAGGGTCTCGGCGCTCCCCTCGCGAGCCCGGCCGAAGGTGAAGTCCTCGCCGACGACCACGACCCGGGCGGAGAGGGCGCCGACGAGAACCTCCGCGGCGAAGCCCTCCGGGGAGAGCGAGGCGAATTCCCGATCGAAGCGCTGCGCCAGCACGAGCGTCGCCCCCACCGCCCCGAAGCCGCGGATCTTCCGCTCCGCGCTCATGAGCAGCGGGGGGCTGAGCTCGGGGGCCAGGGCCCTGGCAGGGTGGGGCTCGAAGGTCATGACCGCCATCTCGAGCCCCGCGCGGCGGGCCACGCCCCGCGCTCGATCGAGCAGGTGGCGGTGGCCGAGGTGTAGCCCGTCGAAGGAGCCGATCGTCACGGCCCGCCCGGGCTGTGCGCCGGGCAGCTGTCGATAGTCCGGGTAGACCTTCAAGTCAGCCAAGCGCCCGCCTACCAGTTCCTGGGGAAGGCGAAGAAGCGCGCTCCCCGCTGCCGGAGCACGTACAGGCGCACCATCTCGCCGCTGCCCACCGACTCGATCTCCCGAAGGAAGCTCTTGCGGTCGGCCACCGGCCGGCCGTTGATCTCGGTGATGACATCTCCCAGCCGAAGGCCCTGGGCCGCCGCCTCGCCCGCGGCGCGGGTGACGACGACACCGCGCGCCGCCTCGTCCAGACCCGCGAGCTTGGCGCTGTGTGCGTCCAGCTCGCCGACCTCCAGTCCCAGGCGCCGCCTGGTAGGCGTTGGCTTCTGGCCTCCGTCCGGCCGCTCCGGCGGCGCGGGCTCTGCATCGCGATCTCGGGCCGCGGGCACGATCTGCATCGTCCGGCGCTCGCCGCCGCGCGACACGCTGAGCTCGACCGCCACGCCCACCCGGCAGGTGCCCGCCCGCCAGCCCATGTCCGCCCGGCTGTGGATCTCCGCCCCGGCGAAGCGCAGCACGACGTCTCCCTCGCGCAGGCCGGCCCGCTCGGCAGGCGTGTCCGGCTTGACCGAGGTCACGCGCACGCCCCGGGGCCGGTCCATGCCGAGCGCCTCGACCTGCTCCCAGGTCACCTCCTCGATCGTGATGCCCAGGTAGCTGCGCTCGACCCGCCCGTGCTCGAGCAGCTGCGGCAGGACCGCCTTGGTCACGTTGACGGGCACTGCGAAACCGATGCCCCGGGCCCGGGAGTTGATGGCGGTGTTGACCCCGACCACCTCGCCGCGCAGGTTCAGAAGCGGCCCGCCCGAGTTGCCCCGATCGATGGCCGCATCGGTCTGGATGAAGTCGAAGTAGCCCGGCCGGATCTGGGGCAGATCACCGACGGTCCGGCCCTTGCCGCTCACGATGCCCTTGGTGGCCACCGAGGTCAGCCCGAGCGGGTTGCCGATCGCCACCACCCAGGCCCCGACCCGCAGGCGATCCGAGTCGCCCAGCGGCAGGACCGCGAGCGGCCTGGGCGGCGCGACTTTGAGCAGCGCCAGGTCCGACCGCGCGTCCGAGCCCACCACCTTCGCCTCCAGGCGCTTGCCCAGACCCTGGACGCGCACCCAGACCTGCTCGGCGTTCTCGATCACATGGTGGTTGGTGACCACGTAGCCATCCGCGCGCACGGCGAAGCCGGAGCCCATCCCCTCGGGCCGCTCCCGCCGCGGGACGTCCGGGAAGAGATCCCAGGGGTCGATCGCCGGCTCGGCCAGCTCGCCCGAGGCGAGCCGGGTGTGGACCGCCACCACGGCCGGGCTCGCCCGCTCCACCAGCTCGGAGAAAGTCGACAGGTCGACCGGGGCCGGGGCGCTGGACGGCAGCTCGGCCCACAGCCGCTCCGGCTCGTCGCCGGCGAGCAGCGCACCGGACAGCAGTGCGCAGAGCCCGAACCCCGCCCCAAGACCTGTGCGGAGCATGCTCATCTCGGCCGGTCCCGCTCGTTGCCCGGCATTCGCGCGCGGGCGCAAATGGGCGTCACACCCCTCGCCTGGGATCTATCGCCCACCGGCCTCGCCTCCCCCGAGCTTGCGTTCGATGAGCCGGGTGAGATCGCGCTGCTCCTTCTCGGTGTGGACGTCGGGATCCTGTTCGCCCGCCCGCGTCCCGGGGCCCGGCTGCGGCTCGCGCTCCGGCTCCGCGCCCGGCCCGCCGTCCGGCTCGGCCTCGCGGGCCGCCGCCCCCGTCTCCGGCCCCGCCGCCTGCGGGTCCGGACCCAGCACCCGCTCGACGAGCGTCCGCCCGCCGAGCGGCACCCAGCCGCAGATGTAGACCGCGGCCAGCAGCAGCGCACAGACTGCGATCCAGACGAGCCGCTTCATTCGCCTCCGTCCTCCTCATCGCCGCGCCGCTCGCGCTGGCGGCGATCCGATTCCCTCCTGCCCGCGCGCCGCTCGACGCCCGAGCGGCGCTCGTCGCTGCGGCGCCGATCCCCCAGGGGCTGGCCCGGCAGGTAGAGCTGCTCGACCCGGCTGAAGATCTGGCGCACCTTGCCCGAGCCGGGATCCCTCGGGATTTCCTCGACCGCCTCGATCTGCAGCCGCACTTTCTTGCCGATGCCCTTCTGGGCGAGGTAGTCCATGAAGCGCGTGCGGATCTGCCCGCCCACCTGCGCGCCGTCGGCCCCGTCCCGGACCCTGTAGAGGATCCGGAAGAGGTCCCGCTCCTGCTGGATGAGCTGGTACTGCACCAGCCCGTCCACGTTGAGAAACAGCGCCTCGAAGGGAATGGGCGGCAGGGGCACCGGGCGGTCCTGGTCGTCGTAGACCCAGAAGATGTCGTCGGTCCGGCCCTGGACCTCGATCAGCGGGAAGGGCAAGCCGCAGGGGCACGGCTCGGCGATCGGCCGGGTCACGTCCCCGATCTCGTATCGCAGGATGGGCATGGTCCGCGAGAAGAGACACGAGAGGTAGACCTTGTCGCCGACCTCGCCCGGCTCCACGGGCGACCCGTCCGCGCGCACACTCTCGAGGACGAAGTAGTCCGTGTTGACGTGCATGCCCCGGTGGAACTGGCACTCGCTGGCCAGGTTCACGCCCTCCGAGGTGCCGTAGGTCTCGAAGAGCGGGCTGGCCGGGAAGGCCTGGGCGATCGCCTCGCGGGCGGGGCGGGTCAGCGGCTCGCTGGACGCGGTCAGCACCCAGGGCTCGATGCGGAGCCGCCCGTCGAGCTTGGCGTGCGCCAGCACCTCGAGCATCGTGGGATAGCAATGCAGTACGTTGGGCTGGATCTCGTTGAGCTGCTCGATCAGCCCATCGACCGGATCCACGACCGACAGGAAGTGGAAGCGCGACACCAGGCGCCCGATCTTGGGCGTCATGCGGAAGAGGATGAAGGTGACGAAGTGCCCGTTGAGGACCGAGACGAGCGCCACCCTGACCTTGCTGACGAGGATCTTGCCGGCCTGGGCGAAGAACTGGAAGAAGGACGGCTTGAAGCGGATGCCCCGGGTGACGCTGAAGGCCTGGATCCAGTCCCACTCCTGCCTGTCGTAGACGAAGATCCCAGGCGCGCCGGTCGTGCCCGAGGTGACCGTGGGCACGAAGCGCCGCTTGTACCAGCGCCCCACGTTGTCCGGCTGACGGACCCACTGGAGGATCTCCTCGAGCTTCAATCGGGGGTCGGTCACCACCCGGTCGAAATCGGCCATCAGCTCGTCCTTGCAGGTGGGGGGCAGATCCCGCACGGAGAACGAGGCCGCGTCCGGATCGATCTTGCGGTAGCGATCTTGGTAGAAAGGCGAACGCGCCTTGGCAAAGCGGACCATCTTTCGAAGCCGGCGCTGCTGGAGCACCTGGATCCGCTCGCGGCTCAGCTTGTCGTCGTGACGCAGCCAAAGGCAGTAGAGGATGGTTCGGCTCAGGCCCAATCTATGCTCCATCGCCCCCCGGCAGAGGGTTCCGGCCCGACGGGCGTCGCCCGCCGTACGGCCGGCCGACCTCGGGTCAGCTCCCAGCCTCCCCCGTCCCTGACGGCTTCTCGGCCGGGCCGGGCTTCGGCTTTGGCTGCGCCTTCTCCTTCGGCGGGCTGGCATCGGGCGCCTGCCCGCCCTTGTCCTTGTCCTTGTCCTCGCCCTTGTCCTTGCCCTCGCCCTCGGCCTGGCCCTCGCCCCCCTCGGCCTCGGACGCCGCGGGCTCGGAGACCTTGACGGGCCAACGGATCTCCATCGAGTCGACCTTGCTCAGGCGCCGGATGGGCGATCGGCTCGGGGTGTAGGCGTAGTTCTTGCCGAGATCGTCCACCATGTAGAAGGTCGTGTCGGGCCCCACGCTGATGGTCTCCCAGGAGCCGAAGAGAAAGCAGGTGTTGGCCATGGTGGTCTCGGGCTTGACGCGTATCTGGACCGAGCTCTCGTCCCTGGGCCAGGGGAAGACCTTGGCGATGTCCTCCTCGTGAACGAGCGCGCGGGTCGCGTTGCTGCAGGCGGTCGGCAGTGCGAGCGCTGCGAGGCAGAGCCCGACGAGCGAAGTGCGTCTCATGGCTCCTCTCCCGTCTTGCCGAGAGGCGCTCGGCCTACGCGCCTCCGGGATCAGGGCACCCATTGTAGGGATCAGCGGGTCCGGCTGTCAAATCATGGCGCGCGAGGCGCGCGCGCGCGGCTCAGCCGAGCTGGAGCAGCGCGCTGGTGGGCGAGTCCAGCGAGCGCAGGTAGCGCCGGTAGATCTGCTGGATCTTGCGGAAGTAGGCCGTGTAGCGCCTGCCCAGGTAGCCGTCGCGGGTCACGATCCGGCGCACGTTGCGCGGGCCGCGGTTGTATGCGGTCAGCGCGAGCTTGTAGTTGCCCCGGTAGTGGCTCAGCAGACGCTTGAGGTAGTAGGCGCCGAGGCGGACGTTGACCTCTGGATCGTGGAGCTGGGAGGGGCCCTCCCAGTCCATGCCCAGCCGGTGCGCCAGCTCCTCTCCGGTCTTGGGCATCACCTGCATCAGGCCCCGGGCTCCCTTGTGGGAGACGGCGTCCTTGCTGAACAGGCTCTCGACCCGGATGACCGCCGCCAGGAAGATGGGATCGATGTTCGCGCTGCGCCCGTGCTCGATGAGCATGCGCGCCAGCGTCTCGCAGCTCTCGGGATCGAGCCGCTTCGGGTAACGAGAGAGCACGCGCCGCAGCGTGTCGAGCTGGATCACGTCCCGGATCTCCGAGAGCTCCCGGTGCGGGTCGAAGCCCTCGAGCTCGGCGCTCGCGATCGGCCCCTGGAGCAGGAGGATGTCCGCAGCACCGCTTCTCGAGTGCTGCGCGTCCGGCTCTTCGAAGGCGGCGGGCAGGCCCTTGAGCGCCGGCAGGACCGCTGCCGCGCCCAGGATGACCAGCACCCGCTGCCAGAATCTGCTCTTGACTTCCTTCATCAGCACCTCGTGCTTCTCCAGCAACTGCTCTTGTGTAGCAAGATCCCTGCCAGAACCTGACGCGATGCGCAATAAACTCTTCATCTTACCGGAAATGAAGCAGATCATTTTCAGGCCGCCCGTTGTGTTCCAAAACGATGAGATCGGGCTGTTTTTTCTAAAACTCTAGCAATACGAATAGATAGGCGTAAAAGCCTGCACCTCTCGAGCGTATCCCGAGCTCACGGAGTGTAGCTCCGAGGTTACACTACCCGGGCATACATGTCGCACCTGGGCCGGCCACGGGTCTGCCCTGCGGAAGCTCCCCGAGCTCCGGCGCCCGGCCCGCTTTCTTGACGGGTCGGGTTTTTCGGCTATGCTTTCAGAGGGGGAAGGAGAGCGCCATGGGTATTCGGCGGGAGCAGTGGTCCCGATTGGAAGTGGAGGTCAAGCTCGAGACGCCGCGCAAGACCCATCGCTTCCACTCGCTGCACGTGAGCCCGGGCGGCCTGTTCATCCAGACCGAGATCAGCCTCGACCGCGGGACGTCCGTGACGGCCTCGTTCACGGTCGAGGACCAGCCCGTGGTGGCCCACGCCGAGGTATGGCGCATCCTGAGCGCCGATCAGGCCGCGGACCGGGGCATCGTCGCCGGGGGCGCCGGTCTCGAGATGCGCATCGTCCGCATGGAGGGCGATGGCTCGCAGATCCTGGCCGATCACATCAAGAAGATCCTGCTCGAGTCGGGCGGGCCCGGCTAGTCCTCCTGAAACAAACGCGGTCTGCAAGACCGCGCTTGTTTCAGGGCTTACCTCGTCGCAGCTCAGCGGACCGTCACCGGCGGCCGGGCCCGGCTGCGGTGGATGTCGGCCCCGAGGCTTCTGAGCTTCGCATCCAGACGCTGGTAGCCGCGATCCAGGTGATAGACCCGGTGGACCTCGGTCGTGCCCTCGGCCACCAGGCCGGCCAGCACGAGGCTCGCGCTGGCGCGCAGATCGGTGGCCATGACCGGCGCGCCGGAGAGCTTGTCGACGCCCCGCACGATGGCCCGGCCCCCGTCCTGCTTGATCTGGGCGCCCATGCGCCGGAGCCCGAGCGCGTGCATGAAGCGGTTCTCGAAGATGCGCTCGGCGATCACCGAGGTGCCGTCGGCCAGGCACATCAGGGCCATGAACTGGGCCTGCATGTCGGTCGGGAAGCCCGGGTGGGGCTGGGTGGCCACGTCGACCGCCCGCAGCCGCTGCGGGCTGCGGACCCAGACCCCGCCGTCCCGCTCGGCGATCTCCACCCCCGCCTCGCGGAGCTTGCCGACCAGGGCCGTGAGGTGGCCGAGGACCGCTCCGCGGATGCAGACCCGCCCCTTGCCGATCGCCGCGGCGATCATCAGCGTCCCGGCCTCGATGCGGTCCGGGATCACGCTGCAGTCGAGCGGGCCGAGCTCGTCCACGCCCTGGATGCGCAGGGTCTTGGTGCCGGCGCCCTCGATGCGGGCGCCCATGGCGCACAGCGCCTCGGCCAGCTGCAGAACCTCCGGCTCGCGGGCCGCGTTCTCGAGCACCGTCTCGCCCTTGGCGAGCACGCTGGCCATCAGCAGGTTCTCGGTCCCGGTGACGGTCGGCAGGTCGAAGACGATCGTCGCCCCGCGGAGCTGCCTCGCCCGCGCCTCGACGTAGCCGTGCGCCAGGCTGACCCTCGCGCCCAGCTTCTCCAGGCCCATCAGGTGCTGGTCCACGGGCCGGGCGCCGATCGCACAGCCGCCGGGCAGCGAGACCCGGGCCCGACCGTAGCGCGCCACCAGCGGGCCCAGGCACAGCACCGAGGCGCGCATGGTCTTGACCAGGTCGTAGGGCGCCTCGTGGCGGCTGAGCGCCCGGGTCGAGATGCGAACCCGGGAGCGGGACCGCTCGACCTCGGCGCCCAACCCCTCGAGCAGCTTGCAGGTCGTGGCCACGTCCACCAGATCGGGTACGTTGCCGATCTCGTGCTCGCCGCGGGCCAGGATGCTCGCGATGAGCAGCGGCAAGGCGGCGTTCTTGGCCCCCGAGACCTCGACCTCGCCATCGAGCTTGCAGCCGCCGCGGATCACGATCTTCTGCATGCCTTCCGCCTCGAGAATCTCCCGCAGGGGGAGAGCGAATCCTGGGCGCTCCTCGAACATGCCCGATGTCGATGCAAGCGCCGCGCCAGCCCTCGCAGCGCCGGATTTCGCTGGGCTTCGAGCACGCGCATGCCGTCAGCTCGCGTCATGGCAGACACGCGCCCACGACACGCGCAAGGCCTGCCAGGTCGCGCCGCGTCTCGACTGCGCCCAGGCCGGCCTGTCGGCAGAGCCGGGCGACCGCCTCGGCCTGCCCTGCGCCCACCTCGAGCAGGAGCCAGCCGCCTGGACGCAGGTGCGCGCAGGCGCTAGAGACCATGCGCCTCAAGGTCGCAAGGCCGTCCGGGCCGCCGTCCAGGGCGCCGAGCGGCTCGTGGCCGCGGACATCGGCCGGCAGCGAGGCGAGCTCGCCGCTGGGGATGTACGGCAGGTTGGCCACCAGCAGATCCGCTCGCCCCTCGACGGGCTGCAGCAGATCGCCGCAGCGCACATCGACCCGCCCGTCGAAGCCCAGCCTGGCCAGGTTCTCGGCCGCCAGCGAGCAGGCGTCCGCGTCCCGATCGACCGCCGTGCCCCGGGCGCCCGGGAACTGCTGCGCCAGGGCGCAGGCCAGGCAGCCCGAGCCCGTGCCCACGTCCGCGAAGCACTCGAGCGCCCGGTCCCGGAAGAGATCGACCGCCCACTCGACCAGCGTCTCCGTGTCCGGCCTGGGGATGAGCACCCGCCGGTCGACCCGGATCGGCAGAGACCAGAACTCGCGCTCGCCCACCAGGTAGGCCACCGGCTCGTGCCCCGCGCGGCGGCGGACGAGCTCGCGGTAGCGATCCAGCTCGCCCTCCGACAGGGGGCGATCGAAGTCCATGTACAGCCGGACCCGATCGCAGCCGAGCACCGCGGCCAGCAGCACCTGGGCGTCGAGCCGGGCGGCGGCCCGATCCAGCTCGAGCTTCTCGCACAGGAAGCCCTCGGCCTTGCGGAGCACGTCGAGGAGCGTCTGCGGCCCGCCGGGCGGCATCTCAAGAGGTCCCGCCCTTGAGGGCCTCGGCCTGGTAGTGCGCCTTGAGCGAGTCGATGATCTCGTCCAGCTCGCCCTCGATCAGGCGATCGAGCTTGTGGAGGGTGAGCGAGATGCGGTGATCCGTCACCCGGTTCTGGGGGAAGTTGTAGGTGCGAATCTTCTCGGCCCGGTCCCCGGTGCCGACCATCGTGCGCCGGTCCTCGCTGCGCGCAGCTTGCTGCTCGGCCAGCTTCTTCTCGTAGAGCCTCGCCCGGAGCACCTTCATGGCCTTGGCCTTGTTCTTGATCTGGGAGCGCTCGTCCTGGCACTGGACGGTCATCCCCGACGGGATGTGGGTGATGCGGACCGCCGAGTCGGTCGTGTTGACGCCCTGGCCCCCCGGGCCACCGGCGCGACAGACGCTGATCTCCAGGTCCCGCTCGTCGATCGACACGTCCACCTCGTCCGCCTCGGGCAGCACCGCCACGGTCACCGTGGAGGTGTGGATGCGCCCCTGGCTCTCGGTGACCGGCACGCGCTGGACGCGGTGCACGCCGCCCTCGAACTTCATCGTGCTGTAGACCCGCTCCCCGCTCAGCAGGGCGACCACCTCCTTGAAGCCGCCGGCGCTGGCCAGGCTCTCGCTCATCAGCTCGACTTTCCAGCCGCGTTGCTCGGCGTAGCGCGAGTACATGCGGAAGAGGTCGGCGGCGAACAGGGCCGCCTCCTCGCCGCCGGCGCCGGCGCGGATCTCGAGCAGGATGTTCTTGGCGTCCCGCGGGTCGTCCGGCAGCAGCAGGACCTTGAGCTGGCGCTCGAGCTCCTGCTTGCGGCGCTCGAGCGCCGGCAGCTCGGCGGCCGCCAGCTCGGCGAGGTCGCCGTCGCCCTCGCGCACGAGCTCCTGGTTGCCCCGGATGTCCTTCTCGACTTTCCGAAAGCTCCGAAAGCAGGCGACGATCTCCTCGAGGCCCTTGCGCTCGCGGGCGATCTTCTGCAGCCGGGCCGGATCGGAGTAGACGGCCGGATCCTGGAGCAAGCGGCCCAGCTCCTCGTAACGGGATTCGACTTCTTCGAGCTTCGCGAACACGCCTTATGGCTCCCGGCCTCAGCCCGCTTCGCCGAGCTCCTCGACCACCGCGTCGAAGTCGCAGAAGACATTCAGCCCGTCGGCCGCCTCGCCGTCCGCAGCCCCCACCCGCTCCCGCCAGAGGGTCTTTCGCAGCGAGGTGAGCGCGATTTCGAGCTGGTCGTCCGACGGCGGGCGGGTCGTCAGACGCTGGATGAACATACCGGGCCAGGCCAGGGCGCGCGCCCACCAGCGATCCAGGTACTTGCTCGTGAAGCGCTGGAACTCGTAGGCCAGCCCGGCGATCGGAAAGAGCAGCGGCAGCTTGATGAGCACGTAGATGACGTGATCGAGCCAGGTGATCCCGGTCGGCTCGCCGAGCAGCCAGATCAGCAGGGGAAAGACCAGGGCGAAGACCAGGATCGACAGCAGGATGACCATGATCAGGAAGGTGGTGCCGCAGCGGGGATGCAGGGGGATGTGCTGGCGGGCGTACTCGACGGTCAGGGGCTGGCCGGCCTCGTAGGTGTAGATGGACTGGTGCTCGGCGCCGTGGAACTCGAAGACCCGGCGCACGTCCTTCATCAGGGAGATCAGCGCGATGTAGCCGATGAAGACCCCCAGCTTGACCACGCCCACGATGGCGTGGAAGCTGAGCTCCTCGACCGTGAGCTCGCGGCCGGCGAGCAGGCTGCCGAGCCAGACGGCCATGTGCGGCAGGGCGATGAAGAGCCCGATCCCCAGCCCCAGGGCGAAGATCACCGTGGCCCAGATGGCAAAGTCGGAGCTGTCCTTGCGGGCCGCGTCCAGATCGAGCGCCCCGGCCTGCGCACCGGCCTCGCCCCCGGCCGCCTCGCCGTCCGCCGCCTGCTTCTCGAGGTCGGCCATGGCGATCCGGGCGGAGAAGTTCAGCGCCGAGATGCCGTTGACCAGCGACTCCAGCAGAACGAGGCTGCCGCGGATGAAGGGCCAGCGCAGCATCTTCCAGCCGGCCAGCAAGGGGCGCCAGGGGGACTCGCGCAGCACGATCTCGCCGCTGGCGCGGCGGACCGCCACGGCGAAGCTGTTCGGAGAGCGCATCATCACGCCCTCCATGACCGCCTGACCGCCGACCTTGATGGGGTCTTCCGAGCGCTTGCTTTCAGGACATCGGGTGAACATCCGGCGGGCCGTCCATGCCACTCGCGGGCGTCGCCTCGAGCTGGGCTAGGACTCGTTCTGATCGTCTGCCTTCTCGCTCAGACCGTACTTGCGCCGGAAGCGCTCGACCCGGCCTGCGCTGTCGACCAGCTTCTGCTTGCCGGTGAAGAAGGGATGGCAGTTGGAGCAGATGTCGACCTTGAAGCTGCCGCGCGTCGAGCGCGTCTTGATCACGTTGCCGCAGGCGCACTCCACGGTGGCATCGACGTACTTGGGATGGATCTTTTCCTTCATCGCAATTGGCCTCGACTTTTCGCCCGGCGGATCGACCGCCACCGGGTCGAGACATTCTACGCGCAGCGGGCCCGGTGTCAAGGGCCTAGAGAGCCCAGAGAGGACCTAGCCGTGTTGACTGCCGGCCTGCCCGCCCATAGGATGGGGGCACCACGACTGGCAACCCGCCCCGAGGGAGCGGGTGAAAGGAAGACGGTCATGAAGCGCGTGTGGACGACGATCCTCGGACTTTTCCTCCTGCTCGCATGCCCGCTGCTCTCGGGCTGCGACGGCGGGGGCGCCGACTGCGGCAACGGGAAAGTCGAGGGCGACGAGGCCTGCGACGGATCTGACCTCAACGCCAGGACCTGCACGTCCTTCGGCTTCACCGGCGGCGATCTGGCCTGCAACGACGACTGCACCTTCGACACCTCGGGCTGCACCGCGGACACGCTGTGCGGCAACGATCAGCTCGACTTCGGCGAGTACTGCGACGGGGACCTGCTCAACGGCAAGGACTGCACCGATCTCGGCTTCCACAGCGGCGTGCTGGCCTGCAAGGACGACTGCACCTTCGACCTGAGCGGCTGCCGGGGCGCGGATCCGTGCGGCAACGGGCAGCTCGATCCGAACGAGGACTGCGACGACGATCTCTTCGGGGACAAGACCTGCGCGGACTACGGCTTCGACGAGGGCGACCTCGCCTGCAACAGCGACTGCAGCATCAACACCAGCGGCTGCAGGCACGTCGACCCGTGCGGCAACGGCGAGCTCGACGTCGGCGAGGACTGCGACGGCAATCCGGTCGAGCACGAGAGCTGCGAGGGCCTGGGCTTCGCCAGCGGCGAGCTCGTCTGCGACGGGGACTGCCACTACGACACCTCGGGCTGCATCTCGTGCGGCAACGGCCGGCTCGACCCGGACGAGGACTGCGACGGCAACCCGGTCACCCACCAGAGCTGCGAGGGCCTGGGCTTCGCGAGCGGCACGCTCGCCTGCGACGGCGAGTGCCACTTCGACACCATCGACTGCGAGGGCGAGGATCCCTGCGGCAACGGCGAGATCGACGCCGGCGAGGACTGCGACGGCGAGAACCTCGACGACAAGGACTGCCGCTCGCTGGGCTTCATCGGCGGCGCGCTGGACTGCCATGACGACTGCAGCTTCGACACCTCCGACTGCATCGAGAACCCTTGCGGCAACGGCCAGATCGACACCGGCGAGGACTGCGACGGCAACCCCGTGACCCACGCGAGCTGCACGGACCTCGGCTTCGCCGAGGGCGAGCTCGCCTGCACGCCGAGCTGCAGCTACGACACGAGCGGCTGCGCGGGCTGCCTCGACGACGCCCTGGAGGAGAACGACGCGCTGATCGACGCCGCGCCCCTCGGCGCCGGCAGCCACGCGCTGCGCTTCTGCGGCCAGCTCGCCGAGGAGGAGGACTGGTTCGCGGTCGACCTGCTCTCCGGCCAGCTCCTGCTGGTCGTCATGCGCTTCGTCCACGCCCGGCTCGACCTGGATCTGTGGCTCTACGACGCCCAGGAGCAGCAGCTCGACTCCTCGCTCAGCTATGAGGACCGGGAGTCGGTCCACTTCACGGCCGGGGCCGATCAGACGGTGTATGTGAAGGTGGACTCCTCCCGCCTGGGCGACGCGGACTACGACCTCAGCGTGCTGCTCGACCCCGATTGCGTGATCGACGACGAGTGCGGGGCCGGGGAGATCTGCACCGACGGCGTCTGCGAGATCGGCTGCCGCGAGGACGAAGACTGCCAGGGAGAGGGCGAGATCTGCTTCCAGTCGACCTGCATCGTGCCGGAGTGCACCCAGCACCGCGACTGCAGCCCGGGCCAGATCTGCATCGACTACGCCTGCCAGGACTTCAGCTGCTCGGACGACGTGGACTGCCCGGACGGCCTGCGCTGCGACCAGGCCGGCGCCTGCGTGGAGTGCCTCTCTCCCGCGGACTGCCCGGACGAGACGGTTTTCGACTGCATCGACGCCCTGTGCGTGCTCGACTGCGCCGAGGACAGCTACGAGCCGAACTCGAGCCCGGACATGGCCGCCGACGTCGCCGCGCCGCTCACCGAGCCGGATCTCACGCTCTGCGGGCAG
Organism: Deltaproteobacteria bacterium; assembly: GCA_016935365.1. Taxonomy (GTDB): domain Bacteria; phylum Myxococcota; class B64-G9; order B64-G9; family B64-G9; genus JAFGRB01. The sequence goes on from JAFGRB010000047.1 coordinate 47,848, forward strand.
CGCGACGAGGACTGGTTCCGGCTCGATCTGCTCGCCTCGGAGCGCTACTCTTTCGACTTCACCTTCCTGCACGCCGACGGCGACATCGACGCCTACCTCTACACCGCCGGAGACCTGCTCAGCTCGGTGGTCCGCGGCGCGTCGACGACCGATGACGAGTCGTTCTCCTACGCCGTGCCCGCGGACGGCGGCGGCACCTACTACGTGCGGGTGCGGCTGTACAGCTCCGATGTCTACACCCAGACCTACGACCTGGCGATCGCCGACGTGGGGCCGATCGAGTGCTTCGATCACTTCGACTGCACGCCCGGTCAGATCTGCGAGGACTACGCCTGCGTCGACTTCACCTGCGACGCGAACCACACATGCCCGGACGGGCTGGTCTGCGACTCGGGCACCTGCGTCGAGTGCATCTCGCCGGCCGACTGCCCGGACGAGACGGCCTTCACCTGCGAGGCGAGCCGCTGCGTGCTCGACTGCATCGAGGACGCCTTCGAGCCAAACTCGAGCGCCGCGGACGCGGTCGTGCTCGGCCTGCCCGCGACGGAAGCCGATCTGACGCTCTGCGGCCAGCGCGACGAGGACTGGTTCCAGATCGAGCTCGACGAGCTGACCCGCTACGGCTTCGACTTCCTCTTCACGCACGCCGACGGCGACATCGACGCCTACCTCTACGCGGCCGGAGACACGAGCACGGCCCTCGCGCGCGGCTACAGCTCGACCGACGACGAGTTCTTCGCCTACCCCGTGCCCGCGGGCCAGGGCGGCACCTACCTGGTCCGGGTGCGCCTGTTCAGCACGGGCGTCTGGCGGCAGAGCTACGACATGGCCATCAGCGCCCAGGGTGTGGTGGACTGCTTCGAGGACGCCGACTGCACGGGCGCGGGCGAGCTATGCATCGACAACGCCTGCATCGTGCCCGAGTGCCAGACGGACGCCGACTGCCAGCCCGACCAGGCCTGCCGGGACTACGCCTGCGTCGCGCGCCCGACCGGCGACGTGTGCGCCGATCCCATCCTGGCGACCGAGCTGCCCTTCGCGGTCACCGGCTTCGACATCGATCCGTTCAACCCGGACCTGGAGTGGGCGGACCGGACCTGCACCGGCTATGGCACCCGGGGCAAGGACGTCATCTTCCGCGTGGATCTGACAAGCGGCGAGACCGTGACCGCCACGGCCTCGGGCAGCTACGATCTCTCGCTCTACATCACGGCGGACTGCTCGACCTCGCCCATGCCCGTCTCGGCCTGCCTGGACGGCTCCGACAGCTTCTCGGAGGAGACGGTCTCCTACCAGGCGAGCACCGACGAGACCGTGTATGTCGTGGTGGACTACTTCCTGGACGGCCCGACGAGCGGGACCTTCGACCTGAGCATCGACAGCGGCCTGTAGATCGCCAGCAGCAGAGATGGCCGCGCCCCTTCAGGGCGCGTAAATAATCAACCTCGCCCAGAGGGCGAGGTATTAGGAAGCCCCCTCCAAAGGGGGCTTGCACGTCTGGAAGGCCCCGCTGGGGCCTC